>JAAYMV010000074.1 GCA_012521185.1 Bacillota bacterium
AGTTAAATCAAGAAAGGACTTTAGCGATGTGGCAAACAATTATCGGATTAATTAGTATATCTCAAGAGCTATTAATCCGTTTAATTTTTTCAATGTTGCTGTCGATTGGTTTAGGCTTAGTAATTGGCTTTATATATAAACATACCAATCGAGGTATAAATTATGAGGCATCATTCTTATCCACTTTGGTTTTATTAGCACCGATTGTTAATATAGTTATGTTGTTTATTCAAGGGGATCTGGTTTTATCCCTTGGTTTAGTAGGGTCTTTATCGATTATTCGATTCCGAACTCCAATTAAAGATACTAGAGATATGGTTTTTGTTTTTTGGTCAATTGCCACTGGATTAGGTACTGGAACTTTTAATAATGTTACTGTAATAATCGGTAATTTAATTATTACAATAGCAATTTTAGTTCTTTATTATATTGATTATGGTTTGCCAATGAATAGTCAATATGTTTTGGTGCTAACTGGTACAAAATCATTTACGGAATTACATCTTGCCGGAATTATTGGTGCGTATACCTCTCGCACTTATGTTCGTTCGCATCAGGTTAAAGAGGGGGTTTGGGAGCGAGTCTTAGAGATAGATTTCCCGAAAGATAATCTCGCAGCTGCAGATCAGCTGGTTGCTGAATTAGAGAAACTTGATGGACTTATCGAGGTTTCATTATTAGCTCCACAATTAGCCTTACCAATGTGATTATTAGGAAAGGTAGAAACTCAGTGAAAACGACTGCTAGATTTGAAACCAAGTTTCGTTTATCCCAAAGCCATTATTATCAGGTGAGAAATGAGTTGTTAGGAGCGCCAATGGAAGCTGATATTTATTCGCGAGAACAGGCTTATCTAATAAGAAGCCTATATTTTGATGACGGGGATTACCAAGCTTATCGTGATAATTTAGCTGGTGCATGGGGCAGGGTGAAATTAAGAATACGTACATACTTACCCTATCCTAATGATCGTTTATCGGTTGAGTTAAAGTCGAAAAAGGGTGGATTAACCATTAAACATAGTACTTTTATTTCGTTTGCTTGGTATGAGCATTTTATGACAGATTATCGATTTCCTGTAAATAACAACCCTGTATTAATCGAGTTTGAACGGCAGGTGCTGCTTAATAATTTGCGTCCTAAAGTTATAGTTCAGTACCATCGACATGGATTTCGTTCACGTCGGTCAGGAGATTTAAGGATTACTTTTGATCATGGTGTTTGCAGTATGTGGTCAAAGGAATTATTTCCTGCTAACTGCTTCTTTAGGCAGCACATGCCTGGCAACGTGGTATTGGAGATTAAACATACTGGGCGGCAACCGCTTTGGGTGCGAGATTTAGTTCAGAAACAGGGCTTACATTGGATAGCCAACAGTAAGTATGCTCAAAGCATTGAACGAGCCCGACCAGATGTCTTTTACCCAGCATTAGCTCAAACAGGTTTTGCTAGTCAGAGGGATTCAGGAAAGCTTATTAGTCAACACAAATTTCGGATGCGAGGCGAGAATTTATGAAACGAAGACAAATGTTTTGTCTATTTCTAGTAGTGTCGTTGATGTTATCTTGGAGCAGTATCGGAGTGGCTGAGGCCCCGACCATTCCAGATCCACTTTTCAGAGAAATATTAACTAAACAATCGCGCCCTGATTTAATCACAACTCTGTCCCTTAGAGATTTAGGAATTACTTCTATTGAAGGCATCCAAACCCTGACCAATTTGCGTACTCTAGATCTTAGGGGCAATCCGATTGCAGATTTAGAACCGTTACGTAATTTGGTCTATTTAGAAAGTCTAAATTTGCGCGAGACATTAGTGACTGATTTATCGCCGATTAGTAATTTGGTCAATCTACAGTACTTAAATATTCATTCAACGCCTATTGAAAATATTGAAGTAATCGGCAATTTAACTAACCTAACTACTTTAATTATGCGTAATGTGTATATTGGAGAGCAAGTGAATATCTTAAGTTCGTTAACTAAATTAACACGGTTAAATATCCGCAATACAGGGATTAGTGATTTAACTGTTATTGGACAGTTAATGGCTAAAGGTGCTTTACAAGAAGAAGTTGATTTACGTGATAACCCGATTAATCTAAGTTCTAGCCAAGATGGATATGCACCGCTACGTCAATATTGGCACAGCATTGCTTTAAGGGAACCTGTTGTTCTGCCAGAGATTCCAAGTCAAATGATTTATATAAATGAAATCATGACATCCAATGGCAGTTATGTACGGGATCAAGCTGGTGATAATCCAGATTGGATAGAGTTATACAATCCGTCTAATGAACCCATAGATCTTTCTGGTTATTACTTAAGCGATGATTTATCGGAGCAATATAAATGGCAGTTTCCAGAAGGAGTTTCGATTCCAGCTAAAGGTTACTTTCTCATTTATGCTTCAGGGAAGGACTTTCATAATGCTAGAGAACTGCACACCAATTTTAAATTAAGTACAGCGGGTGAGCCGGTGGTGCTTTCCAATCCTCAAGGGGAAATCGTGGATTATATTCCACCAGTAGAAATTCCGCGGGATATATCGTATGGACGCTATCCGGATGGCAGTCAACAATTTTTCTTCTTTACTCGCCCCACACCTAATCGAGAAAATACGAATGTAAGTTCATACATTGGGGTGGTACAACCACCCTCATTCTCTCATTCTCCAGGTTTTTACCTGGAGGAATTTTATTTGGAATTGAAACATGTTAATCCAGATGTGATTATTTATTATACTCTTGATGGATCGGAACCAACGGAAAAATCATTAGTTTATGAAGAACCAATTTTAATCAGCCACCAAAGTCCTAAAAAGCAATTTCTTTACCCAATGAATTTTCTAGGTCCATATGATCCAGCAGTTGTAGCCACTGATCATATTGGCCAATTATTATTCAAAGGTTACGATCCTTGGGAAGTGCAAGATATTTTTCAGGCAACAGTGGTACGAGCTGTTGCTTATAAGGATGGAGAACTTGCCAGTAATACGGTAACTCAAACATTTTTTGTGGATCCAGAGATGGATCAAAGATATAGTCTGCCAGTTATTTCATTAGTTACTGATCCCGATAACTTAATCAACAGTTGGACTGGGATTTATGTAGCAGGTGCTTTTTATTTCAATGCTCGCCCAGATCGTCCTTGGCATAACTCTGCTAATTATAATCGGCGTGGTGAACAGTGGGAAAGACCTGTTTCAGTTGAGTTTTTTGAACCGGGTGGCAGTCTTGGTTTTTCTCAGAACATGGGAATGAGAATTCATGGCGGAGTTACGCGAGCTTTTCCGCAAAAAAGTATTAAGTTATATGCTCGCGCTCAATATGATAGTAAAGATGTCATTAATTATCCCGTTTTTCCTGGTTTATTGAAAAATGGAGATCAGCAACCATTGGAAGAGTTTTATCGGTTATTATTGCGTAATTCTGGCAATGATTGGGTTCGAACTCATTTTGCTGATGCCCTAATGCAAAGTTTGATTGCTCATCGGCGCTTAGATACAATGGCATATCGGCCAGCAATTGTTTTTCTTAATGGAGAGTATTGGGGAATTCTTAATTTAAGAGAACGCTATGATAAATATTATATAGCTACGAATTATGGAGTTGCCCCTGATGACGTAGTCATCCTTGATGGCCGCTACCATGTTTTAGATACAGGTTTACCTGGTGATGAACAGCATTATGCCCGGATGTTAGGTTTTGCTCAATCAGTAGATATGACTAAACAAGAAAACTATGAATACATTCAAACCCTAATGGATGTGGAAAACTTCATTGATTATTATGTAGCTCAAATTTATTTTACTAATACAGATTGGCCAGCTGGGAACATTAAGTTTTGGCGGACTCGTACTGAAAAATACGAACCTGATGCCCCTTATGGACAGGATGGCCGATGGCGCTGGATGATGTTTGATACAGATTTTGGTTTTGGATATGCCCATGGATCAGAAGCTTATCTACATAACAGCTTACAACATGCTCTCGATAACCATGGACATTTGTTGCGAGCTTTATTACCAAATGAACAGTTTCGCAATGGGTTTTTGAATACCTTTGCAGATCATTTGAATACGTCATTTCGACCTGAAAGAGTAATAAGCGTAATCAATCAAATCGAAAGAACTTTATTGCCAGAAATGGCAGAACACATTCAGCGGTGGGGCCAGCCAAGTACATCAGTGGAAGGCTGGCAGGCTAATGTAGATACATTTAGGGATTTTGCTTTGAAGCGACCGGAAGCTATCCGAAATATTTTAGTGGAACACTTTAATTTGCCAGGTACTTATCGTTTAACTATTGCTAACCCAAGTTTAGGTGGTCAGGTGCAGGTTAATTCGGTTTTACTTGATCAGGAAATGCCCGGGGTAACTAATCTAGAAAGCTGGGAAGGCGAGTATTTTTTGAGTATTCCGTTGCAGATAACTGCTCAAGCTAAACCAGGGTACCAGTTTATTGGTTGGGAAGGAGATTTTGAAAGTCAAAGTCCTGTAATAGTAGTCAATCCTGATAGAGATTTGAAATTAACAGCAGTTTTCCAACCTCTTTAAGAAAGGTTAAAACGCCAAAGTAAGCTTTAAAGCTACTTTTGGCGTTTTTTTAAACATCTAATTTACCAGTATTATCACTCGCAAGATAATTACCAAGCAGTTTGTATTGGCGACTTAATTCTTTAATTTGTAAAAGTGCTGCCTTAACATTTTGATCTTCGATATTTCCTGCTAAGTCTAAGTAAAAGTAAAACTCCCAAGGTCGTTCTTTGATTGGTCTAGACTGTAAACTTAAAATATTTACTTGATGTTCAGCAAATATCCCTAGGCTCTGATACAATGAGCCCACACTATGAGGCAGGGAATAGACAATACTGATTTTATTATAAGCGGCATCTTGATGCATGTGTTTACTTATAATTACAAAGCGTGTATAATTGTTATTTACATCTTGAATATTTTCAACAACGACTTTTAGATTGTAAATTTCTGCTGCTCGTTTACTAGCGATAGCTGCTTTTTTGGGATCTTGTTCCTCGGCAATTAATTGAGCACTAATCGCTGTATTATAGTAGGGAATATGCTTCCATTGCGGAAACTTGTCTAAGAATAGCCTGCTTTGTTGAAAACCCTGTGGATGGGAATAGATTTCCTGAATGGTATCGATGGTTGCCTCATGACAGCCAAGTAAATGGTGGGTAACACGGACATAGGTTTCACCAACAATATACAGATCATACATGTTCAATGAATCAAGAATTTCATAGATACCGCCAGTACTTGAGTTTTCAATAGGCAAGACGCCATAATCCACTTCTTGATTATTTAATAGCTTAAATACTTCGGCGAAAGTTGTGACATAAGTGGTTTGTACAGGATTAGTAAAGAATTGTAACAAGGCTTGCTCACTAAATGATCCCGGAACTCCTTGGTAAGCAACAGTTGAATCCATAGTGATCCCCTTTCAGCTTAGCTTAAACCAGTGATAGGTTTAAGGCGGCAATTTCTTTGCATACCTTCACTAAATGCCCAAATTTATCTGGTTTTAGGGATTGAGCTCCATCAGATAAGGCTAGTTCAGGTTGGTGGTGTACCTCTATTATTAAACCATCTGCTCCTGCTGCAATAGCCGCTTTAGCAAGGGGTTCGACCATTTCCCATTTTCCAGCTGCATGACTTGGATCACAAATAATTGGCAGATGAGATAATTGTTTAATAGCAGGTATAGCACTAATGTCTAGTGTGTTTCTAGTGTACGTTTCATAAGTGCGAATGCCACGTTCACAAAGGATCACATTTTGATTACCTTCAGCCATAATGTATTCTGCAGCCATCAAGAACTCTTCGATTGTTGCAGACATGCCTCTCTTTAGTAAAACTGTTTTATCAGTTTTGCCCACTTCTTTTAATAAAGCAAAGTTTTGCATATTCCGAGCACCGATTTGAATTACATCGGCATAGCTAGCAACTAACTCAACAGTGTCTGGTGAAACACATTCTGTGACTACTGGTAAACCATATTGTTTTTTTGCTTCTAATAAGATTTTCAAGCCTTCTTCTTCGAGTCCTTGGAAACTGTATGGGGAAGTGCGTGGTTTGTAGGCGCCACCGCGTAATAACTGAGCACCATGCTTTTTAATATCTTTGGCAATTGTTAATACTTGCTCTTGACTTTCTACTGCACAGGGTCCAGCAATGATTAATAAGTTGCCTCTGCCAACTTTATGGCCGGCAATATCAATTACAGTATCGTTTGGTTGGAAAGAACGGCTTACCCGTTTGAAAGGGTGTTGGACACGAATAATTCGTTCAACGTATTCATTGGCTTCTAATTGACTAACATCGATTTTGGTGGTGTCACCGATTAGTCCAAGGATAGTATAGTTTTCACCTTGGGAACGGTGAACATCAAAACTTAAGTTAATTAGTCTTTCTTCCATTCGATCAATTTCGCTTTTTGGTGTTTGGGGTTTCATTATAATTACCATTTCTCTACCTCCATTTTACTATTTTATTTTTAGATACAAAAAGAGAGACTTCTAAAAGTCTCCCTTTAAAAAACTTTATAATACTAGTTATAAATGTTTAACAATCAACAAAGGGTCCTCTTAGAAACTAACAGGTTATTATTTAATTTTTTCCAGAAGTAATAGCCAGCGCTAAAAAAGTAATAGCCCCAGCTAAAGTAAAATCGGAAATTATTAACCTGTAAGTTTGCTTTAGGGTTTTGTTGCTTGTTTAACATTGAACTTACTCCTGCATTTTGATAAGGTTTTTCTAATTATATAGATAATCTTGGGATTTGTCAACGGAAATCTCTTGCTGAATTTGTTTTACTAAGATAGAATATAGAAAACTGCTGTGCAATGCAATAACTTGAGGCTTTTTTAGAAGGGGAAGTAATTTATGGATAATAAGCGAATAGTAGTAAAAATTGGAACTAGCTCTTTGACCTACGAAAATGGCCGTTTAAGATTTGACCGAATTGAAAGATTAGTTCGAGAAATATCTGATTTGGTTAACGAAGGACATCAGATTATTTTGGTATCTTCTGGTGCTGTAGGAGCAGGACTGAGTAGATTAGGTTTAACGAAACGTCCAGCTACGATACCAGAAAAACAAGCCGTTGCTGCTGTCGGACAGGGTTTATTAATGCAAATTTATTCAAAATTCTTTTCGGAGTATTGCCATGTTTGTGCTCAAGTATTACTAACAGCAGAGGATTTACAGCAGCGTAAACGTTACTTAAATTGTCGTAATACCTTTGAAACACTTTTACGTTTAAATGTAATTCCCATCGTTAACGAAAATGACTCAGTAGCCGTTGATGAAATTAAATTTGGTGATAATGATACCTTATCAGCATTAGTAGCTAATTTGGTGTCTGCGGACTTATTAGTGGTTCTTTCGGATATTGATGGGGTGTATAATAAAAATCCTAAGGAAGATCCGACAGCGGAGTTAATCCCTGTTATTGAAGAAATTGATGAGCAAATAATGAGTTTAGCTGGTGATGCAGGTAGTTTAGGCACTGGAGGAATGGTTACTAAGTTCCATGCCGCCCAGATCGCACAATCTTCAGGGATTCCCATGATTATAACTAATAGTAGTATTCCCAATGTGATTCGAAAGGCGGTTCATGGCGAAGGAGTTGGAACCTTGTTTTTGCCAGATTCTGTAGCGATGCCTAGCCGTAAACGATGGATGGCTTTTTATACCCATCCCCATGGCGAGATTATCATTGATCAAGGTGCAGTTGCTGCTTTACAGGCAGGAAAAAGTTTATTGCCAGCAGGGATTGTAGGATGTAAAGGTAATTTCACTGCAGGTGATTTAGTTAAAATTTGTGATCAGTCAGGAAGAGAAATTGCTAAGGGATTAACCAATTATTCCGCTAAAGAAATTGAAATTATTAAAGGTAAAGTATCGGCTGAAATTGATTCCCTTCCTGTGCAGCACTTATATGATGAAGTTATTCACCGAGATAACTTGGTAATGACTAACAATATTGTAAAGGGGCGAAGTTCATGGAAGTTATTAGAAAAGCACAATTAGCCAAAGAGGTGCTCAGTCAATGGCAGAATTTAGAAAGCTCCCGAAAAAATCAAGTACTCAATAGAATGGCTGATCTTTTGCTAGCCAATACAGATGATATTTTACAAGCTAATGCTCAGGATGTGCTTGCAGCTAAAGACCGGGGGATATCCACAGCTTTATTAGACAGACTTACTTTGACTGCTACTCGAGTTCAGGATATGGCAGCAGGATTAAAAGATGTGGCATTATTACCTGATCCAGTTGGTCAGGTAATTTCTGGTACAGTAAGACCAAATGGTTTAAGAATAGAGAATATCCGTGTGCCTTTAGGACTAGTAGCTATGATCTACGAAGCACGTCCTAATGTTACTGCTGATGCAGCCGGATTATGCTTAAAAGCAGGGAATGGTGTTATTTTAAGAGGTGGAAGTGAGGCAATTAATTCAAACAAGCAAATCGTTAGTTTGTTACGACAAGCTTTAGAGGAAGAAAGTCTTTCACCAGAGATCTTACAAATTATTGAGGATACTAGCCGTGAACAGGTACAAAAGTTACTAAGACTAAATGAGTATATTGATGTTATTATTCCACGAGGTGGCGCTGGATTAATAAAAACCGTGATTGAAAATGCCACTGTACCAGTGATTCAAACAGGTGAAGGCGTTTGTCACATCTTTATTGATGAAAGCGCTAATCACCAAATGACCTTAGATATTGTTGATAATGCCAAAACTCAACGACCAGGGGTTTGTAATGCGGTAGAAACCTTATTAGTTCATCAAAAAATTGCACCAGAAATTTTGCCTTTGCTGAAAGAACGTTTACAAACTAAAGGGGTTAAACTGATTGGTTGCGAACAAACTAAAGGAATTGTACCCGACGTTGAGTTAGCTAGTGAGCAGGATTGGAGCACAGAATATTTGGATTTAATCTTGGCGGTTAAAGTAGTAAATTCACTAGATGAAGCCATTAAACATATCAATTACTATGGAACACAGCATTCGGAAGCTATATTAACAGAATCTTACACTAATGCACAACGATTTTTGAAGGAAGTAGATGCAGCAGCAGTTTATGTGAATGCTTCCACTCGCTTTACTGATGGCTCCCAATTTGGTTTAGGTGCTGAAATAGGGATTAGCACCCAAAAACTACATGCTCGCGGTCCAATGGGACTAGTAGAATTAACTACTAATAAATTTATTGTTTATGGTAATGGTCACAGTCGCGGCTAGGAGCTTGTGAATCAAATCTTTTAAATGTTATTAGCAGGATTTCATTCTTCATAGGAGAAGTAAAAAAATAAGTGGATAACCTATATATAGATAATAATTTTGAGAGGCAGGTGACAGAATGAGCATTGTAGCGAATTTGGTTAAAGATATTCCGATTCCTAGAATGGTTAAAGTCAGACAGATTTTCGATCCGACTCAACTAGAAAATGTGACAGAAGTATTATCCGAACAACTTAATCAAGACCAAATTAAAAGTCTAATTAAGCCAGGCATGTCTATTGCAATTGCTGTGGGAAGCCGTGGTGTAGATAAAATTGCTGAAATAACGGCTACTACGGTTAAGGAATTAAAACGTTTTGGTGCTGAGCCTTTTATCGTACCGAGTATGGGTAGTCATGGTGGGGCTAATGCTCAAGGACAAATAGATGTTTTACGTCAACTTGGAGTGACTGAAGAAACCGTTGGTGCTCCAATTCGTTCTTCCATGGAAGTGAACAAAATTGGTGAGCTGCCGAATGGTTTGCCCGTTTATGTGGATAAGTATGCCTGTGAGGCTGATGGTATTGTGGTGATCAATCGGGTTAAACCACATACTGCGTTTCGAGGTCCGATTGAGAGTGGTTTGATGAAGATGTTAGCCATTGGTCTTGGAAAACAGAAAGGTGCAGAAGCCTGCCATCAATTAGGTTTTAAGTATATGGCTGAGAATGTGCCTGCTATGGCAAAAATAATCATTGAAAAGTTACCTGTCCTTTTTGGCATAGCAACTGTAGAAAATGCTTTTGATAAAGTTCTTAGATTAGAAGTGGTTTTGGCTAAGGATATCGAAAAAGTTGAGCCTAAGCTATTAGAAGAAGCCAAGGCTCGCATACCTAGGCTATATTTTGGTCAAATCGATGTTTTAGTAGTTGATGAGATTGGTAAAAACATTAGTGGAGACGGGATGGATCCTAACGTAGTTGGTCGTTATCCAACGCCATATGCTCATGGCGGTCCTGAGGTGACTAAAATTGTTGTCTTAGATTTAACTGAGGAAACCGAGGGTAATGCCAATGGAATAGGTACGGCTGATTTCACGACCCGTTATTGTGTTGAGAAAGTGGATTATGACAAGATTTATGCCAATGGTTTAACCTCCACTGTTGTTGCACCAACCAAAATTCCTACAACTTTAGATAATGATCGCCAAGCGTTGCAAGCAGCGATTAAAACTAGTAATATATTAGATTTTACTAAAGTTCGCTTAGTAAGGATCAAAAATACCTTAGAAGTTGGTGTAATAGAAGTTTCCGAGTCTATGTTGCCAGAAGTAAAGAATAATCCGAATCTGGAAGTTTTATCGGAGCCTTACGAATTTGAATTTGATGCAAATGGAAACTTGGTGAGGGATTACGCTTAATTGAATATTAACAGGAGGTAAGCACATGTCAGATCTATTTAGCTTAAAAGGAAAAACGGCAGTGATTATGGGAGGCAATAGTACATTAGCACGGGCAATTGCCGAAGGTTTTGCAGAACATGGAGCTAAAATTGCGTCCGTAGTAATGAAGATGGAATATGCTGCTGATACTGAGGAGCAAATTCGCCGGATTGGTGGCGAGATCAAATCATTTGTTGCAGATGTAACAGATATTCCTTCCATTCAGCGAGCTGCTGATGAAATTGAAGAATGGACAGATTCAATAGATATTTTGCTCTACGCTCCTGGTGTAAATAGTTCGACACCATTTCTAGAATTAGAGATGGAGGAATGGGACAAAATCATGGCTGTTAACCTCCGGGGGCTAGTGGCTACTAATCAGATTTTTGCTAAAAAGATGATTAAGCAAGGTACAGGAGGCAGTATTATTAATATTTCCTCTGTATCGTCTGGGCCACCGTTATCCAAAGTTTTCACTTACTCAGCATCAAAAGCTGGTACAAATAATGTAACTCAATATTTAGCTCGTGAGTTAGCTCCTTATAACATTAGAGTGAACGCGATTATTCCAGGTTTCTTCCCTGCAGAACAAAATCGTAAGATTTTATCAGAAGAGAGAATTGCAGACATTATGCGGCATACACCTGTTAAACGTTTTGGTGATCCAAATGAGTTAAAAGGTGTTTGTATCTGGTTGGCATCAGAAAAAGCATCTAGTTATGTAACTGGTTCACTAGTTCGAGTTGATGGTGGATTTGGCGCCATGACTATCTAATGTAGTCAGTAAAGACATCCTAACTCTAATGACTTAGGATGTATACTTTTATGTTTTTAGGAGGTAAGAATGATGAGAAATTACAAAATTGCTTTATTTGTATTGTGTTTTATCCTAGCAAGTTCAGTAACCGTATTAGCTGCTGATTTCCTAGAAGTAAAAGTTATTTTAAGTGAAAATAATGGCCAAAATCCGATGGTTTATTATTTTAAACTACCACCTGACAGTAATTATACTTTATTAGAACTAATGGAACGTAAATTTGTTGTAGAGCATACTAATGGTTTTATTACATCTATTCAAGGTCGTGCCGCGTCTGATAAAGCTAGCACAGCTTGGTTTTTTACTATTAACGGAGAAATGGCTATGGTTGGAGCTGGACAATACAAAATTAAACATAATGACGTTTATCAGTGGGATTTAAGATCATGGAAGTAAAAACAGTAATTCGTGATCTAGTGCTCATCGCTATCCTCTCGGCTGCAAGTTTTGCTGGCCGAGTTGTGATGGCAGTTTTACCTGGTGTCCAACCAACTACTGTGATTATAATTGTTACAACTTTAGCGCTTGGTTTAAAACATGGTCTCGCTGTTGCTATTTTATCGACAGTCTTGTCTAACATGTACTTAGGACATGGCAGTTGGACTTTATTTCAAATTTTAGGCTGGTCTGCTGTGGCTGTTGCTAGTTTCCTATTTGGCAAAACTCCTTTTAAACAGCATCTTTATATAGGCTCTATATTTGCAGGATTGATGGGGATGTTATTTGGTGCGCTGGTTAGTTTAGATGGCTTATTATATGGTTTTAAGTATCGGGTTTATTATTTGGCTGGTTTGCCTCATGACTTAAGTCATGCGCTAGGGAATGTGATTATTTATTTTGTTTTAGGTAATCGCTTACTTACACTTTTGAAAAAACATGCTCAGGCATATTACAAAGATGTTTGAAAAGACATATTTTTTTGTAAGTTTAAATTTCAGATTTTTTCCCAAACAGACAAAAACTAGCAGGAAAAACATTGCACAATCGGGAAGATTTTACATAGCACCGGTAACAGTCCTAATTTTTCTGTTGCATTCTACATAAAATATCATAAAAATTTAAAGGAGGCGAGTGACATAAGTGCTCTAACCATCAGTTTAGTAGGAGTAATCGGAGTATTTTTGATTTTATGGATATTGTCATTAATTATCGAATTAATTGGTAAAGCCTTACCAAAGAATGAAGAAGAATCTAGAATAGTTACTCCAGTTTTTACAGACTTACCTTATTTCAAACAACGGGAGCAAACAGACTTAGTGATCATCGCTGCTTTAATGAAGAAACTAGGTCATCAAGGGAAGTTAAGTGTTAAAAGATTAAAATAATCAATTTAAGGAGGATGTTTAATGACCTTATACAAAGTGACAATTGAGGATCGAGTTTATGAAGTGAAGGTTGAAGAAATTGAAACTAAAGGAGCTGTCAAAACAGAAGCAGTTACAAAAGAGACGCCTAAAACATCTGCAACACAAACTGAGACAGTAGATGGAACTCCTGTACCTGCTCCGTTGGCTGGAACTGTGTTATCCGTGAAAGTTAAAGTTGGCGATAAAGTTTCAGCTGGTGATGTGTTATTATCTTTAGAAGCTTTAAAATTAGAAAATGAAATTGTTTCACCAGTAGCGGGAACTGTCGCACAAATAGTGTCTACAGGCGAGTCAGTGGCTGCTAATCAAGTAATCGCTATCATTAACTAGGAGGCAACGCAATGTTTGAAATGTTGTGGGAAAGCACGGGTCTAAGCTTAATAACATGGCGCGAATTAGTGATGTACGTCATAATTGTCGTGCTTTTATATTTAGGAATTTACCGTAAGTATGAACCTTTGTTATTAGTACCGATTGCTTTTGGCGCGTTTTTAACTAACTTTCCTGGAAGCGGAATTATGGAAACAAATGGACTATTGCGACTTCTATATACCGGTGTTGAACTCGGAATTTATCCGCCGCTGATCTTTTTAGGCATCGGTGCCATGACTGACTTTGGTCCATTAATTGCCAATCCCAGAAGTCTATTATTAGGAGCTGCAGCTCAATTAGGTATTTTTGGTACCTTTATTGTAGCTAGTTCTATTGGTTTTCCTTTAAATGAAAGCGCGTCTATCGCCATTATTGGAGGCGCGGATGGACCTACGGCAATTTATCTTACATCAAAATTGGCCCCTCATTTATTAGCTCCGATCGCTATTTCAGCCTATTCCTATATGGCTTTAGTACCAATTATTCAACCACCAATTATGCGGGCCTTAACAACTCCGGAAGAACGAAAAATTCGTATGGAGCAACTACGCCCAGTATCCAAATTAGAAAAAATTATGTTTCCGGTTATTGTAACATTGTTTGGTGGTATTTTGGTTCCATCTTCAGTACCACTATTAGGTATGTTAATGTTTGGTAATCTGCTAAGGGAAACAGGAGTTACTAAACGGTTAGCGAGTGCTGCAGAGAATGAATTAATTAACATCCTAACTATTTTAATTGGGTTAACCGTTGGTGCTACAGCACAAGCTGAAACTTTTTTATCGAGCAGTACGATTAAAATTTTAGTTTTAGGTGTGGTAGCCTTTGCTTTTGCCACCGCCTTTGGTGTTATTTTTGGTAAGATACTTAATAAACTATCAGGCGGTAAGATTAATCCGTTAATCGGTGCTGCCGGTGTTTCTGCTGTACCTATGTCAGCGCGGGTTGCCCATCAGGTAGGGCAAGAGGAAGATCGGACTAATTTCTTGTTAATGCATGCGATGGGTCCGAATGTGGCTGGAGTTATTGGTTCAGCGATTGCAGCTGGTATCTTGTTATCCATGTTAGGAGGGTAATAATTGAAAGAAAAAAGAATTGGTATTAGTGAAACGTTATTTCGTGATGCTCATCAATCCTTACTAGCTACTAGATTAAGAATTGAAGATATGTTAGACATAGCTGAATTAGTAGACCAAGTAGGCTATCATTCGCTAGAAGTTTGGGGCGGCGCAACTTTCGACAGTTGTATGCGCTTTTTAAACGAAGATCCCTGGGATCGCTTGCGGACATTAAGAAAGAATTTGCCAAATACTAAGCTGCAAATGCTTCTAAGAGGTCAGAATTTAGTAGGTTATCGTCAATATCCTGACGATGTTGTAGATGAGTTTGTCGCTAAATCCATCGAAAATGGAATTGATATTATTCGTGTGTTTGATGCGCTGAATGATATTCGTAATTTAGAAAGAGCAATCAAGGCTACTAAAAAAGCTGGCGGTCATTTACAAGCAGCTATAGTTTACACAACTAGCCCGGTTCACAATATTGAGGGTTACTTAAAGTTGGCTAAAGAGTTTGTGGAACTTGGAGCAGACTCCATTTGTATTAAGGACATGGCAGGTATTTTGACACCACAAGTAGCTTATGATTTAGTCAGTCAGTTAAAGGCCAATATTGATCTGCCAGTTCAAGTTCATTCTCACTATACTGTCGGATTTGCTTCGATGACCTATTGGGCTGCTATTCAGGCCGGTGCAGATGTCATTGATACAGCATTATCTCCTTTGGCTCTTGGAACATCTCAACCACCAACTGAGACCATGGTGGCAGCTTTACAAGGAACGCCATTTGATTCTAAGCTTGACTTAGCATTATTGACGAAAATTAGTGAAATAATGAATAAACGTCTAGCTGACTATAAAAAACCAGCTATTAAAGTAGAACCTGAGGTAATTCTTAGCCAAATACCTGGTGGAATGCTTTCTAACTTGAAATCTCAGTTAGAGCAACAAAACTTAAGTGATCGCTATGATGAGATCTTAGTAGAAGTACCTAAGGTTCGGAAAGACCTAGGTTATCCACCATTAGTAACACCAATGAGTCAAATTGTGGGTACACAGTCGTTATTAAATGTGGTAACTGGTAAGCGTTATTCAGTTAAGTCTAAAGAAATCAAGGACTATGTCAAAGGGTTATATGGACGTTCGCCAATTGAAATTGATCCAGAAATACGTAAA
Organism: Bacillota bacterium; assembly: GCA_012521185.1. GTDB lineage: Bacteria > Bacillota > Limnochordia > Darwinibacteriales > DTU012 > JAAYMV01. Next base: position 15,480 of record JAAYMV010000074.1, read on the forward strand.
GAATTAATTGGTGATGAGGAACCATTAACTCAACGTCCTGCAGATTTATTAGAGCCTGCTTTAGAAAAGGCTCGAGAAGAAATTAAGGATTTAATGATTCAGGAAGAAGATGTACTCAGTTATATTCTATTTCCTGAAGTTGCTAAGAAGTTTTTCGCTGATCGAAAGAAATAGTAGATTGAGAATTGAGGGGATCTCTTGAAACGAAGGGTTATAGTTGATACTGACCCAGGCATTGATGATGCATTAGCATTAATGTTGGCTGTAAAATCCCCAGAAATTAGTCTCGAGGGAGTAACTATTGTTCCAGGGAACGTGACACTGGAACGAGGCGCCTATAATGCCTTAAGAGTTTTAGATGCTATTGGAGCAGATTATATTCCAGTATTTTTAGGTGCAAATGCTCCGTTAGAGCGACAGTTAGAACCTGTTACCAAGGTTAATGGTACTGATGGATTAGGTGATTGTAGTTGGCCACTTACAGAGCGAAGTGTAGAAAATATATCAGCAGTTGATTTTTTAATTACTCAGGCACGACTTTACCCAAAAGAACTGACTCTGATTTGTCTAGGACCACTTACCAATTTAGCTCAGGCAATTATTACTGATGCTGAGGCTATGGCCTTGTATGAGGAGATTGTTATTTTTGGTGGTGCAGCTCGGGTAACAGGTAATGTTTCACCAGTAGCAGAGTTTAACTTTTGGACAGATCCTGAAGCAGCTAGGCTTGTATTTTCATGGGCAAAAGTTCCGCTTACAGTAGTTGGATTAGATATTTCGCACAAGGTGATTCTCAATCCGATTCATCGCGAATTTCTTAATCTGATTGACACTGCGACTTCGCAGTTAGTCTATCAGATTACCAATTACTTGTTACGAGTGAATTGGGAAATGGAACATCGCTTGGGTTGTGGTATACATGATCCGTTGGCAGTAGCAGCCATTGTTTTGCCTGAAGTCTTTTCTTGGGAAAATCATACTGTAGATATTGCAACTGATGGATTATGTCGTGGACAAATGGTTGTGGATTACAAGGGTTTTTGGCAGCGAGCAAAAAATTCACGGTTGGCCGTGGATATTAAGGCAGATCGTTTTTTGGAAGAGTACATTGTCCGGATGACTGCTGAAAAATTATCTTTACAAGAAGTTCGAAAGTATTTCTAAAAAAGGCTTTGCCATCTTGGCAAAGCCTTTAATTATATTTCGGAAATTGGATCTTGAACTAATGCTAAAACTAATTTTACACAATTTTCCACATCCCGTACGTCAACCATTTCGGAAGCGGTATGCACGTAGCGGCAGGGAATTGAGATGGCTCCCGAAGGCACTCCTGTTTTAGTTAAGTGGATAGCTCCTGCATCCGTTCCGCCAAATTCTAAAACTTCAAGTTGATAATCGATTTTATTGTCTTCAGCTAATTTGATAAGTAGATCTTTTACTTTTGGGTGAGTGATTACTGAAGCATCTTTTACTTTAATTGCTGCTCCTTTACCGAGTTCAACTGCCATGGTGTGTGCTTTTGGCGTATCTCCAGTTAAAGTCACATCTAATGCAATTCCTAAATCAGGGTCAATGTCATATGCCGCGGTACGAGCTCCCCTTAGACCTACTTCTTCTTGGGCACTAAAAACAAAGTATAAATCGTGCTCAGAATGGTTTAATCTTCTTAATGCTTCGATTAGAACTACACAACCAATTCGGTCATCCATACTCTTACCAATTACACGGTTGCCTAAATCAGCAAACTCTCGGTGAATAATAGCGAAATCTCCTATGGATACTTTCTCTTTTGCTTCCTTTTCTGATTCTGCTCCGATGTCAATATACATTTTGTCAATTGCTAGGTCTTTTAATTCTCCTTTTTCTTTGCCAATTACACCAATAGTACCATTTTGAAAACGCACTCGATTGCCTAAAAGGGTAAGGGGATTTAAACCACCGACATTGGAAAATCTAAGAAATCCATTTTTATCAATAAAGGTTACTACTACACCAATTTCATCAGCATGAGCAGAAAACATAATTTTCTTGCCAGTTCCTTTTTTATGAGCAATTAGATTTCCTAATTTATCAGTATATACTTCATCTACATAATCCTTAACTAACTCGCTAATTTTTGTCGTTATTTCATTTTCAAATCCGGCTGGACCATAACTTTCTACTAATTCTTTTATCAATTCTTTCATCTATTTAAACCTCGCCTTCTTCTATACTTTTCAGAAATGCCTTGATTAACTTCAATGCATTTTGATAGTCCTTTTTGCTGATCACTGAAACAGGAGAGTGAATGTAGCGAGTAGGGACTGCCAACACGGCTACCCGTGTACCACGCCGTGTAGCTTGAATTTTCCCTGCATCAGTGCCACCGGCGGTATTTCTACGATATTGAACCGGAATGTTGTGTTTTTCCGCTAACTGCATTAGTTTCGTTACTAGTTTAGGATCAGGAATAACAGAGCGATCCATAAAAGTAAGACAAGGTCCTTTGCCAACAGAAGTTGCATGTTGATGTTCATCGATTTCTGGAACATCGGAGGCGGTGGTGCCTTCTAAAACTAAGGCTAAATCTGGTTCAATTTGATGAGTAGCTACTCCGGCTCCACGTAGTCCAACTTCTTCTTGGACAGTAAATGCACCATAAAGCGGAAATGAATAACTGTCTTTCAGACTTTCAATTAATAAGGCGCAGCCAACCCGGTCGTCAAAGGCTTTAGCTTTAATTTTGTCAGCACCAATTTCTGCATACTCAGTTGTAAAATAAGCATGATCCCCAATGTTGACTAGTTGTTCTGCTTGTTCTTTTTTAGTTGCGCCGATATCGATGAAAAGCTCATTAAGAGAAAATGGTTTATTGCGTTCACCGGGACTTTGTAAGTGAATTGGCTTGGAACCAATTACCCCAGGTACCTTGTTGGGACCAATCACTACTGATTTAGCAATTAAAACCCGAGGATCTATGCCGCCAACAGGTCGAAATTTAAGTAGTCCTGAATTTTCAATACTAACAATCATTAGTGAAACTTCATCCATATGTGCTGCTAACATGACTTTTGGTCCAGATTTTGTGCCATTTTTAATAGTGATTAGGTTACCAATGGCATCAGTATAAACTTCATCCACTAAGGGAGTAACTTCTTCACGAATTACATTACGGATTTCATATTCTTGTCCTGGACCACCACAAGCTTCAGTTAATTTTTTTAAAAGCACCGCAATCCCTCCACAAACTCCTCATCTAGTTCAGCAATGAATAGGGCAATTAATCTGGCGGCTTTTTTCACATCCCCATAATCTAAGGTTTCTACTGGTGTATGCATATAACGGAGTGGTAACGATATTAGCATAGTAGGAATACCGTCTTGGGTAATTTGAATTGCAAAAGCGTCAGTACCGCCTGGATGGGTTGCTGGTTCTAGTGAGTAGTCAATATTCCACTCTTTCGCTGTTTTAACAAATCGCTCATAAATTTTAGGATGAACATGAGGCCCAAGGGCAATACCAGGTCCTTTACCTAGTTTAAGGGTTTGATGTTCTGGAACTCCTGGCATATCCCCATGGCCAACGTCGATAGCAATACCAATATCTGGAACTATTCCATAAGTACTAGTTGTTGCTCCACGAATGCCTACTTCTTCTTGCACAGTAGCAACAGCGTAAACATCAGCCGAATAGTTAAGCTGATTAAGTTGTTTTAAGCATTCTAACATAATTGCTACACTAGCACGATCATCCATAGCTTTGCCTGCCATGTAGGAGCCTTGAAGCTGCACAACAGAGCGTTTTAGGGTAACTAAGTCACCAATAGAGACAACTTTACTAGCTTCTTCATAGCTATCAAAACCTATGTCAATAAATAATTGATCCATAGCAACAGAGCTTTCACGCTCATTAGGAGCTTGAATATGTGGCGGTTTAGCGCCAATAACGCCTACTAGTTTGTTTTTACCATGAACTTCAACTTCTTGCCCGAGTAGAACTCGTTGATCGATACCGCCGATAGGAGCAAATCTTAGAAAACCAGTTTCTTCGATTTTGGTAATCATTAATCCAATTTCGTCCATATGAGCTGCTAACATTACTTTAACTGGTGGTTTTTCAGTTTTTACGTTTGCTTTTTTCAACATGATCAGATTGCCAAGTTTATCACGTCTAATCTGATCAGCATCAGGGCAATTATCGATTATTAATTGAGCAATCTGGTCTTCGTAGCCTGAAACACCAGCATTTTCTGATAAAGCAATTAATACATCCTTGATACTCAAGCGATTCCCTCCTTTAATCTACAAGTATTATTTCTCTTTAATGTAAAGGAAAACCTTTGTCTAAAAAATTTTTCATTTAAATGCTTTGTCTTGATGTAATCCAATTATATTTGGTATACTTAGTTAGATATTGGGGATTGGAGGAGTAGGCCATGGAGGAAATCGTAAGTCTGGTAGACCAATTTTCCAAGCTGCCTAACCGACCAAAAGTTGGTTTGAGTTTAGCTGGCGGTGCTGCCCGAGGTATTGCCCACATTGGCGTACTTAAATTTTTTGAAGAAATTAAGTTGCCAATCGATTTGATTGTTGGTACTTCTGCTGGTGCTATTGCTGGAGGGGTTTGGGCATGTGGCGTTAGTAGTGCTAAAATGTATCGTTTAGCTAAGAATACTGAATGGTGGTTTTTAGCACGGCCTGTTGCTTTTAAAAGTGGTTTATTAAGTTCTCAAGGAATCGAAAACTGGGTTAGGCGAATCATCAGAGAGCGAACATTTACCGATCTAGATATTGAGTTAGCTGTAACCGCTACTGATTTTTTGACTGGTGAGTTAGTGGTGATTAAGGAAGGGGATGTAGCACGAGCTGTACGCATTAGTTCCACTGTCCCCGGAGTTTATGAGCCGGTTTTGCATGAAGGACGACCGTTAGTTGATGGAGGTTTAGTGCAAAATTTACCGGCTGAGGTAGGAAGAGCATTAGGCGCGGATTTTCTGATCGGCGTGGATTTACATTCTGATGTATTAGAAAATGAAGTTCCAAAAACTGTACTTTGGTCAATGGTTCATGCGATCAATATTTTGCAGCGACAGCATGAAATAATTCAGGCTCAGTTAGTTGATGTGCTGATTCAACCTAAAGTAGGAGATCATAGTGCTGTGAATTTTAAAGTAGTTGATGATTTAACTGAAGAAGGTTATTTAGCCGCTAAGGCTATCTTGGCGCAGCTGAAAAATAAATTGAAAGAGATAATAGGAGGTACTACATGATAAGAAACGTAGCAATTATCGCTCACGTTGATCATGGCAAAACAACGTTAGTAGATGCAATTTTAAAACAATCCGGTGCTTTTCGCGCTAACCAAGCTGTTGAGGAAAGGGTCTTAGACTCTAATGATCTAGAGCGAGAAAGAGGCATAACTATTTTGGCAAAAAATATTGCTGTCAAATATGGTGATTACAAGATTAATATTGTGGATACACCTGGCCATGCTGATTTTGGCGGTGAAGTGGAACGAACCTTGGGCATGGTTGATGGTGCCTTATTAATCGTTGATGCTCAAGAAGGGGTAATGCCCCAAACCCGTTTTGTACTACAGAAGGCGCTTGAGCACCGTCTAGCTTTAATCTTAGTTGTCAATAAAATTGATCGACCATTTGCAGAACCAGATCGAGTAGTAGATGAGGTTTTTGATTTATTGATTACTTTAGGAGCGGATGATCACTTATTGGATTTTCCAGTTTATTATGCATCGGCGATCGCTGGAGTTGCTACACAAGAGTTAGAGGAGTTTTCTACAGCTACTAGTATTTTACCGATTCTTGATGGGATTATTGAACATATTCCCGCACCAAAGAGCTTAGTTGATCAACCATTGCGTTTATTAGTTTCTAACTTAGACTATGATGATTATGTTGGTCGAATAGCCTTAGGTCGAATTCATAGTGGTGTTTTAAAACAAGGCCAGGAAATTTTGATTACTTATAGCGAACACAACAAAACAAGAAAAGGGAAAATAGGTAGACTTTATACTTTTGATGGTTTAAAAAGAATAGAAACTGCCGTAGCAGAATCAGGTGACATTGTAGCCTTCAGTGGTATAGAGAGTATTCAAATAGGTGAAACCATTAATCAATTGGAGCATAGCTTGCCTCTGCCAGCTATTAAAGTCGATGAGCCTACCTTGACCATGATATTTCGAGTTAATGATGGTCCTTTTGCTGGTCAAGATGGGGAATATTTAACCTCAAGGCATTTACGTGAACGACTTTTACGTGAAGAAAAGACAAATGTTGCATTGAGGGTAGAAGAAACTGATTCACCAGATGCCTTCCGGGTTTCTGGCCGAGGTGAATTGCATTTAAGTGTCCTCATTGAGACTATGCGTAGAGAAGCTTACGAATTTTGTGTATCAAAACCAGAGCCGATTTTGCAGGAAACAGCGGACGGTATTACAGAGCCTTATGAGCACTTAATTATTGATGTGCCTCAATCCAATTTAGGGTCAGTAATGGAACTGATCGGTGAGCGAAAAGGTGAAATGACTGATATGATTCAGTTAGGTGAAGATCGTTTACGGGTTCATTTTCAGATACCAGCTCGGGGTTTGATTGGTTTTTCTTCTGTGTTCTTAACCGAAACTCGAGGTTATGGTATTATGCATCATTCCTTTTCCCATTATGGAATTTGGGCTGGAGCGATTAGCCAAAGACAAAGTGGAAGCCTAGTAGCCTGGGAAGACGGTATTGCAACAGCCTATGCCTTACAAAATTTAGAAGAACGTGGTGAGCTGTTTATTTCACCTGGAACACCAGTTTATGCTGGAATGATTGTGGGTGAGCATAATCGAGCGGGTGATTTAGAAGTTAATGTAGCGAGAAAGAAGCATGTTACCAACATGCGAGCTGCAGGCTCCGACGATTTGATTAAATTAACACCGCCGCGTCAGCTTAGTTTAGAGGAAGCCCTTGCTTATTTGGCCAAGGATGAATATTTAGAAGTAACTCCTAAAGCATTAAGGTTACGTAAAGCCATCCTTGACCGCCATGCCCGGGAAAAGGTAAAAAAATCAAACCAAATATAAGTAATTAGTTAATATTATGTAAAGGATTTTACAGGGTTCGTGGAGAAAATTAATAAATAAGAAAATCATTGTATTGTAATCACTTGGCCTTTGGCTAAGGATTTTTGAACATCAATAATTCTTTGGTTACTTGAGCCGCGGTACTTTAGGGTAATATCCTTTTGTTCTAAAACAAACCTACCATCTACTAGCACATCAAGTTCTTGTAACAGCTTTAGTTTGGTAGGTTTTTGTATAAGCTCTTCATAGGTGTATCCAGTATATGACCAGATCGATAGGCCCAGTTTGCGGCATGCTTGTGCTAGAGCTGTAAAGCCTTCTGCTTGTTCAAAGGGATCGCCTCCTGAGAAGGTTATTCCCTGGCTGTTATGTTCTTTAATCATTGCAATGATTTCTTCAACAGTCATCAGTCTATTCTGTTGAAATGGTTGAAGTTCTGGATTAAAGCAACCTTTGCAGTTATGTTGACATCCTTGCGCAAAGATGACAAATCTAATTCCTGGTCCGTCAACTACAGATTCAGGGATTAGGCCGCCTATATTTAGTTGCACTGACTATCACCGACCTTTGTATAATTCCTTAGGTTAATTATATAGTGGATCGGTGTTGCTAACAAGGGATAGCTGTTGATAAATTATAAAAAGTCCTGAAAAATAGAAGGGAAACCCATTAAAATGGTTAATTATATATTTTATATATACTAATTATTAGTTAAACGTAAGCCTTTACTTTGATTTATTTAAGGAGGGGGATTGGTTTTAGATTTCCTTAGTATTTAAGAACTGACAGTTAATCGTTTGCCTTAGGTGAAAACGTTTTACTGGGACGTGAAAGGAGATTGCCTGACAATGCGGAAGATGTGGGGAAAGCCAAAAAGTGTTAATCAATTTACGACAGTTCTTCTGGTTTTTATTTTATGTTTAGGTATAGTTATCTTTCCGTTTAAGTTTGTTACTGCAGAAGAAGCAACTGTAGATTCTACTGGGGAAAAACCAAGTATTGCTGATATTACTAGTTATGTCAGGGAAATAACATATCCTGAGTATTTGAAGTCCTATCCAGATGCTATTCGTCCAGATGCAGAAATTATCATTCCAGCTAATACATTTGTCAATGCTACCACAGATATAGAGTTGATTGAGAATTATCAGGGCTTACCTGGGATTTTTGTGAAAACTGGAGAACGCGGTTATATTGAATGGAATATCCAAGTAGAAGAAGCAGGCTTTTATAATTTAGAGATTACTTATCATCCGATAGTGGGACGTAGTTCTAGTATTCAACGAGGAATTGAAATTAATGGGAAAAAACCTTTTTCCGAGGCAGGTTTTTTCACATTACACAGAGCATTTGGTGATGAAGGTCCTTATAAAATTGATATTTATGGTAATCATTTAAGGCCTAGACAGGTAGAAATACCAATGTGGCACACAGTTTCATTATCTGATCCCTTAGGTTATGAACAAGAGCCATTTTTATTTTATTTAAATCAAGGTAGCAATCAGATTCGGCTTGTTGCTGTTAATGAACCTCTATTACTGCATTCATTAAGATTTTATCAAAAACCAGAACCAAAGGACTATCAAACAGTATGGCAAGAATACCAAGCTGCTGGATATCAACCAGCTGAAAATGTTTTTATTAAAATTCAAGGCGAAGATTCTATTTACCGGTCATCCCCAACATTGTTTCCAGAGCATGATATGGGTGATCCAACAGTTGAACCTTATCATCAAGCACAAATTCGGTTAAATTCTATTGGCGGTCATCGTTGGAAGAATATTGGAGACTGGGCAGCCTGGGAATTTGAAGTCCCTGTTAGCGGACTTTACAAAATTGGTATTAAAGGAAAACAAGACCAGCTGCGCGGAGTTTATTCATCTCGCCGATTATTGATAGATGGGGAGGTTCCATTTAAAGAAGCATCTGCTTTACGTTTTCCATATAACCAAAACTATCTAATGGTCACTCCAACAGTGGCGGATTCTGATGAAACAGCTTTAGTTTACTTAGAGGCTGGTAAACACGAATTACGACTAGAAGCTGTTTTAGGTGATGTGGCAAACATACTGCGCAAAACTGAAGATACGATGTACAATTTAAACACCATTTACCGTCGAATTATTATGATTACCTCTGGTCAACCTGATCCATTACGTAGTTATGAGTTAGAGAAAAAAATTCCTGGTTTATTAGAATTATTGGCCGCTGAAGCAGATGCTTTACGAGAAATTGCTGCTGAGTTCGAAGAATTTACGGGTCAACGAGGTAGTCATATATCCACACTAAACACTTTTGTACTTATGTTAGAAGACATGGTCAAGAGACCTCATAAAATACCTACTTTAATTCCTGATTTCCGTGATAATGTTGGAGCACTAGGGCGTTGGATTCAGCAAACAATGGAGCAACCATTGCAAATTGATTATATTGTAATTGCTTCTCCTGAACAAGAGTTTCCAAGAACCCAACCAACATTTTTAGAAACCTTGCGACATGAGATTTTAGCATTTTTAGCATCTTTTACTTATGATTATAAACGGGTAGGAGATATGGGATCGGTTACTGCCGACAAGGACATTCTGAAAGTTTGGATTGGCTCAGGTCGTGATCAAGCGCAAGTGATCAAGCAAATGATTGAAGATGATTTTACGCCACAAACTGGTATTGCGGTAGACTTAGAGTTAATTGAAGGAATGGATAGTTTATTAATTCCATCAATCATTGCTGGTACAGCCCCTGATGTAGCCTTGGGCGCGGCTAATATGGATTTGGCTTTTAGGGGTGCTTTAGTAGACCTGACACAGTTTGATGATTTTGAAGAAGTGGCAACTCGCTTTATGAAGAGTGCGTTTTTACCTTATAGATTTAGAGATAAGGTTTATGCGTTGCCGGAAAGTCAAGGTTTTCCAATGTTATTTTATCGGAAAGATGTATTACAGGATCTAGGCCTAGAAGTACCTCAAACTTGGGATGAGGTTTATGCTATTATTCCAGAATTACAAAAAGAAAATCTGGAATTTGGCTTACATCCGAATATGAATACTTATCAGATGATGTTATACCAAAAAGGCGTACCGTTGTTTAAAGAGGACGTTGTATCTACAAATCTGGATTCGGAAATTGCTATTCAGACCTTTAATGACTTGACCAATTTATATACTCTGTTTAACTTATTACAAGCTTTTGATGAGGCGAATCGTTTTAGAATGGGTGAAATGCCCTTATTGATCGCCAATTATGGTTTGTATAATACTTTATCTGTGTTTGCTCCCGAGTTACGTGGAGAGTGGGGATTCACTATGGTACCTGGAATAAGGATGCCTGATGGAACCATTAACCGGGCTGTTTCAGTAGCTGGTACAGTTGCTGCTCCTGGTTCTGTGGCGGTCCCTTCTGGAACATCTGGTGCAATTATCTTAGAAGGCTCTAAGCAAAAAGATAAAGCATGGGAATTCCTGAAATGGTGGACTTCTACTCCAACTCAGGTGCGATTTGGTCGTGAAATGGAGAGTTTAATGGGTGCTGCAGCTCGTTATGCTACGGCTAATGTTGAAGCAATGATGCAATTACCATGGAGAGCAGAAGAACGGGAAGTGCTTTTAGAACAGTGGAAATGGGTAGAAGGAGTTCCAGCCGTATTAGGTGCATATTATGTTCACCGTCAGTTTGACTGGCTGTTTCGAGCAGTAGTTATTGATAATGAGCCAGTGAGAGAATCAATCTTAGAATATGATCGGGCGATTAATGAAGAGATTACCCGTAAACGTGAGGAATTCGGTTTAGAGACCAGTCGTGACCAGTTGAGTCAGGAATTAATCGATCTTTATTGGGAACATTATACTCATTTATATAGGTTAGATCATTGAACGTGCTCCACTGTAGATTAGTAATCGATCACTGATCTACAGTGGAATGTTCCAAAATCTTTCTGCGAATGGAGGGAGCTCACGTGAGTTCTGAAGTAGCTCGACCTACAGTAGGGTCAAAGATTAGTGTTAATGTGAAACCAGATAGCCTATTAACACGGATGAAAAAAAGTTGGGTCTCCTATTTGTTTATTGCACCATTCATGCTCTTATTTTCTGTCTTTACGATACTCCCTGTTTTGATTTCCATCGGTTTTAGTTTCACCTATTTCAATATGTTAGAGCCACCGACTTGGATCGGTTGGGGTAACTATCTTCGACTATTCTTAGCAGATGATGTATTTTTAATAGCTGTTAAAAATACCTTGTTCTTTGCTGCAATTACCGGACCCCTAAGTTACTTTATGTGTTTTATATTTGCCTGGTTTATTAATGAATTACAACCAAAGGTAAGAGCGTTTTTAACCCTATTATTTTACGCACCTTCAATATCTGGAAATGCTTTTATTGTTTGGACATTAATCTTCCATCGCGATACCTATGGTTATCTTAATGCTCAATTATTGTATTTTGGGTTAATTGATCGGCCTATTCAGTGGCTTGTTGATCCAGATTGGATGATGCCCATTTGTATTTTGGTAACATTGTGGATGAGCTTGGGAACATCATTCCTGGTATTTATTGCTGGTTTACAAGGAATTAGCCCTTCATTATATGAGGCAGGTGCTATTGATGGTATTAAAAACAGATGGCAGGAGTTATGGTATTTAACGCTTCCTGCGATGCGTGGCTATATGATGTTCGGTGCGATTATGTCTATTACTGGCTCATTCCAAGCTGCTTCGATTTTAACGCAGTTAACAGGTCCAACTCCTACAGATTATGCTACTTGGACCGTTATGCAGCACTTGTTGGACTATGGTAATGTGCGATACGAAATGGGCTATGCTTCGGCCATAGCTGTGGTATTGTTTTTGACTATGGTAGGAACACAAAAGCTTGTCCAGCGTCTATTGAACAAGATCGGTACGTAGGAGGGAAGATAGTGATTAAGCGAATTCGAAAACCAAGACTATCTCGTTCATTAGGTGGAGACATTGGTATTTTTATCTTTCTTGGTTTAGGGGCTGCCTTTATGTCAATGCCTTTAGTTTTTAGTATTAATAATGCCTTTAAGCCATTGAACGAATTATTTTTGTTTCCACCGCGGTTTTTTGTTAAAAATCCTACCATGGATAACTTTACTGATTTAATGGTACTAATGAGTAAATCATGGGTACCAATTACCCGTTATTTTTATAATTCTATTAAGATTGTTGTACTCGGGATGCTAGGCAACGTGATTGCTGGTTCTCTAGCAGCATATGCTTTATCAAAGCATGATTTTCCTGGTCGGAAGTTAGTTAATGAGGCAATCGTGCTTTCGTTAATGTTTGCCTCGGCGGTAACCAATATACCTAACTATTTAACGATTTCCTATTTAGGCTGGGTTAACACTCATTGGTCGATTATTGTTCCCGCTTGGCAATGGACATTAGGGTTATATTTAATGAAGAACTTTATTGATGCTATGGTACCTAATACTTTGATTGAAGCAGCTCGAATTGATGGTGCTAGCGAGTTTAGAGTTTATGCGCAAGTTGTAATGCCCATTGTTAAACCAGCTTGGTTAACATTAATTATTCTTGTTTTCCAGAATCTATGGTCTTTAACTGGCGGTCAGTTTCTATATGCTGAAGAGCTAAAAACATTGCCAACAGCACTTAACCAAATTTCAGCTGGCGGTATTGCTCGACAAGGCGTAGCTGCAGCCATTACTTTAATGATGATGTCTGTACCGATTATCGTCTTCATTATTAACCAAAGTAAGATTGTGGAAACCATGGGTACTTCTGGTATGGGTGGCGAGTAGCCGATGTCAAAAAAAGTTACTTTCATTGGGGCAGGCAGTATTGGTTTTACTCGGGGATTAGTCCGTGATTTACTGTCTGTCCCAGAGTTTAAAGACTTTGCAATTGCTTTTACTGATATTAATGCAAAGAACTTAGCAATGGTAACACAACTAGTACAACGTGATATTGATTCGAATAACTTGTCAATCAAGATTCAGTCCACTACAGATCGCCGTCAAGCTTTAGAAGGCGCTGATTATGTATTCAATTTGGTACGTGTAGGTGGACTGGAAGCTTTCGAAATTGATATTAATTTACCTTTAGAGTATGGAATCGATCAGTGTGTAGGCGATACTTTGTGTGCCGGTGGGATCATGTATGGTCAGCGTGGGATTCCAGTAGTGCTTGAGTTTTGCAAAGATATAAGGGAAGTTAGTTCTTCTGATTGTATTATGTTTAACTACGCTAATCCTAATTCCATGATTACCTGGGCTTGTAATAAGTATGGGCAAGTACCTACTATTGGTTTATGTCATGGTGTTCAACATGGTCATCACCAAATTGCAGAGGTTTTTGGATTGGCTAAAAATGAAGTTGATATTATTTGTGCTGGAATTAATCATCAAACTTGGTATATTCAGATTAAACATCAGGGCAAGGATTTAACACCGTATTTATTAGAGGCTTTCGAAAAACATCCAGTTTATAGTCAAACTGAAAAAGTTCGAATTGATATGCTTCGGCGTTTTGGTTACTATAGTACTGAATCAAACGGTCATTTAAGTGAATATTTAGCTTGGTATCGAAAACGGCCAGAAGAAATTAAAGATTGGATAGATTTAAGTTCTTGGATTCATGGTGAAACTGGCGGGTATTTACGAGTTTGTATTGAAGGTCGTAATTGGTTTGAAAATGAATTTCCTAAATGGTTAAGTCAACCTGCTTTGGAGTATAAACCTGAGAAGCGCAGCGAAGAACATGGTTCCTGTATTATAGAAGCCTTGGAGACAGGGCGAGTTTATCGCGGACATTTTAATGTTGTTAATAATGGGGTAATTAGTAATTTGCCAGCAGATGCAATTGTGGAGGTTCCTGGATATGTGGATGCCAATGGAATTAGTATACCGCAAATTGGCGATTTACCTTTAGGTTGTGCTGCAGTATGCAACCAAAGCATTACTGTGCAACGCTTAGCTGTTGAAGCCGCTGTGAAAGGCGACGATTTTCTATTACGACAGGCAATGTTACTCGATCCATTAGTGGGTGCAGTTTGTACGCCGCCAGAAGTCTGGCAATTAGTTGATGAGTTGTTAGTGGCTCAAGAACGTTGGTTACCTCAGTATTCTGCAGCCATTCATGCTGCTAAAGAGCGACTAGCATCTACTGAGTTGATTCCTACTAACAAGAATTATCCGGGAGCAGCCCGTTTACCGGTTAGGGAGAGTCAATAATGATAAAGCTGCTTGTTACCACAAGCAGCTTCTTTAAATTAATAGATAAAAAATCGATGTCCACCAATTTGCGTGGTTACTTTTTGGGAATGAACCCAAGCGTCTCGCGTTTTGGCTGGATTAAAAAAACCTGTTGCTCCATAAGTTGGATCATGTCCAGCTAAGGCTAAATAGGCGGCTTGGTAGTCTTCAAAACGGGGTTTTACATTGATTCGTCCGTCATAGACCGGTGAATATTGATAGCGACCATTAATGGTTTGGTAAACGACTTCTTGAATGCTGTTAGGATATTTATTGCTTAATACGCGATTAAGAATGGTGGCAGCTACAGCTGTTTGTCCTAATTTGCTTTCACCTTCTGCTTCCGCTCGTGTAATTCGAGCTAGCAAATGTATTTCTTCTGTGCTAAATCTGGAATCTAAACTAAAGTCAATTCGGTTAGTTCCAGGTTCGATTAGCAGTGTGTTTTCATAGGGCCTGCGAAAAGGTCCTTCGATTTTGATAAGATATAAACCAGGTTTAAGATTATTGATTTCATAATAACCATCACTAAATGAGACTTGCTGTTGATCAAGGTAAATCGTACCATTGGTTAATGGTAGACCTGATTCACTAGCTAAGATATTTCCTTTTATTGATGTTTGTTGTTTTTTCAATTCTAGATGATTATGACCAGACGCTATATTAAACAAGCATAATACAAGCAATATAGTTAGACCAATCAATCTAGCAAGTTTAGCTTTCATTTGTATCCTCCAATCTTTAACTGATACGTTTCCTAGGATAACATCTTCCAGGACGAAGGTCAACAGCACTAGGTCATTTACCAAATTTGGATAAATCCACCTTGCCAAAAAGAATAAATTATGTTATTATTAGTGAACTATTATTATTTATTGGAGTGTATAATTTCAATGGAATGTGGCTCGTGGTGGTTGAAATTGCTTTGGTATTTACCACACTTACCAAAAAAGAAAATCAAAATGTTTGTCAAACTAGGTGATAATTATCGAAAAATAGGAAAGGAAGCTAAAGCAAGGTATTGCTACCAACAAGCCTTAACCCTTGCGGGCAGTCTTTCTGCGGTATATTATATAAAAAAGATTGAAGCTCGTTTTAAAAAGCAACCTGCTTGAGCATAGAAGTCTGCTATTGCTTTAGCAGGTTTTATTTTGTAAAATAAGTGTATAATTTCACAAACTTGCTTGATTCAGATGCTAAAAAGATATAAACTGTAGGGGAATATGAATACTTTCACAAGGGGTGACTGCCATGTCCAATCTAAAACAATTCGCTGGACGCTTTCAGATTTTATCAGATCCAATTCGCTTGCAAATTATTTTATTATTACAGAATAGTGAAAAATGTGTTGGCGAACTATGTGAAATATTAAACTTAAGTCAACCGAAGGTTTCATATCACTTAAAACTCATGCTTGAAGCAGGACTAATAAAACAAAGATGTTCAGGAACATGGTGTTATTATAGTTTAACTACTGATATTAGAAATTGGATTATAACCGAATGTATTGGTTTTTTAGAGTGCGAGGCTCTTTCAAGTTAATAAAAAGCTCCCAGGACCCTTCCTTAGGAGCTTTGTTATTGTTGATTAATTTTTATTATGGTGAGTACGTTCTTCATACTCAGCTTTTTTACCAGAAGCAAATCGATGCAAATAGGATAAATAGCCAGTAACCCTTCTAACTCTGTTAATCTCTGAGCTGCCGCAAACCGGACAAGTTTCACCAATGATTCCGTGGTGAGCACAGTTTTCGCATTCATCGATTGGGAAGTTAACTCCTGCATAGCCCATGTCAGCTTCTGCCATCCAGCGATGCATTTGCTCTAATGCCTCTGTATTATCTTCAAGTGGTGCATCAACTTCAATATAAGAGATATGCCCAGCATCATGATATTTGTGGAATGGTCCTTCTAATTTGATTTTATTATAAATTGAAGTTTTGTAATATACCGGAATATGATAAGAGTTTGTGTAAAAATCACGATCAGTAACGCCTTCAACAACACCAAATTTTTCCCGATCAATTCTGACAAAACGGCCGGATAGTCCTTCTGCTGGAGTTGCATAACATGTAATATTCAAATCATGGCGTTCAGCCATTTCTTCACAATGCTTGCGAATATGCGCCACGATTTTAAGGCCTAAATCATATGCTCTTTCATCTTCACCATGATGTTTACCAATTAAAGCTTTTAGACACTCGGCCAATCCAATGTATCCAATACTAAGCGTTCCATGTTTAATGGCTTCCGCAATGCTGTCTTCAGGACCTAAGTTTTCCGATCCCATATAAAGTTTTTGTCCCATAGTAAATGGTAAATCCTTAACTTTTAGCTTTTGTAAGACACTAAAGCGATGAAGTAATTGTTCTTCAGCTAAATTTAAGAGATTGTCCAATTTTTCCCAGAAATCTACTATATTTTTATGATAATATTCACCTTCAGCTTCTAAAGCTAAACGCACTAAGTTAATACTAATAGGTGCAATATTTCCACGACCCTCAGGTACAGCCTCACCATGACGATTGGCAATGACTCGGGAACGACAACCCATATAAGCAACTAAATCGCCATAAGGAGCATTCATTGAAGAATCCATAAAAGAGAAGGTTGGATTCATTCTACGGCAAGCAACCTTCAAGGCTAATTGATATAAATCATAATGTGGATCTTCTGGATTGAAGTTGACTCCTGCTTTTAAACGAAAAACTAGGTTAGGAAAGATAGGCGTTTCTCCTCTGCCTAAACCAGCATTAAATGCTTTTAAAAGCATTTTGTCTAACATTTTTTCTCTTTCATTTGTCGGACAACCGAGATTTATGCTTGAAAATGGTACTTGTGAACCTGCTCGGGAATGCATTGTATTTAAGTTATGTACTAATGCTTCGCAGGCTTGGAAAGTTTCCCGTTCAATCTCAGCTTTCAATTGGGCTTGTTCAGCTGTAAGTTTTGTTTCAGGAATGGCTGCTAATTCTTCATATTTTTCTGGGATAAAAACGGCTGCATCCTCAAATCGGGGATCTGATTGTCCACCAAACATATCATTTTGATTAGATTGTAAAATAATTGCTTCTTGGGCTAAGGCGGAGCTAATTCGTTTTGGCCGACGTAACCACCCATAGCCAGTATTAAAACCTTCCCGTTGCCATAAGTCACGAAATGGAATTTGAAGACAATTAATGGTAGTTCCATAGCTGTCTAAATCATGAATATGAATTTCACCATTACGATGGGCATCAGCCAAATGTTCTGGGATAACAGCATCTAAATAAAATTCTTTGAAAGCTTCACTTGCTCCTAGCAGTAATTTGGCGGAAAAGTTTGTACCTACGTTAGCGTTTGCTTCCACTCCACGATTTAGGTTCCAAACGATTTCTTCTAATTTTTTATGAAGTCCGGAGGTTGATCGGCGAACTCTATTTCGTTGATGACGGTATTTTACATAGGCTTCTTTTAGTTCTACATAACCAAGCTCGTCCATTGCTAGAACAACTAGATCTTGGATATTTTCTACATGCGGCTTCATGTCCTTAAATTTCTGATCTAAATATTTTTCTACTAAATTGGTAACTTCTGCAGCGGCTTGAGGATTTTCACCTATATGCTGTGCGGCTTTCATTACAGCAGTATAAATTTTCTCAGAACTGTATGGAACAGTACGACCATCCCGCTTAATGATTTCTTTAATTTTGGACTCTAATACTGCCGCTCTTAATTCCATCCTCGAATTCCTCCCCCATATTGTTTTTCCATTATCTACTATACGAGAAATCACAAAAACTGTCAAACATTAAATATCAGTATCTTGGGGTTTTAGAGAAGTTGAAGCACAATATTTAGTGTTTTCGTCCTTATTTCATGCTTTTAATACATCAATTAATTTCCATATACTTAAAAGACAGACACATTTTCAATCGTTACTTCATAAGATGAAGAGTAATCAATTCTCTAAACTCTGATGGGGAGGTGAAGCGATGGTTTTACCAATAGCTGGGGCAGTAGCCAATTGTCTTTTTCAAGGAATCGGGATTCTAGTCTCCTATATTTCAAACAGTAATATTTTTCCCCAACCACTGACACCAGAAGAAGAAAGTGAGCTATTAGTCCAGATGGCTAATGGCAGTGAAGAGGCAAGGAATATTTTAATTGAACGGAACTTAAGATTAGTTGCCCATGTGGTAAAAAAGTTTGATAAAAAAGGTGAAGATTTAGAGGATTTGATTTCTATTGGAACGATTGGTTTAATTAAGTCGATCAATACTTTTAATCCAGAAAAGAATACACGATTAGCCACTTATGCAGCCCGTTGTATTGAAAATGAAGTGTTAATGCATTTACGTTCGACTAAAAAATTGAGAAAAGAAGTTATGCTGCATGATCCAATCGGTTCAGATAAAGAAGGTAATACAATTAGTTTAATAGATATCTTTGGTACTGATGCTGACTATGTTTTTGAACAAGTTGAGTTGAAAGTTGATCAAGCCCAATTGCAGGAAAAACTAAAAAATCTTTCCCAACGGGAAAAAAAGGTTATTGAATTACGTTATGGTTTAGGCAATAACGAACGTAAAACCCAGCGAGAAATAAGTAAGGCTATGGGCATCTCTCGTTCATATGTGTCCCGCATTGAAAAGCGTGCTTTAACTAAATTACAAAAGCAAATGTGTTTAGAATGAAAGAGGATTTTATCCTCTTTTATTTATTTCATCCTTTGGTTTGTGTTATAATAAGGAAAACATTTTTATAAGGAGTATTTTATGCGTATTTTATGTCCAGATCAGTTTTTGCAGAACGTAACTGATATCAATTTAGCTGAATTAAAGGCTCGAGGAATAAAAGGTTTATTACTTGATCTTGATAATACCTTGGTAGGCTGGGATAGTGATATTTTAGCAGAGGAGCTAAGCAATTGGTTAGCAGATGCCCAAACCCAAGGGTTTAAACTTTGTTTAGTCTCTAACGGTGTGCGAAAACGGGTTAAGTATTTTGCTGATTTAATGGGTATACCTGCGATTGTCCCCGCTTTAAAACCACGTCGTGCGGCTTTTCGTAAGGCCTTAAATAAGTTACAATTATCGGCAAAAGAAGTTGCCATGATTGGCGATCAGCTTTTCACCGATGTGCTTGGCGGCAATCGGTTAGGTATATATACTATTTTAATAAGGCCAATAAGTAAACAGGAATTAAGAAGTACGAAATTAGTGCGTAAACTGGAAAAAAGAGTGTTAAAACGACTTATTGATCAAGGATGTATTACTTACAAGGATAGTGATGGAGGTAAATAATGGAGAAACAAAGACAATGTCGAGGTTGCGGTTCGATACTTCAGTCACAAGATCCACAACAGGTAGGATATTTGCCAGAGCATTTATTAGCTGATGCTGGAGCAGATAAAGATTTAATTTGTCAGCGCTGCTATAAACTGATTCATTATGGTCAAGTAGAGAAGAAGTCAGAGGCGCCTGATCCTAATCGGGTAATTGCTGCTGGGCTACAATGGGCTGAGGGTTTATTAATTGTTGTTGATTTAATGGATTTTGAAGCCAGCATTCCACTAGGTTTAAGGCAGTTTAGCAAAGGAAAAAAGACTTTGGTCGTTGTTAACAAAATTGATTTATTGCCGTCCCGCACCAAAGTGAGCGAGGCACAAGCTTGGGTTGCTAAGCAATTAGCGAAATATGGAATAGCTGGTGAGATTGTAATGGTTAGTGCCAATAGCGGTCAAGGAATTATAGAATTGCAAGAAACGCTTTTTGGCTTGCCGCAAAAGAAGTGGTTGGTAATTGGTGCTACAAGTGTCGGTAAATCGACTTTAATTAGTAGAATTCTAAAACGGGAAAACTTAGTTGGTAAAGGTTCACCTACAGTAGCTCGTTTTCCAGGCACTACTGTTGAACGAGTGCAATGGGAGCTGAAATATGGGGTTATTGTAAGTGATACTCCTGGCTTTGTACCCGAGGGTCGCTTGCTTGATCAGCTTTGCATAAAGTGTTCTCAAAAGCTAACCCCAGCAAAAGAGATTAATGTTAAGGTTTATAATTTAAATGCTGAGAGTGGCTTAGTTGTACCTGGCTTAGTAGCATTTCGGCCAATTACCGCGATAGAGGAGATGGTGATTGGATTTACTGCTTCTGATGTAAGTTGGCAGAGAACTAAAGTTAATAAATTTTCTTCTTGGTTAGCAAAAGGCTGTAAGCATTGTGCGATAAAAGATTGGAAAACTATTGAGCTAGACATACCACAAAATCATGACTTAGTAATCCATGGATTAGGCTGGGTATCTGCTCGTCGGCGCAATTTAAAATGCGAAGTCACTATTCCCGCTTCAGTAAATTATTCAATTAGAGAAAATTTGATTGGGGTAAAAAATTATTAATTTGGAATAGTTTACTGCTCTCCTGTCTATACTGAATACTAACAAGGGACAAAGGAGAGAAACCATGGAGGCTTACGTTTATTATACCCATTTAGCCTATTCTAGTGCTGAGCAAGTTTTAGAAACTTTGCGAGGGACAGTAAAGGAGTTAAAAGCTAGTCGCCCAGAACTGGCAAGTTGTGAGTTGGCAGACGTGGGAATGACAAATGGCAAACATGGCATTGATATTGCATTATATTTTAAAGAAAGTACTAATAAGCAAAAGAGAAACAACTCCATTTAGCAGGGGAGTTGTTTTATTTTATTGACAGTAAATAATTAGCAGGATTTTCCATAGGAAAGCGAGAAATCATTGCTGCAATGAGATTTAAAGGAGCTAAGATGTTGCAGGATAGAAATATCATTTTAATTGGTTTTATGGGAACTGGTAAGACTACAATTGGAGAACAACTTGCTAAAAGGCTGAGTTTAGCTTTCATTGACACTGATGAGAAAATTTGTTCGATCAGTGGCTTAACCATTCCCGAGATATTTCAGCAAAAAGGAGAAAAATATTTTCGCCAGTTAGAAAGCCAAGTGTTAACAGATGTTTTGGCGCAAGCTAGTCAAGTAGTTTCCACTGGAGGAGGAATTGTTATCCAGGAAGTTAATCGTCAACTACTTAATGCTCGGCGCCAAAAAGGTGATTTAGTGATCTGGCTGACTGCATCTGAAGAAACCTTATGGCAGCGATTAAAACTGGATAGTAATCGACCTTTATTAAAGGCTGCAAATCCACGCGAAGAAATTGCCAGCTTATTAAGGCAGCGGGAGGATTTATATCGCTCAGTAGCAGATTATACAATTTCTACATCTGAGCGAGAACCAGCAGCTGTAGTAACCGAAATTATTGATATATATTTCAAGGGAGGTTTTTAAGTGACAGAAATCTTATTAGTTAATGGTCCCAATCTTAATTTATTAGGAGTACGCGAACCAGAAATATATGGTAGTGTTACTTTAGAAGATATTGAGAAACAGGTTACTTTAGCTGCTGCAAAACAGGGCTTCTCCTTAAAAACCTTTCAGTCTAATTCAGAGGGAAAGATTATTGATTTTTTGCAAGAAAATGCTGACGCTGAAGGACTGATTATTAATCCAGGAGCATACACCCACTATTCTTATGCCATACGAGATTGTATTGCTGGTTTAAGGATCCCAGCTGTAGAAGTCCATCTGTCACAGATTTATAGTCGAGAAGAATTTCGGCAAAGATCAGTTATTGCACCGGTTTGTATCGGTCAAATTAGCGGGTTTGGTGACTTTAGTTATTTGTTAGGCTTACAAGCATTAATTGATTATTTTACTAGGAGGAACTAATTTGTTAGAACAAATCAGGCAGAAATTGTCCGAACTTAATTGCCAGGCATTTGTTTCAACTAATAGAATTAGTAGACGATATTTAACTAAGTTTACTGGTTCTGCTGGCTTGGTTTGGATTGATCAGATTAATCAAATTTTAATTACCGATTTTCGGTATACTGAACAGGCCACAGAGCAGGCTGTTGGCTGGCAAGTGCTTGAGGATAACAATTTCCTTGATCGGGTAGCAGCTTTAATTAAAGAACATAATATTACTCGGCTTGCTTTTGAAAGTGAATTTATTACAGTAGCCGAATACCAGACTTGGCAATCTAAGCTAGGTGTTGATTTGGTATCTACAGAGAACTTTATTTTGGATTTCCGGATGGTAAAAACACCTGAAGAAATTCAATTTATTAGTCAAGCTGCTAAGATTGCTGATCAGGCTTTTGCGAAACTTTTACCACTTATCAAACCAGGAGTACAGGAAATTGAAATTGCTTTGGAATTAGAATATCAGATGAAAAAGTTAGGTGCTGCTGGCTTGGCTTTTGATTCAATTGTTGCTGGTGGACCGCGAGGAGCATTGCCACATGCTGTTCCAGGTAATCGGCCATTCCAGGTGGGAGACTTTGTAGTTATGGATTTTGGCTGTAATTATCAAGGGTATTGTTCAGATATGACTCGTACAGTAGTAATTGGTGAGCCAACCGACAAGCATTTAGAGATTTATAATTTAGTACTTAAAGCACAATTAGCTGGTTTGGCGGCTGTTCAGCCAGGGCGTACTGGTCAAGAAGTTGATCAAGTAGCTCGCGATATAATTGCTGAAGCCGGTTATGGTGACAATTTTGGTCATAGCTTAGGTCATGGAGTTGGCTTAGAAATTCATGAAGAACCGCGATTATCAAAAACTGGTAATATTGTACTTCAACCAGGTATGGTTGTAACAGTTGAGCCAGGTGTTTATTTATCAGGTTGGGGTGGAGTTCGGATTGAGGATTTGGTAGTGGTAACTGAGACAGGCTGTCAAATTTTATCCCAGACCTCAAAGGAACTACATATTATCGAATAATTTGAGATGACATTTAAGAAGGAGAGAATTTAGATGATTTCAGTAAATGATTTACGGACTGGTTTAACAATTCAATTAGATGGGGAGGTTTATAGTGTAGTAGAGTTTTTACACGTTAAACCTGGAAAAGGTGCAGCTTTTGTTCGTACTAAGTTAAGAAATGTAATTTCTGGCGGCGTTGTTGAGAAGACTTTTAGAGCTGGCGAACGAGTAGAGCGAGCTCATATTGAGACAAGACAAATGCAGTATTTATATAAGTCTGGTGATGAATATTTCTTCATGGATAATCAGTCATATGATCAAATTAGTTTAACTGAAGCTGATTTGGGTGAAGCTCCTAAATATCTTTTGGAAAATATGACTATCGGTATTCAATTTTTCCAAGGCAAACCTATTGGTGTTGATTTACCGACAACTGTTAATCTAAAAGTAATCGAAACTGAGCCAGGCTTTAAAGGTGATACAGCTACTGGTGCTACTAAGCCAGCAAAATTGGAAACTGGAATTACGATTAACGTTCCGCTTTTTATTGAGCAGGATGAAGTTGTGAAGGTAGACACACGTACTGGAGAATATCTGTCTCGTGCATAAGGAAATACTATATTAGAATCTATAGGGGGTGTATGTTGTGGAAACAGTGAAAGAGAAAATAGCTTATTTACGAGGTATGGTCGATAGCACAGAGTCTTTTAAAGAAGAACAAATCAGATTAGTTTTTCAACGTATGCTAGAAGTGTTAGACGAGCTAGCTGATGATGTTGATGAGCTTTACTTTGGACAAGAAGAATTAGACGATTATATTGAAGCATTAGACCATGATTTGGCTGAGTTAGAAGACACTCTTGATGATGATTGTTGTGGTGATCATGATCATGATGATGAAATGGTAGAGATGGAATGTCCAAACTGTCAAGAAATGGTTTGTTTTGAAGAAGATTTCTTATACGATGACGATGTTGAAATAACTTGTCCCGAGTGTGGAGAAACACTATATACTAGTGGAGATTTAGATGATTTAGTTGATGACGACGGTGAAGATGTGGAATAAGTAGCTATGACTATGACTGAGGAGTGTTGCGAAACACTCCTTTTTTTTGTCATAACTTGTCCGCTTTTGGCATATAGTGGAGTAAAAGGTTTAAGGGTGAGCTGAATGGTAAAATCAGTTCTAAAAGAAGTGGCACCCAGACTTAGAGAGGTTCTTGCCGCCATTGATAACTGGGAGCAGGTGGAAGAAATTCGCTTACGACTTAATCGGCCTTTGGTTATTAAGGGTCGCTTTGGTGAGTACGGGATTAATTATTTTATGCAAAAATGTCAGGTGATTGATAGTTACATTGTAACTAATGAGGATATTTCTCGTACGATTCAAATTATGAGTAAGAATTCTTGGTATGCACTAGAGGAAGAGGTTAGGAGTGGTTATTTAACTTTAGAAAATGGTCATAGGGTGGGTATAGTCGGTAAAGTGATCCTAGAGCAAGGGAGAATTAAGAATATCAAGCATGTTAGCGGTTTAAATATTCGGTTAGCAAGAGAAATTCGTGGTAGTGCCAATCAAATCATGCGGCAGCTTTTTTTGCAGGGTGAATTATTATCAACGTTAATAATTTCACCACCCGGGTGTGGAAAAACCACTTTGCTAAGAGATATTGCTCGTCAGCTTTCTAATCAAGGTTTTAATGTAGTTATTATTGACGAGCGTTCTGAGATTGCAGCTTGCTACCATGGTTGTCCTCAATTGGATGTAGGCTTGAGGACTGATGTTTTAGATGGCTGTCCTAAAGCAGAAGGAATTACGATGGCTTTGCGAGGGATGTCTCCTCAGCTGATTATTACTGATGAAATTGGTCATCCGGCCGATGGATTAGCTTTAGCTGAGGCAATGAAGTCTGGTGTAAAAGTAATTTCATCTTGTCATGGGGATTCTTTAGCTGATGTTCGTCAACGACAATGGGTTAAAGAATGCAGCAGTCTTTTTCAACAAGCAATAGTTTTATCAAGGCGAAATGGGCCGGGAACCATTGAGCAGGTTCTGAAATGGAAATAAAATGCATAAACTTTAACCTAGGACAGGAGTGAGAATTAGTCAATGCTACGGTTATTAGGAGCATTTATGATTATTTGTAGCAGTGGGTTGATTGGTCTGATTATGGCAAATACCTATATGACTAGACCGCTAAATCTTTATCATTTACAGCTGGCTATTCAGCTCTTGGAAACAGAAATTAACTATGCTCGTTCCTCCTTGCCTGAAGCTTGTTCAAGAATTGCTGAGCAAATTAAACAACCAGTAGCTAGTTTTTTTGGTGAATTTGCGGCCAACTTGCAAAGCTTAGAGAGTCCTACTGTGATTGAGGCTTGGAATAGAGCCTTACAAATATTAAAAGAAGCTGGTTTTCTGAAAGAAGATCTAGAAATCATGGCTCAATTAGGTAATGTCTTAGGCCAAAGTGATGCGGATGACCAAATTAAGCACTTATCCTTGTTACAAAACAGGTTAGCTTCAGCCATTAAACAAGCTGAACAAGAACGGGATAAAAATGTTCGCCTATGGAATTATCTAGGTTTCTGCGTAGGTGCTTTAGTAGTTTTATTGCTGTTTTAAAAGGAGGCGTGACGAATGACTGATTTAACTCCCATCTATAAGATAGCAGGTTTAGGCATCTTGGTAGCAGTTTTAAATATCTTTTTAGTCCAAGCAGAGCGTAAAGAACAAGCGCAAATGTTAAGTCTAGCTGGAGTGGTAATTGTCTTGCTATGGTTGGTACAAATGGTCTCCCAATTATTTGAAAATGTGGAAGCCGTTTTTCGGTGGTAAAAGGAGAGCTGAAGATGTTATGGGTTCCCTTGGTTTCAGGGTTAGCCATAGTGCTGACAATAATCTTATCCCAGCTCCGTTCCTTAGATCAATCATGGGCAATTATCTTATCAACAGTATTTGCGGTAATTGTTTTGTTAAGTCTAATACCACAGGTCGGTCAGTTGATGGAATTATTTCATGGTATTGCCAATGAGGCTAAAGTAGGGACCATGTACTTAAGTCCAGTTTTAAAGACTGTGGCAGTCGCATATATTACTTCATTTGGTTCACAAATATGTAAAGATGCAGAAGAAAAAACTATAGCCCATATTGTGGAACTAGCTGGCAAAGTTGTAATATGTATTATTGCTCTTCCAGTAATTCAAGCTATCTTGTATTCTTTGTTTGGTCTGATCAGTTGAAGATTGGTGGGATTATGGCTATGGTGGCAAGTAGATGGCTGGTTCTGGGATTAGTCTTGTTCGTGGTTTTTTTTAGTCCAGGGCTTGTTCAGGCAGAAGTAGATGAAACCATTTTTGTAGATTCTATTAAAGAACAGCTGGAAGTGTTAGAGTTAGAAGAATTAACCCGGTATGTAGAGGTTATTGATCCAGATTATCGTGAGTATTTGCCATCTTTAGATTGGCGTCAGATTGTTAGCGAGGAAGCATTTCAGATAGATATTGGTCAAATTCTGAAATTGATGCTAGGGACTTTATTTAAGGAGATTATTTTAAGTGGCTATTTATTAAAACAATTAATCGTGGTAGCTATTCTTACGGCCTTTTTGCACCAACTACAAGCTAGTTTAGGAAATGATAGTCTTGTAAATCTGGCCTTTGCTGTCAGCTTTTTTGTAATAGTATTTATTGGTCTTCAGAGTTTTCGTACTGCATTAAACTTGGCCTATCATAGTTTAAATGATCTGGCGACATTGATGTATGCGATTCTTCCGCTAATGTCCTCATTGATGGCAGCAGTAGGGGGCATAACTTCAGCTGCTCTTTTTCATCCAGTGCTGCTTTCTGTAGTTACGGCTATTGTATCTTTATCGAAGACGATTTTGTTTCCATTATTAAACATTAATGCTTTGGTTGGCATTATGGCTCATTTTTCCAAGGAGTTTCCCTTAGAACGTTTCGCTAACTTATTGCGCCAAGTTTGTATTATGTTATTATCCTTCTTCTTTACTGTTTTTTTGGGTATTTTAGCAGTGCGGGGCGCTATTACACCTGTTACTGATGGAGTTGCGTTAAGGACAGCTAAATTTTTGACTAGTAGTTTTGTGCCAGTAATCGGATCAATGTTTGCAAATGCCGTAGAGGTGGTAGTTGGCGGTTCATTGCTAATTAAGAATACCGTGGGAATTTTTGGGCTAATGTTAGTTTTCTTTATGGTTGCTTTACCATCTTTAAAGATCTGGGCTATCATTTTTATTTATAAAGTGACAGGAGCGCTCTTAGAGCCAATCTGTGATTCACGAATCATTAAAACGATTGCTAGCTTGGAGTCGTCACTAACATTAATTTTTATTTCTTTAGCAACAGTAGGTTTAATGTTTTTCATAGTGATTACCATTTTAATTGGCTTTAGCAATTTTACAGCTTTAATGAGGTGATTCCATGGCAACATGGCAGGAATGGCTTCGCTTATTGATTACTTTGGTAATTATCATCGGTTTTTTCGATATGCTTTTACCAGCAAATGATTTGAAGAAGTTAGCCAAATTAGTTGCTGGCTTGGTATTAATGTTGGCAGTGTTACAACCGGTTTTAGCGATCGTTAATTTAAATTGGGTTTCTAGTTTGCAACATGATATGGAATCAGTAGTTCAAAGTAATAGTTTCCAAAGTTGGGAAGATAAAGCCCAACAAATTAGTGAAGCCGGTTTAAGACCGGTATTGCGTACAATAGAAAATAATGCGGAAACCCAATTAGAAAATTATTTAAAAAATAGTTTTCAGTTGCCGGAAGCAACAGTAAGAATAACGTTAGCAGCTGATGGAACTATTCGCTGGGTCAGGATTAATGCTTACATTGCTGATCAGATTGTGTTAGCTGAAGAGAGACAACAGTTGTTAACTAAACTAAGGCAAGCAGTAGCAGATTATTTGCAAGTTTCTGCATCAATAGTTCAGATTACACTAAACTAATTAGGGGGAAATGGACTATGTTAGAGAAACTATCCACATCCCAGCGAAAAATTGTTAATTGGTTAGGTTTTTTGTTGATCGTCGGAATTGGATTTATGCTGATCAAGCCAGAGCCGGCTAACAAAATTGATTATCAACCACAAGCTACCACATTAGCTCGCTATGAGCAAACGACAACTCCGAATTATGCTGAACAGATGGAACAGGAATTAGAATCTATCTTACAAAAAATTCAAGGCGTAGGTTCAGTGGAGGTATTTGTTACGTTAGAACGTGGTTCTAGAATTCGGGTAGCTGAAACAGTAACCGATGATTTACGGACTATTGAAGAATATCAAGGCGCAGGAGTAACTCGTACTACTCATGAACAACGACAAACTTCAGCTCCAGTAACCTTACGGTTGGATGCGGAGAGAAAAGAGGTTCCTTTAGTTCTCGAGGAGTACGAACCTATTGTTCGTGGGGTTTTAGTAGTAGCTGAAGGTGTTGCAGATCCCCATATTCGTTATCAGGTGGCTAAAGCAGTGCAGACCGTTTTACAAATCCCCATGTATAGAATTGAAGTATTACCAAAGGTTAATTAAAGAAAAGGGTGGTTTTTAATGAGTGGATTCTATGTAGTGCACCGACGTAAAATGGTGTATATGCTTTTTTTAATTGGGGTCTTTGGGTTAACTGTCTGGTATGGATTTTATCAGCCAACTGTATTAGAAGATGTCACATTTGACCAAACTGACCAGCAAGCTGTAGTTGAAGCTTTAGCTGGCGGAATACAACGCAGTGTTAGTGAACTGGAACAAAGCATTAAAGTATCAGTTGCACCTGTTCCAACAAAATTTGCTGAATATCGGATTGAACGAGAACGTGTTCGTAGTCGGCAATTAGAGTTATTTGAAAATATAGTAAGTGATGCTTCTTTAAGTCAAGAAAGACGGCAAGAAGCCCAAAACCAGCTAGTAGAGTTAATGTCTTTAATGGCCATGGAAACAGAAATTGAGAACTTACTAAAAGCTAATGGATATATTGATGCGGTGGCGTTAGTCGATAGTGATTCTGCTACAGTTGTGGTACCAGTAACCTTGACTAAAGAAGAAGCCACTCGAATTGGCGAAATCATTAACCGGATTACTAAGGTACGTTTGGAAAGAATCACGATTATTGATGAGTTATCCCGTTCGTAAAAGGAAATTATGGGTTAGTGGGCAGTTTGGTCAGAAGGATATCATTAAATAATTGTCGAAAGCATAGGCACCCACGTGATAGGAGGTAAAATATGGAACTTTTAGATATTAAAGAGTTAATGGAGACTTTTAGTAATAGCGAGATTAGTGATTTCGAATTAGAATTAGCTGAGGCTGGAATAAGAATTAGAATGACCAAACGTCCAGCGCCAAGAATGGAAGTGGCTAGTACTGCGACTGTACCGGTTCCCAGCTTGCCAATTGCTGTTAGTGCAGTTAATGAGTCGATTGAACTAGAGCAGGAAAAGGAGGAAAAAGTTCCTGATAATATTATTGAAATTACTTCACCAATGGTGGGAACTTTTTATCGTGCCCCATCACCGACTAGTGATCCTTATGTCGTAGAAGGAGATTTGGTTAAAGTAGGTCAAACTTTATGTATTATTGAAGCGATGAAGTTAATGAATGAATTTCAATCAGAATATTCGGGTAAAATAGTGGAAATTTTGGTAGAGAATGGTCAACCAGTAGAATATGGTGAACCTTTGTTTTTGCTGGAGCTAGTAGATTAGGAGTGATGGAGGCATGTTTTACAAAGTACTAGTGGCCAATCGAGGAGAAATTGCTGTACGTATTATTCGCGCCTGCCGTGAACTAGGGATAAAGACTGTCGCCATCTATTCCGAGGCTGATCGGGAATCGATGCATGTTAATTTTGCTGATCAGGCTATTTGTATCGGCCCAGCACCTTCTCATCTTAGTTATTTAGACATTCCACGAATTATATCGGCTGCTTTGCTGACTGGTGCAGATGCTATTCATCCTGGTTATGGATATTTAAGTGAGCGGGCTGACTTTGCCGAAATCTGTGAAAGCCACGGATTGGTTTTTATTGGACCAACTCCTGCTCAAATTGAACAAATGGGTGATAAAGCTCAAGCAAAAGCTACAATGCAAGCAGCTGGTGTGCCAGTAGTACCAGGAAGTGATGGACCGGTTAGCTCTGAACAGGAATTATTAAAACTAGCGAAGGAAATTGGCTTTCCTTTGATTATTAAAGCGTCTGCCGGTGGTGGCGGCAAGGGAATGAGAATTGTTCGCACTCAAGATGAATTATTATCGAATTTTGATATTGCTCGTAGTGAAGCCTTAGCATCATTTGGTAATGATCAAGTATATGTTGAAAAATATATTGCCAATCCACGTCATTTAGAAATTCAATTACTGGGAGACCATGCTGGGAATGTAGTGCATTTCGGAGAACGGGAATGTTCTTTACAGCGGCGGCATCAGAAGGTCATAGAAGAAGCTCCCTCGCCAGTAGTTGATGCCACATTACGCCAAGCTATGGGAGAAGCAGCGGTTCGGGGAGCGAAAGCTGTAAATTATCGGAATGCTGGTACAATTGAGTTTTTGTTAGATGAGGATGGGAAATTCTATTTTATGGAAATGAATACTCGGATTCAAGTTGAACATCCGATAACAGAAATGGTTTACGGCATTGATTTGGTTAAAGCTCAAATACAAATTGCTGCTGATGCAGAATTAGATTATACCCAAAATGATATAATACCTATGTGTCATGCAATTGAATGTCGCTTAAATGCTGAAGATCCAGAGCGTAATTTCTTACCATCACCTGGAGTAATTACTAAGTTATTTATACCAGGTGGACACGGGGTACGCTGGGATAGTCATATATATGAAGGTTATGAAATTTCTCCTCATTACGATTCGATGTTTGGTAAATTGATTACTTGGGGTGTAGATCGGGAAGAAGCCATTGACAGAATGCTAAGTGCCTTATCTGAAGTAATCATCGAAGGGATTAAACATAATGTGGAATTCCATAAACGACTTTTAAACGATCCTCGAGTACGCAGCGGAGATTTTTCAACTAAGTTCTTAGAGGAGATTTTTACGCAAGAATAAATTGTCAAATCCTAGTCCATTTGATATAATCAAAAGTAGCAAGGAGGTGCCTAAAGTGGCAGAAGACAACAGAATGAACTTAGGTGAACTTAAGATTGCTAATGAAGTTGTTGGTATTATTGCTGGCTTAGCAGCTACAGAAGTTGAAGGCGTAGCTGGTATGAGCGGTGGTATTGCTGGTGGCATTGCTGAAATGCTTGGCCGTAAGAATTTATCCAAAGGAGTAAAAGTTGAAGTAAACGAACATGAAACTTTAGTTGATTTGTTTGTTATTGTGAATTATGGAGTCAGCATTCCAGAAGTGGCAAAGAATATTCAGGAAAATGTAAAAAAAGCCATTGAGATTATGACAGGATTAGATGTAACTGAGGTTAACATCCATGTTCTAGGTGTACATTTTCCCCAACCACAAATAGAAACTGAAGAAATTTCTCCAGTGCAGGTTAAATAACATGGAAGCACTCGATCGGATCGTAGTTAGGGTCTTAGCGTTATTGTTAGTGGCTCTATCGGTATTAATAGCAATGACATTATGGGGAGATGTATTGCTAGTTAATTGGATCTTAACCTTACAAAATAGGTTATTTGATGGGGTAATCTTGATCCTAATCTTATTGTTATTTAGTTTGTATTTAATTTTTATGAGTGTAAAACCAAAAACAGATGAACGTGTAGTATCCCATCACACGACCTTGGGCATGGTTAATGTTAGTGTGGCAACCTTAACAGGTTTGATTATGAAAGCAGTTCAACAATTTGAAGGGGTTAAATATGTTAATGTAATGATTAATGAAGTTGAACCCTTAAAAATCAGTATAGAACTGCAATTATTGCCAGATCATAACATCCCTGAGTTAAGTCAATCAATTCAGGCAAAAGTAACCGAATATTTGCGAAGCACTGTAGGAATTAGCGCTGAATCCATTAATGTATTGATTAAGAGTATTGTAAATGACCACAAGCAAAAACTCGGTTAAGTGGTTTGGCAGAATTTAAGGTGGTGGAGGATGCTGAAAGAGTTTCTAGTTTGGCTGCTAGAGAATAAGGGTAAAGTTTTTGGAACTATTATAGGTTTGCTTGTTGGTTGGATTATTATAAAATATGGAGTTTTACGCGGTTTGTTTGTCTTTATTTGTGTTAGTATTGGTTTCTTTGTTGGAAATCAATATGATAAACAAGAAGAAGATATCACAAGTATGATCAACCGCTTTTTGAGGTGAGAAGATTTTGAGTAGGCGTCTTGCTCGACAAACTGCATTGCAGACACTGTATCAAATTGACATTGCTAAAATCTCAGCAGAGGAAGGTTTAGCAACCAGATTAGAAGAAACAGAATTGGAAGAACCTGATCAACAGTACACAGCGAATGTAGTAAAATCTGTAGTTCTTCATCTGGAAGAAATCGACAGCTTACTAGGGAAATTCGCAGTGGATTGGGCAATTGACCGAATGCCGATAGTGGATCGTAATATTTTACGGCTGGCTATTGGTGAAATATTATATGCCAAGGATATTCCAGTAAAGGTAAGTATTAATGAGGCGGTTGAATTAGCAAAAATATTTAGCAGTGATGAATCC
The DNA here is from genome assembly GCA_012521185.1 of Bacillota bacterium. Taxonomy (GTDB): domain Bacteria; phylum Bacillota; class Limnochordia; order Darwinibacteriales; family DTU012; genus JAAYMV01. The sequence goes on from JAAYMV010000074.1 coordinate 48,213, forward strand.
GCAAGGTTTGTTAATGGTGTGTTAGGTGCCATCGTAGATTACCTTGCGTTGGGTGAACAAAATGATGGATAAATTATTTTTAGGTATTGATACTAGTAATTATACAACGTCCTTAGCCGTAGTTGATACATATGCAAACTTGGTTAATCGTACCCAACAATTACTAACGGTTAAAGCAGGTCAAAGGGGTCTTCGCCAGTCGGAGGCTCTTTTTTACCATGTAAAAAATTTACCAGAACTGTTTGGCCAATTAAGTCGATTAGTGCCAAATTTAAAGGAACGAATTGCAGCTGTAGCTGCTACTATTCAACCTCGGCCTACAGAAGATTCTTATATGCCAGTTTTTCTGCCTGGTGATGGTTTAGGGCGAACTATTGCTAGCTTGTTGCAAGTTCCTTTTTATGCCTTGTCACACCAAGAAAATCATATTTGGGCTGGTTTAGCCAGTGCAAAAGGTCCTATTGCTCAACGGTTTTTAGCTGTACATTTGTCAGGTGGAACTAGTGAAATCTTGAAAGTACAAGTGACTGAGAGTTATGGTTTTACGACTACAATTTTAGGCCAAACTCAAGACTTACATGCTGGTCAATTTGTGGATCGATTGGGGGTTGCTTTAGGTATACAGTTTCCAGCAGGTGCCGCTATGGAGAAATTAGCCCAAGCCAGTACCAAAGATTTGGTGATTCCGTCCTACCATAAAGATGGCATTATTAGCTTTGCTGGCCCAGAAACAGCTGCCCGTCGCCTGTTAGGACAGGAAGAAGCTGCAGATATATGTAAAGCAGTATTTATGACAATTGCTCGTACAATTACTAAGTTAATTGACTGGGCAATGACTAAAACTGGGTTAGACCAAGTTTTAGTTGTTGGTGGAGTTGCGGCTAACCAAATAATTAGGCAACATTTGCAAAAGCGGTTACCTAAAGCTGATTTGTTTTTTGCTGCTCCTAATTATAGTACTGACAATGCTATAGGTGCTGCTTATTATGCTGGGTTAAATTATTTGGGTCAGGAATTTTATGGTAATGTTTTTCTGTAATCCGGCATAAGGTGTAACAAAGGGGGAAAAGCCATGTGGATTAAACTAATTATTGGTGCGTTAATAGGTTTAATAGTAGGTCACTTTGTTACACCAGGGTATGCCTTGTGGGCGGTTGTCGGAATCATTGTTGGTTTTCTTGTGGAATTGATCAGTAAAAAGTTAGCTAAAAAAGATCAAGCAGAAAAAACAGAAAGTGAAAGTAATTAGCCGGGTCAATGCCGAACCCGGCTTTTTTAGCAGGTTTTAACATGTTAGAAGCGAACTATCTATTGAAAGGAGGTCGCTTTAGTGGACGGTCCTAGGATATTAAGCATTAGTGAATTGACTAGTTTAATCAAAAACGAATTAGAACAACCAATTTTTAAAAATATCGCTGTTGAAGGAGAAATTTCAAATTTTATTCACCACACATCCGGTCACATGTATTTTTCTCTAAAAGACAAGAATAGTAAAGTTAAGGCAGTCATGTTTCGCGGCCGCAATATGCGCTTAAACTTTATTCCAAAGAATGGCGATACAGTGGTAGCTATAGGTTCTCTTGGTGTTTATGAGCCTAACGGTGAGTATCAGCTTTATATAGATCAAATGTTTCCACAAGGTGTTGGGGCGCTACATATTCAATTTGAAGAATTAAAAAATAAGCTTCAACAGGAGGGCTTGTTTGATTATGAACGCAAACGACCTTTGCCTACTTTGCCAAGTCACGTAGCCGTAATCACCTCACCTACAGGTGCTGCTATTCGTGATATCTTGAGTGTAATAGGCAGAAGATTCCCTAAGATGAATGTTTTAGTTATTCCTGCTATAGTTCAAGGTGTTGAGGGTCCGCCTAGTATTGTACAAGCTTTCGAATTTGCTGCTCAGCAGTCTGACTTAGATGTAATTATTCTTGCTAGGGGAGGCGGTTCGCTAGAAGAATTGTGGGCTTTTAATGATGAAAGAGTGGCACGGGCTATTGCTCAGTGTCCAATTCCAGTTGTGACAGGAGTTGGTCATGAAACAGATTTTACAATTGCTGACTTTGTTTCAGACTGTCGCGCTCCAACGCCTTCAGCAGCAGCTGAGCTAGTAGTTCCTGATTACTTTGAATTACAGCGAACAGTTCAAGGATACTATCAGCGGCTATTAGTTAATATTGAGAACCTAATAGCCAATAAGAAAACCAGTTTATCCTATTTAACTAATCGGGGAGCATTGTTAAGACCCCAAGACAAATTAAACCGTGAAAGACAGCGGGTAGATGAATTATTGTCAAGGACTTATCGCCAGATCGAGTATCATCAGGATAGATTTAAACAACAATTACGACTACTATCTGGTAAACTTGATACTTTAAGTCCATTAGCGACTTTAAGTCGCGGTTACTCTATTTGTAGTAAAAATGGACAAGTGATTGTCGATGCCAATCAGGTAGAAATTGGCGATCATGTTACTGTGCGACTAAGGAAAAGTCAATTATCTTGTATTGTAGAAAAGAGGGAGGAAGTTGACTACTAAGAGTTTTGAAGAAGCTTTAAAAGATTTGGAAGATGTTGTTCAAAAGTTAGAAGATGGGGAGACAACTTTGGAAGAATCGTTAAAGCTTTTTGAACAAGGAGTTAGTTTGGCTCGTTATTGTGCCGTTAAACTTGATGAATCAGAAGCAAAAATTAATCTACTTTTAGAAAAAAATGGTCAGTTTTTGCGAGAACCGTTTGAAATCGAGGAGAAAGGAAATTAACAGTGAAAATTCAAGAATATTTAGCTGAACAAGTTGAAAAAATTGAAGCTGCTTTAGATCAATATTTGCCAGCAGCAACAACTAAACCAAGTAATTTACATGAATCGATGCGTTATTCAACCTTAGCAGGAGGGAAACGGCTACGAGCCATCTTAGCTATGGAAGCCTGTGCGGCTGTTGGTGGGAAAGCGGAAGATGCCCTTAGCTTTGCCTGTGCCTTAGAAATGATTCATGCTTATACTCTAATCCATGATGATTTGCCTTGCATGGATGATGATGATTTTCGGCGAGGCAAGCCAACAAATCATAAAGTCTATGGTGAAGCAATTGCGTTACTTGCTGGTGATGCCCTGTTAACTAAAGCAATGGAGGTAATTGCTGGCTTAGTAGATCAAGGGTTAGATGCTAAAGTAGTTGTTAAAATAATTAAAGAAGTAACAACAGCTTGTGGCTCTGAAGGTTTAATTGGTGGACAAGTTGTAGATTTAATGTCCGAAGGTAAGAAAATTGATCAAGCTGAGTTGGAATATATTCATCGTAATAAAACGGGTAAGTTATTTTTGGCAGCCTTACGTGGTGGTGCAATTATTGGCGGTGCAGATGAACAACAGCTAGAATTGATTACCTGTTATGGCGAAAACTTTGGCTTGGCTTTTCAAATTACTGATGATATTCTGGATGTGGTTGGTGATGCTGAGAAGCTAGGCAAAGCAGTCGGGTCTGACTTGCGGCAAGAAAAATCCACCTATGTTAGTATCTTTGGGTTGGAAGAAGCCAAAATTCAAGCTAAACGGTACATTGACCTATGTAGTCAGGCAGCGCAAAAATTGACTCCTGATCGTTCTGCACTGGCAAATATTGCCCAGTATGTGCTGGTTCGTGACTACTAGACATCGGTTTATTGCTGAAATTTATGTGGTATGATATAATTACAGTAGTTTTAAATGGATGATGCAGTATTCTAGTCATTAACCTCATTACCGAAGACGGGCCTAAAAATCCGTTAAAGGGCATATCGATGAAGTCCCTGGTGGTGGCCTCTTACGCCCAGTTAGGGGTTGTTGCTGGGGGTTAAGGTTGAAGGGCGATCTACAATGGCATGTAGGCGTTGACCCTTCTTCCATGGAGACCCAAGTATGTGGACTTACGGGAGACTGTATTTCTATGGCTTGGGATTGAACCTACACGCGATACGTGAACATAGTTTAGTGGTAGTTTGTGTTGGGTGTAGTGTAGCCTACCTTGAGTGATGTTGGAGGGATAGTGGATCCAAATTTGCAAATCCTCGGCCAAGGATCGCGAATTATTGCCGCTTGAAACCACCATTGCAAAAGAGGTTAGGAATGAGTAGTTAATGTTGAGGAAAACTCCTAGACTGTTTCGTTATGAAGGTGACTTGAGGATTACGGTGTGGACTAAGTGGTAATCCAGCCTCGTTAATGGCGACAGACGAAGAGATCGGAAAGGGGAAACCGCCAGGCACGGCGACGTACTGGAGGATCTTTGGGAAAACCTGCTGGACCTAAGCCACAATCTTTACTCAAGTTATCGTCATCCATTTTACATAAAAGGGCGGTAATCTATGAAGTTATTCAAACATGTGCTTACCATAGGAGGACTGACTTTTGTGATTTCGGTCCTCTTAAATATTAGTAGTACAGCAGCTTTGGCTTTATCACCGCTACATATTAGTTTTTTACTGCTTTTTTTAATTGTTCTAATTGGAATCATTTTTGATATTATTGCGGTAGCAGCAGCTGCTGGACAAGAAGCTCCTTTTCATGCTATGGCCACAGATCGAGTACCCGGTGCGAAACAATGTGTATGGTTAGTCCGTAATGCTGATCGGGTATCAACGTTTTGTGGTGATATTGTCGGAGACATTGCCGGTACTATTAGTGGAGCCACTGCAGCGGCGATCATTTATCAACTAATTATTACAAATCCTCAATTAAATGAGGGTATTCTAAATACAGTGTTGTTGGGATTGGTAGCTGCTTTGACCGTTGGTGGTAAAGCAGCGGGCAAAAGTTTTGCTATTAACCGCTCAACAGATATTTTATATGTGGTAGGCCGGATGATTTATGCCTTTGAAAAAATGCGGCCTAACCAGAAAAAGAAGTCAAAACAGAATAAAAGAATCAACAAAAAAAGCAAATAAATGCAGAAGGGAGATTTACATTTGTTAGATTCAATAAAATCTCCTCAACAACTACATGGTTTAAAACCAGCCCAGTTAACGGAACTTGCTGCGCAGATTCGAGAACGAATTATCAATACAGTTGTGGAAACAGGAGGCCATTTAGGTGCTAATCTAGGCGTAGTAGAGTTAACCATAGCTTTACACTCTGTTCTTAATAGTCCAGAAGATAAAATTATTTGGGACGTAGGTCACCAATGTTATGCTCATAAGCTATTGACTGGTCGAAATGATAGTTTTTCAACCTTACGGCAGTTAGGTGGAATATCTGGCTTTCCACGGAAATGTGAAAGTGTTCACGACGTTTTCGATGTTGGTCATAGCTCAACTTCGATATCTGTTGCTACAGGCATGGCAATAGCGCGAGATTTGCAGAACAAAGATCATAAAATTGTAGCAGTGATTGGTGATGGCGCACTTACTGGCGGTATGGCTTTTGAAGCTTTGAACCATGCTGGCCAGTTAGGCACAGACTTGATTGTTATTTTAAATGACAATGCCATGTCTATTGCGAAAAATGTTGGGGCACTTAGTGATTATCTCAATCATTTACGGATGGATCCAACGCTTTCTAAGGTACGTTTTGAGTTGGAAAACTTAATAAAACGTATTCCTGCGATTGGTGGATCTATGTCTAAATTAACAGAATTGATGAAAGATGCGGTAAAAAGTATTTTGCCAGGTCAGCTGTTTGAACAGCTAGGTTTTAGTTATTTTGGGCCATTTGATGGACATAATATTCCGTTATTGCAGCGGGCTATTCGTGATGGTATCCATCGTGGTGGACCTGTTTTAATACATGTCTTAACCCAAAAAGGTAGAGGCTATGCTCCCGCTGAAGCTAACCCAAGTAAGTTTCACGGAATTAGTCCTATGAACGGTGATACTGAAAAACATCCAGACTCCCCGTCATATAGTGAAGTTTTTGGTAATACTTTAGTAAAATTAGCCCAGGAAGATTCTACGATTGTAGCGATTACAGCTGCTATGAAGGATGGAACGGGTTTAGCATCATTTGCCAAAGTCTTTCCGGATCGTTTTTTTGATGTGGGTATTGCTGAACAACATGGTCTAACCTTTGCAGCTGGTTTAGCAAATGAAGGAATGAAGCCGGTGATTGCTTTGTATTCCACATTCCTGCAAAGAGGGTATGATCAAGTATTGCATGATATTTGTTTGCAAAACTTACCTGTAGTAATTGGAATTGATCGGGCTGGAGTAGTAGGTGATGATGGACCGACTCATCAGGGAGTATTTGATATTAGCTTTTTACGCCATATTCCAAATATAGTGTTGTTAGCCCCGCGAAATGGACAGCAGCTGGCTGCTATGCTAGATTGGGCTTTAAAACAAAACAAACCAGTTGCTATCCGCTATCCAAAGGCAAAAACTAAGCTTGATACTGGAGAGTTGTTCAACCCTGATTTTACCAGTAGTGAGATTCTACTATCTGGTTCTGATTGTTCAATTTTAGCAGTAGGAAATATGGTAGACAAAGCCCTAGCAGCTGCAGAGCTGCTTAAGAATCAGGTTCGCTGTACTGTTGTGGATGTGCGGTCTATTAAACCCCTTGATACAGAAACAATTAGTAGGGTTGCCAGGAAAACTAAGAATATTGTGACAGTAGAAGACAATGTTCTATCTGGTGGTTTTGGCAGTTTAATTTTGGAATATTTTAGTGGTGAATCAGGATACAAAATTGTAAATATGGGGTATCCGGATGAGTTTATTCCTCAGGGTCCAATAGAATACTTGCAGTCTTTGTATGGATTATCTCCAGAAGGAATTGCTGCTAAAGTATTAGAAATATTAGGTAGACCTGCTTTAAAGGAGATTGTTCATGAGCAAAGTACGTATTGATCAATTATTAGTAAACCAAGGATATTTTCCATCTCGCGAACAAGCTCAACGTTCGATTATGGCTGGATTGGTTTATGTTGATGAACAGCGCGTTGATAAACCAGGCACAAAGGTTGAAGCAAATGCTGTAGTTCGTTTAGAAGGTCAATTGCATCCTTATGTTAGTAGGGGAGGTTTAAAGCTAGAGAAAGCGTTAAAGAGCTTTGCTGTTGATGTAGCGGATAAAATAGCAATTGATGTAGGAGCTTCTACAGGTGGATTTACTGATTGTTTGTTACAAAATGGCACAAAATTAGTTTACGCCGTCGATGTTGGTTATGGGCAGCTGGATTGGAAGTTACGAAATGATCCGCGGGTTGTAGTTATGGAACGAACAAATATTCGTTATCTATCCTTAGCTGAATTAGGGCAGCCTGCAGAAATTGCCACTATCGATGTGGCTTTTATTTCGTTAACAAAGTTTTTTCAAAATTTATTGGATTTACTGACCGAAGAAGGAGAGATCATTGCATTAATAAAACCTCAATTTGAAGCTGGCCGTGATTTGGTCGGTAAACATGGAGTTGTGCGTGATCCTAACGTTCATAAACAAGTAATCATAAATTTAGTTAATAAATTGCAAGAAAATGGTGTTGGTTTACTTGGTTTAGATCATTCGCCAATTCGTGGCCCTAAAGGGAATATTGAGTTTTTAGCATATTTTCGCAAAGCTGCTCCTATCTATGATTGTACAGAGTTGGCAAACCTGGTTGTAGAAAGAGCTTGGTCAGAGTTAGAACTATGACTTGGCTGGAATTGAGGGATGCGCGATGAAAATTGGAATTATGCCCCATACTGGTAAGCCTGTAGCGATGCAATTGACAGTAGAGGTAATTGAGTATTTGATGTCAAAGGGCAAGATACCTTGGATTTCAGAAGAAGTGGCAGCATTAATTGGTCGTCCTGATCTTGGTAGGAAAGAAGAAACCATTAAAGAAATTGATGTTTTACTGGTTTTGGGCGGAGATGGTACCTTATTAAATGCGGCCCGTACAATTGTTGACTATGATATATTAATTCTTGGCGTCAATGTAGGCCATTTAGGTTTTTTAACAGAAATTGAGACTGATCATCTTTATCAATCATTAGATAAATTATTAGCCCGTGATTTTCATGTGGAAGAACGGATGTTTATTGAGTGTCAGGTAATTCGCGACCAGCAGGTAATTGCTACTTATCGAGCGTTAAATGACTTTGTAATTACTCGGGGAACCTTTGCTCGTATTATTCAGCTGCGGGTGGATGTAGATGATCAGCCGGTTGTAGATTATCAAGCGGATGGACTGATTGTTGCTACGCCAACTGGCTCCACTGCTTATTCATTGTCGGCTGGAGGTCCGATTGTAGAACCAAGCTTAGATTGTTTAATAATTACTCCAATATGTCCTCATACTCTAGCAGCTCGTTCTGTTGTTGTCCACCAAGATGCTACAGTTACAGTAATTATTGAAGCTAACCATGAAGAGGTTATGTTAACGATTGACGGTCAATTAGGTTTTCCCTTACAAAGTTTAGACCAGGTCAAAATCGTTCGTGCTGGAGTTACAGGTAAGTTTATTAAGCTAAGTGGACGGAGTTTTTTTGATATTTTGAACTCCCGATTGAAGGGACCGCTTAGGGGGGGAGATTGTGAAGAGTAAACGTCAAGCTTATATTTTGGAGGTAATTAAGGAGCTGGAAATTGAAACGCAGGATGAGTTGTTAAGTATTCTACATGGCGCAGGGTTTCCAGTGACGCAAGCCACAATTTCACGTGATGTCAAAGAACTAAGACTTGCGAAAGTCTCAAATGGGAAAGGTGGCTATAAATATGCATTACCTCATGGTGCGACCAAAGGAGACTTGAATCGCCGGGCTCGACGCGTGTTTGAGGATTATGTCCGTGGGATAGATTTTAGTGGCAACTTATTAATTATTAAAACATATCCCGGTGGCGCTAATGCTGTAGCAGCTATTATTGACGATTTAGAGTGGGATGGTGTAGTGGCTACTTTAGCAGGTGATGATGTAATTATCTTAGTAGTTAGAAGGGAAGAAGAGCAAGACTTAGAAAAGCCTCAAGGGATAGCTGGAGAATTGTATGAACGTTTAGAAGAGCTGCTAAAAAGGTGAGGTGAGTTAATTTTGCTCAAAGAACTGCAAATTAGCGGATTTGCTCTCATTGATCAAGTGCACTTATCTTTTGATTCTGGATTTAGTGTAATTACAGGAGAAACTGGTGCTGGAAAGTCAATTATTATTGATGCTCTTAGCTTACTTTTAGGCACCCGTGCTTCTAGTGAAATGATTCGTACTGGCTGTGATCAAGCTGTTGTAGAGGGATTATTTCAGCCTTCCGCAGGAGCTAGAAATTTACTTGTGGAGTGGGGAATGGGTTCAGCTGAGGATGATGAGTTAATTATCATGCGTGAGATCCATCGTACTGGTCGGAACCGTTGTCGAATTAATGGTCATCTAGCGAATGTGACTCAATTAGCTCAATTAGCACCTTATTTAGTTGATATTCTAGGACAACATGATACTCAGAGTTTATTAGATGTGGAAAAGCATCGTTATATTTTAGACTCCTTTGGTGATGCTGAACATCAGAAATTACGCGACAAAATAAGTAAGTTATATCAAGAATATAGTGAGATACGCAGTCGTCGCATTAAGTTACAGACTAACGAAAAAGAACGTTTAGTGCGAATTGATTTATTACAATTTCAAGTCGAAGAAATTGGACAAGCTAAGCTGCAAGTCGGAGAAGTTCATCGATTGACTGCAGATTTAGAACGACTAGCCAATTTAGATCGACTGTCCTCGACTGCAGCTAGTGTCTATAGTAGATTTCAAGAGGATACTGAAGGATTGCCTTCTTTGTCACGATTATTGTCCGAAGCTGTCCATGACTTATCAAGTATAGGTAAATATGATCAAACTCTAATACCCTTAGTAGAGAACTTTTCCAATGCCTTAGTATTATTTGAAGAAGGCTGTCGTGATTTAAGAAATTATGTAGAATCATTAGAGAGTGATCCACAAGCATTACAAGACGTTGAAGAGCGATTACATCTAATTCGTTCATTATTGCGTAAATATGGTGATACGGAACAGGAAGTTTTGAATTATTATGAACAGATCCAGCAGGAATTAGAAGAGCTTACTCATAGCAGTGAAACAGTCGACCATTTGGTTAAGCAGGAGGAACATCTTTATCAAGAGTTGCTACAGTTATCCGCCAAGTTGACAGAAAAGCGCCAACAATGTGCCAAAGAATTAGAGAAGAATATTGAAGCTCAATTAGCAGATTTAAACATGGAATCTAGATTCGTGGTAGAAATTAAGCAAGCGGAACAGGTTGGTGCTGAGGGTTTAGACCTAATTGAATTTAAGATTTCGCCAAATATTGGTGAGGACTTAAAGCCATTAGCAAAAATTGCTTCAGGCGGTGAAATGTCCCGGATTATGTTGGCTATTAAAAGTATCTTAGCCGAAGCAGATCAAGTTCCTACTCTTGTTTTTGATGAAGTTGACAGTGGCATTGGGGGACGAACAGCTCTAAAAGTTGCTGATAAATTACACAAATTAAGCCGACATTTCCAGGTGTTTTCTGTTACGCATTTACCAATAGTTGCTAGTTATGCAAAGCATCACTATTATATTGAGAAAAAGGTTATTCAGGATCGAACAGTGATGCAGGTTAATTTGCTAAGTAAGGAAGAAAGAGTAAACGAAATTGTAAGAATGCTTGGTGGACATGAGGATGTAGAGACTATCGCTCATGCTAAACAGCTGCTAAACCAAGCAAATACCAGCTAGTTCCTTAATATTAGTCTTCTTTCGCGGGCACCATACAAGCAGACAGTTTTGCTTGAGGGGTGTAGCCTGTGAAAAGAGGACTAATTTGGTATTTTTTAGTGCCAGTAATTTTGATTATTGGCATTTTTGTCACTCCCGCTTTACCCTATTGGGCTGGAATTCCAGGTCAAGTTCGTTTGTATCCGGGTACTGACTATTCTCTTTATGTTCAGCTTCCTTTTAGTTTGGTAGATGCCAATGGGGTAAACGTAGTTGGTGAGAAACGTAATTTTCTCTTTAATTCGGAAGAGATTGGGAAACAGTATTTTCAAGTTAGGCTATTTGGCATTATTCCTGTTAAAGAAATGGTCGTGGATGTGGTTCCCCAGGTATATTTGTTTCCAGGTGGCCAGTCTATTGGAGTGTTAGTAAATTCCCTTGGTTTAGTGATTAGTAGAGTTGTTCCTGTTCGGGGTTTAGACGGGAAAGAATACTTTCCTGCAGCATCAGCAGGTATTCAGGCAGGAGATGTGATTTTGAAAATTGGAAATCAGCAGGTCTCCCGACCAGGGCAAGTTGGTATGTTAATTAATCAATTAGCACCAAATTTTGATACTATTCCTATTTTGATTCGTCGTAACGAACAGATTTTAGAACGACATATTAAACCCGTTTTATCGTTACAAGAAGACTATACAGGAAAGCAACGTGAAGTGTATTTAGTAGGATTCTTTTTGGAAGATCCTGCTGCAGGGGTAGGAACTTTAACTTTTTATGATCCAGAAACAGGTCGTTACGGGGCATTAGGACATACCATAACCGACGGTTTTGGACGGGATTTGGAGATCAGTCAGGGGAGTATTGTTCAGGCGAGCATTAATAGTATCAAACAAGGATTAAAGGGTTTACCTGGAGAGAAGTTGGGTGTTTTTCAAAGTGATGATCAAATTTTAGGTACTATCGATAAAAATACTAAATTTGGCATTTTCGGGAATTTACAAAGAACTATTAAACACGAGTATTTTCCACAGCCAATAGCTGTAGCCTTATCCCATGAAGTTCAGGTAGGGCCTGCTAAAATCTATACTGTAATTAATGGGGATCAAGTTGAAGAGTTTGATATTGAAATTACCCGGGTAATAACTCAACCTGAACCTGATGATAAGGGATTGATTATTCGCGTGACAGATCCACGATTGCTTAGCATTACTGGTGGAATTGTCCAAGGTATGAGTGGTAGTCCTATTGTCCAAAACAATAAATTAATTGGTGCTGTAACTCATGTTTTTATTAATAATCCAGTAATGGGATATGGTAGTTTTATCGAATGGATGATTTATGAGGCTGGATTAGCTGATGAACAACAGTCTTTGGCAGTTGTTGAATGGAAGCAAGCAATCTAACAGGGAGGTGGCGTACGAAATGATTAAAGTACTGTTAGGAGATTATAATGAGCATCTGGGTCGCTCCATTGCCACTCATCTAGCGAAGGAGCCGGAAATTAATTTGTTAGAATATATTAATCATCCTGAAAAACTAGACGATCGAATTCAAGCTGTCGAACCGGATGTCTTGGTTATGGATTTTATGTGGCCGAAAGCAGAAGGTATTCAAATACTCGAAAAACTCTTCAATAATTACCAGGATTTGAAGGTACTTGTTATGTCTAGTTTTGGTGATGATGAGTTTGTAGAACAACTAGCTAATTTAGGTGTTGCTTATTACCTAATGAAACCTTTTAACTTAGATTGTTTAGTGGAGCGGATTAGGTATGTAGATCAACTGGCTGCAGCTTCTCAGAGCTTCTTACAATATGCTTATAACCGTCAATCGCTAGAGGAAATGCTTGCTAAATATCTTAATCAAATAGGCATTTTTTCAAATCTTAAAGGTTATTATTATTTAATTGACGCCATTATTATGATCACTCTTAATAAGACCTGGTTAGATCGAAGAATTACTTCTAAGTTATATCCAGAAATTGCACGTTATCATGGTACAACGCCGCAAAAAGTGGAACGAGCAATTCGTTACGCCATCGACACCGCTTGGACTAGAGGTAATCTAAAAACCTTAAATCAATTTTTCCCACATACAATCGATGCTGAAAGAGGAAAACCTTCCAATTCTGCCTTCATTGCAAAAATGGCAGATATTATTAATTATAATTTGCTAGCACAATGATTAAATTAAGGACGATGAGACAACTCATCGTCCTTATTTTATGTAATAATTTGGAGACGGAAGTGTTTTTATGGTAATAAGTGGGCAAGCTAGATTAGGACGAAAAACCAAAGAGTTGGTAAAAGAATTAGCTTCAGGGGAAATTGCGATCATTGATCACCAAGACTTAGATGCTATGGGTGCCATGGGATTGGTAGAAGCAGGTGTGTTGGCTGTTCTTAATGCAGCGGATTCGATTTCAGGTCGTTATCCAAATTTAGGACCAGAATTATTATTAGAAAATCAGATTGTTTTGATTGATCAATTAGGCGATCAGATTTTTACTCAACTAAAAGCTGGCGACCTATTAACAATTAAGGGAAATCGAGTATATCTTGCCGATCGTTTGATAGGGGTTGGAAGACGGTTAACAATGAGGCAAATTACTGCATTAATGGAACAAGCTAAAGAAAATTTAGATGAAGAGATAAGCAAATTTGTCGATAACACCATGGAGTTTGTCCAAAAAGAAAAAGAACAAATTCTGAAAGGTGTACAGCTGCCAGATATTAATACCTGTATTGAGGGTAGGCATGTAGTAGTAGTAGTTCGTGGATTGGGATATTTAGAGGATCTAAAAGCTATAGGTGCTTATATCGAGGAGATGCAGCCTATATTAATTGGAGTGGATGGTGGTGCTGATGCATTGTTAGAATGTGGGCATCAGCCTGATATTATCATTGGTGATATGGATAGTATCACGGATCAGGCGCTTAAAAGCGGTGCTGAGCTGCTCGTTCATGCCTATTCCGATGGTCGTTGTCCAGGCGCTGCTAGATTAGATGAGTTAGGTTTGGAGTATAAATTGTTTCCAGCGCCGGGAACTAGTGAAGATATTGCCCTGCTACTAGCATACGAAATGGGAGCCAAACTAATTGCAGCAGTTGGTTTACATTCCCATATGATTGACTTTTTAGAAAAAGGTAGACCTGGTATGGCTTCGACATTTTTAGTAAGAATGAAAATCGGGTCGATTTTAGTAGACGCTAAAGGGGTAAGTCAGTTATATCAAAGCAGCTCAAGTATGATTCCTCCTATTCCACTATTAATTGCTGCTATTTTGCCGATTATTGTTTTCGTAGCATTAGCTTCACCATGGCGGCAGTTTGTACGCTTGTTATGGTTGCAAATCCGCCTATTTGTAGGAGGGTTGTAGATGCATATTGGTTTTCGCTATCATGTTGCATCATTAGTAGCTGTTTTTTTCAGTTTGGTGCTAGGTATGTTAATCGGTAGTGCTTTGTTTCAAAACGATGGTTTGGTACAAGAACAGGGACATATTATTGCTGATTTAGAGAATCGCTTTAAGGCTTTGGAAATTAGAACAAAAACTTTACAAGCTAGTCTAGAAATAGCCCAGGAGAAAGAGAATGTGTTAATTAGTTTTTGGGAACAAGTTAAGCCATTGTTGATTAGTGATCAGTTGCGTGACGCTGCAGTTGTAGTTTTTGTCAATGAAGGCTTATCAAACTTAGAAGGGCTGATTAATTTATTAGAGCATGCTGGTGCAAGCTTTTTAGGAGAGCTGCAGCTTCCAGTAACTGAACGGCAGATAGAAGGTTTAATTAGTGACTTTGAAAAGCCACTGAATAAAAAAATTGCTATTGTTTATGCAAATTCAAACCAGTTGGATTTAAGTAGTTTAGACAACTTGCAGCATCATGGTTGGCAAATTGGGATTATTCATTCTTATGATGCAGACTTAAATTTGGTTGACTTGGCAGATAAAAGTTTGGTAATCTCAGGAATTGACACACCAATAGGTGAACTTGCTTTAATTCAAGGTTTAAGTCAGTCTATAACAGGTAGATATGGATGGGGAAAAAGTTTTTCCAGTTTATTACCTACTGTTATAGGAGAGTAAATTATGAAAATAGTTGCTTTAGTTCCGGCTTTCAATGAAGCACTGCGACTTGCCAAAACTATCAGAGGAATTAGTGAAATAAAGGCTGTCGATAAAATTGTTGTGATCAATGATGGCTCTACCGATCAGACTAGTCAAGTAGTTCGCAAATGTCAACAAGAATATCCAGTGGAATTAGTTGAATTAACGAAAAATATGGGTAAAGGGCAAGCTTTAAATATTGGTTGGCAAGAATATCCTGCTGAAATTTACCTTTTGATTGATGCTGATCTAGAAGAAAGTGCTGCTTTGGCCAGTGCCTTATTAGAGCCAGTAATCAATCAGGAAGTAGATATGACCATTGCTAACTTTGTTACCAGACAGGTGAAAACAGGAAAAATGGGCTTTGGGTTAGCAAAATCTATCGCTAGCTGGGGAATTAAAAGGCTAACTGGAGTTGCCACAACTAGTCCTCTTTCTGGGCAACGAGCTGTTCGTCAGCAAGTACTCAAAGAATGTGGTGGTTTTGCCGCTGGGTTTGGTGTAGAAGTAGAGTTGACTATTAAAGCATTACGGTTAGGTTATCAGATTCGTGAAATAGATTTACCAATGACTCATCGACCCACTGGAAGAAATTTGTCAGGTTTTATGCATCGGGGAAAACAATTATGGATGATTATTAAAGTACTGGTAAAAGCATGGAGGAATAAATAAGTAATGCTCAGTGTCTTGGTAGTACTAGCCTTCGGAGCAAGTTATTATTTGTTACCTGCTTTAGCGGAGATGGCGCAAGCGAGATTAATGCATTTTAATTACGCGAATCAAGAAGTACCAGTCGGTTTAGGTATGCTTTTTATAATTGTGGTTATTCCATTAATCTTGATTGGGATTTTATTTCAAAAGATAAACTTGCTCTTTGGTTTTTTGGCAGTATTAACGATACTAGCCTTTGGAATTGTGGGTTTTATTGATGATACGCTCGGGAGCAGGGAAGCCCGTGGATTTAGGGGTCATTTTCGTGCTTTATTGCAAGGGCAGTTGACAACAGGAGCCTTAAAAGCAATTTTTGGTGGGCTTATTGCTCTTTTGCTAGGCTTTTTTACAGCAGAACATGGCCTGATTGTTATTATTAATGGTTTGTTAATTGCTCTAATGGCTAATTTTGCCAATTTATTAGACGTGCGTCCAGGGCGTACTGGTAAGTTTTACATACTAAGTACTGCCTTGTTATTTTTTTTCGGTGAGTCAAATCCTGTATCATTAATACTGCTTGCTAGTGTTTTGGCTTATTTACCTTGGGATTTACACGGACAAGTAATGATGGGAGATATAGGATCCAACATTTTAGGTTCAGTATTAGGTTTAGTCGTCACACAGCTGCCTGTGATTAGTAAACTGGTGATTCTATTTTCGTTGGTTGGATTACATTATTATGCTGAACGCAAGTCGTTTACCTTAGTAATTGAAAATAATAGGTTCTTAAATTATCTTGATCTAATTGGGAGAAAAAAATTGTAGGAACTGTTCTATGCAGGTATTCTGTAAAAAATGTAGAATATATAGAAAATCACTTCCATGGTTTATTAACCTTAAGGAGGGGATTTTTTGCTTTATAATTCGGATTTTTATTTACCGAATGGATTATTAGGTAATGTCGAAGGTTATGAGTATCGTGCAGCTCAGCAGCAAATGGCTGATGCGATTTATCAAATACTTGATTCAGGGCATTTAGGAATCATTGAAGCTGGAACTGGAACTGGAAAATCCTTAGCTTACTTGTATCCAGCTATTTGTTTCGCAAAAACAAAACAGGAAAAAGTTGTGATTTCTACTAATACTTTAAATTTGCAAGATCAATTGTTGAATAAAGATTTACCAGGCTTACGTAAATTAGGAATAGATTTTAATGCAGTTGTAGTTCGTGGATGGGTTAATTATCCTTGTTGGGCGAGAGCTCAAGATTTTCTCTTTACTGTTACCAATTCAATAGAAGAAAAATTAGTCACTGATCTAATTGCTGGTCTAGAGCGACAAGAAGTGACTACTATTAGTGATTGCCCAGACTTTTCCGAAGAATTGTGGGAAGAAGTACAGGCCGAATCAGATTTATGCACTAGGGGCAAGTGCGAGTTCTATGAGCACTGCCCTATTTTTATCAATCGTCGATTAGCAGAGAAAGCAGATCTTTTAATAGTTAACCATCATCTATTATTAGCAGATGTGAGTATCCGTCAAAAGTTAGGTTGGGATACTACAGCTGTTTTACCTAGCTATAAACATTTAATCATCGATGAAGCGCATCATATTCAAGATGTTGCCACAGAATATTTTGCTGTTAAAGTATCACCTGTACGACTTAGTCGCTTACTAGGATTGTTTTACCGAAGACGAAAAGACCGGGGATTATTGAATCGAATTCGCCAACAAGTTAGCAAGAGCTTGTCAGAGGCTGAAGCTGCAGATATTTTTCAGCTAATTGATTGGCATATCTTGCCACAGATTCGAGTAGTTGATGATGTTGGTGCTAAGTTCTTTGATGAATTAGCCAAATATTTACAGGAACGAAATGGAGCAGATCCAGAAAGCTTACGAATACCGTTTCGCCAGGGAATTGAGACAGAATCGGTATTAACGGCTTATGACTTACTACATAGTAATTTACGAAAATGGGAAATCCAACTAGAAAAGTTATTGGAGATGACGGAGAGTTTAAGCGAAAAAGAGGGTTTCGAGTCTTTATTTTATCTGGAAGCCTATTATCAGAGGGTAGTAGATTTTCGTGTGGATTTAGAATTTACCATGGATGTTAACCAACCAGGTTATGTTTATTGGTTAAAGGCCATGGAAAGACAAAGAGGAGCATCTTTACAAGGAGCACCAATTGACGTAGGTCCTTTATTAAAAGAAAATCTGTTATTTCAGTTATCTTCAGTGATCTTTACTAGTGCAACTTTATCGGTGAATCAGGATTTCACCTATTTTCGTAAGAATGTCGGAATTGATTTCGAAGAAGCTTGGGATCTAGTGACTTTGATTTTTGAATCGCCATTTGATTATCAAAAACAGGTGTTTATGGCTGTACCTAAAGATTTGCCATTACCAGATAGTAGTAATTATCCAGAAGAGCTAGCCAACAAATTAGTAGACATCCTAGCTTTAACAAAAGGCCGAGCCTTTGTTTTATTTACTTCTTATAAAATGCTGAAAGAAGTGGCCAAATATCTTAGAACAGTTGGTTTGGAACAGACATATAATTTTCTAGTCCAAGGTGAGCAATCGCGCTATATATTGATTGAGCGTTTTAAAGTGGAGCCAAATCCGGTCTTGTTAGGAACTGATAGCTTCTGGGAAGGAGTTGATGTTGCTGGAGAAGCTTTATCTTCGGTAATTATTACCAAATTACCTTTTACTGTTCCGACAGATCCAATAGTTATGGCCCGCAGCGAATTGATTTTAGAATTAGGTGGGAACCCATTTAGAGATTATTTCCTACCAAAAGCTGTCCTTAAGTTTAGACAAGGCTGCGGTAGATTGATTCGGACAAAAACAGATCGAGGTTTATTAGTAATTTGTGATCGAAGGATTATGGACAGAAATTATGGTGAAACTTTTATTCAATCATTAGCCAGTTGTTCCATTGAAAACGATTATTTGGATAAGCTTAAGCAGGAGGTTAATTTATGGTTATAATAACTTGGGTTTTAATGATTTTACTGGCTTTATCTTATCCAGCTAAAGTCAGTGAGCATTATTACATTGTTCAACCTGGAGATACTTTATCGGAAATTGCCCATCGTTATGGTTTAGGCTGGCATTATTTAGCTGATTTTAATGATCTTGAGAATCCCTCTTTGTTAAGACCAGGAACTCGTTTACGCATACCTGCTAGAAAATATGTAATTAAATTTACCCCAGAAGAACGAGAATTATTAGCGAAAGTGATTCATGCAGAAGCTAGAGGCGAGCCACTAGAAGGACAGATCGCTGTAGGAGCTGTAATCATTAATCGTGTAAAAAGCGAGAAGTTCCCAAATACTATTACGGAAGTTGTTTATCAGCGGGGACAGTTTACTCCAGTAGAAAGAAATTTATTGCCGAATGAACCACAAGCTAGTGCTTGGGAGGCAGCGGAACGTGCTTTAGCTGGCGAGGATCCTACTGGTGGTGCATTGTTTTTCTATAACCCGACTATCTCGGAGAATCCGGAATATTGGAAAACTAGACCAGTTATTAAAAAGATTGGTAATCATAACTTCGCAATTTAAGGCAAATAGTTGTTATTTGCCTTTCTTTTTTTGAATATGAATACACGAGGAGGAGATTGGTATGCGTGTATTCGTATATAAGTTGAGATTCCATCACTTTTTTGGTTTAGTTGTAGTCCTCTTACTTGTCTTTAGTATTACTAGTGAGATTTTCAGTCCAATGGTTCAAAAAGTCATTAGCGTTACTACAAATCGCTTAATTCCCATTTACCGAGTAGAAACCAGTGATAAAAAGTTGTCAATTTCTTTTGATGCTACTTGGGGTACTGACTTAAC
This sequence comes from Bacillota bacterium, assembly GCA_012521185.1. Classification (GTDB taxonomy): domain Bacteria; phylum Bacillota; class Limnochordia; order Darwinibacteriales; family DTU012; genus JAAYMV01. The sequence goes on from JAAYMV010000074.1 coordinate 67,461, forward strand.
AGATGAAATTTTGGAAATTTTGCAAGAATATAATTTGAAGACTACGTTTTTTTTAGCTGGGTATTGGGTAGATAAGCACCCTGATTATGTAGTTAAAATTGCTGCCGAAGGTCATGAAATAGGTAACCATAGTTATTCCCATCCGCATATGAATAGCTTGTCTTTTGACGGTGTTGTGCTGGAGTTGCAGAAAAATCATGCCATGATCAAAGACATAACCGGTCAAAATCCCTTCCTCTTCCGCCCACCATTTGGCGAATATAATAATACTGTTATCAAAGCAGCTGACTCCGTCGGTTACTACACCATTCAATGGTCTATTGATTCTCTGGATTGGAAAAATACCACTAGTGAAGAAGTTTATCAGCGAGTTATGAAAAATATTGGGCCTGGCGAAATTGTACTATTCCATAATGCCGCTAAGCCTACACCGGAAGCGTTACGGAGAATTATTCCAGAATTATTGGAACAAGGCTATCAAATTGTGCCTATTTCGGAATTAATTCATCGAGAGAACTATTATGTTGATCATGATGGAACCCAACGTTTACGTAAGGGAGGCTATACTGGTGAATAAACGCAAAGGTGTATGGTTTAGTTTTGTCATTACTCGAAAAACATTAGTAGCAATTTTTGTGGTGATCAGTATTACGATTGTCAGTCTCACTACTGCTGCTTTATATGAACCATTTGCGAGAAGAATCTATGGAGTTAAACCAGGCGTAACTTTGGAAGTCTATGATATGAGTGGGTTATTACCGGATGAATTATTTGATGCTATTCTAAGTATTGGTGAAGACCGAGTGATCGAAGCAAAAAATGCTAGTTTTGATTGGCAAACGGAATTAGTCTATCCGGAGCAGGTGGGAATGATTATTGATGTTTCCGCTACAATTGAAGCTTTATTATCGGCTGAACCAGGCAGTAGTATTGAACTGGCACATATTCAAGTTTTACCGTCAGTTACACAAAGTCATTTTGTTCCATATTATCAGGGACCTACTGATGAGCCGAAGGTAAGTCTGATGATAAATGTGGATTGGGGAAATGAGTATATTCCTACTATGTTAGATATCTTTGCCCAATATAACATTACTACAACTTGGTTTCCTACAGGCAGTTGGGTTGCCAAGTTTCCTGAATTAGCTCGGTTAATTGCTGATGCTGGCCACGAAATTGGTAATCACGGCGGGTGGCATGGGATGCCTAGTCAAATGACTGCTGACGAAGTACGCGAATTGATTCTTGATGGGGAAGAAAAAATCATTAATGTTACTGGGCAAAAGCCTCGAGTATTTGCACCTCCAGCAGGTGATATGAATAAACAAACGGTAGCCATTGCAGGGGAGTTAGGTTATAAGACTGTTTTGTGGACTGTTGATACTGTTGACTGGCAGCGACCTGCACCAACAGTTATCATTGATCGGGTAATGAGTAAAATCCAAAATGGTGCCTTAGTATTGATGCATCCAACAGAACCGACTGCTGCTGCATTGCCAATTATTATTGAACAGTTACAGGCAAAAGGCTACCAAGTGGTAACGGTTTCTGAACTACTTGGCCCTTAAAGCCAACAAGGGCTAGGCTTGTGGCTTCGCCCTTGTTTATTTTAAAGTCTCATCAATAACTTGCCATATACCATTGTCTTCTTGTCCTAACCGCCATAAAGCGATTCCGCCTAAGTTATACTGGTTAACTAAGTCTAACTTATATTTGATACTGTAGCGATTTTCAAACCATACTTGTCGGCCATTACCATAATTAAAGTAAGGCACCTTGTGGGTACTATCCCATCGCAGACTAACGCCTTCTTTGGCTGCTAACTCCATTGTTTGAGAATAAGTTAAACCTTTAGCTACACCGCTAACAGGCCAATCATAACCGTAGTTAGGAATGCCTAAAACTATTTTGTTTGCTGGGACTTGATTTACAGCGAATTTAATTACTGATTCTACCCATTCCACTGAAGCAATTGGACCTGGAGGCCCACCACGGTAATGCTGATCATAAGCCATGATCACTAGCTTATCAACATATTTTCCGAGGGTTTTATAATCATAGGCACCAAAATATCCAGTTGGATCATCAGCAGTTTTAGCTGGCACTGCCATGGTTATTTTAAGGTTGTCTTCTTTTAATTTTTCACTTAGTTTAGCTACAAATTCATTTAACAAATCTCGATCTTCAGCTGGAACATTTTCTAGATCTAAGTTAATACCAGTCATGCCCCAGTCCACCAATGTGGAATGAATTTGGTTTATTGCTCGTTCTTGCGCGTAAGGATTGTTTAAGAAAGTGCTTACTATCCGGCTGTCAAAGCCATCATTATAAAAGTTATGAATTAGAGCATAGGTTTCAAGTTGTTGATTGCCGGCATATAACAACACATCACTGTAAGTTTGATAGTCAAAATCACCGTTTAAACCGCCATAACTGTCAATACTCCAACTCCAAGGAATTACCGAAGTTAGAGAATTACTGTTTTCGATTAAGCTGTTATAGGATTGTTGGCCAAGTAAATAGTAGCCCATAACTGCTTTGTTATGTTGTTTTACTTTAGTTTCAGCTTCGGTTAATACTTCAATTAAATAGCCAGCTACCCAGCCAGTTTGTCCAGTGTTAGTTTTTACTTGATACCAACCATTATTATAGTCCAGTACAGTAACTTGCTTGTCTTTTGTCAAAATGGTGATTGCACTGTGATCAGTACTTGGACCAGTTCGTAGTGTTACTCGGTCTCCAAGAATCTGTCCACGTTGTCCAGGACTGATTACTGATTGTTCTATAGCAATATTTGGATCATTTAAATCGAGTTTAGAATTATCGGAACCACCAAAGATACTAGAAATCACGAAAAGTGCTGTTAATACTGTAATGATTGTGTTTTGCGACATTATTTCCCTCCTTACATTTAATAATCGGAACAATTATTATAATACCATATAGTTGAATTGCCGTCAGTGTTAGTTATTAGGATTATTGGCTTATTTTGTGTAAATTTCGAAGATATGGTAAGATAAAAAGGATCCTAAGGGAGAGGTGCTGTAAGGAGGAGCTTTAGTTGTGGAGGAATAAAGCATTATTTTTATTACTGTCATTAACTAAGCTTGTTTTGTTGTGGAGTTCTGCAGCTGCACAGGATTGCCACTTTCAATATTCTGGTCAGTACAATATAACTCAGCAAGAATGGGAAAAGACCCTTGCTTATTTTGTGCAGGAACAGATAACTAGTCAGCATCAATTAACAGGCGAAGTTAATCTAATCAGTAGTAATAAGCAATTACTTGATCTCCAGTTTAGGAACTGGATCTTTCAGTTTGATAATGAAGTCCATCATTGGGCTCTTTACTATAATTCGCCGCATCTAATTAGCACTGATCACTTTCGAATCCTGCATAAAGATTACTATCAGCCAGAGCATCTTTCTTTCCTATATCATTATCGGCCAGCGGATTTGCTTTTGTTGGTTAGTGAGGAGGTACCAATTAAACAGGGTCTTCCTAGTAGATTTGGTTATTTACAATGGACCAAAGGGTTAAATTTGCTTGATTGGCAGGTAGCAGCAGCTTGTTATGATTCTGGCTATTTGTGGGTGGAAACGTCTGGACAGAAGTGGAATTATCAAAGAAATACTGGTGCTATTCTGACTATGGATACTCAGGTTAAGCTCAAGTATCCAATAAATATTGCTTATGGCTCGTTACACCGTAGTTTAGTAACTGGTACAGAACTTGAGACTAAACAAAGTCAGGCCTTGATTGTAACTAGTTTATTAGCAGGTGACAAGTTCCGTATTCGTCCCGGCTATCGCTATATCGGTCAGGATTTTGTCTGGCCTTTAACGAAAACTAGTCGTTATACTAAAGATAGAGTTGGATTTTTTGGTGATTTACGCTACTCAGCTAAGCCCTGGCAAATTACCTTTGATTTTGCAGCTTTGAAAAGTGTTGACAGTACGAAAAGCTATCCAGCAACTGAATTATTAGTAGAATATCAGCCAAACAAAAATCGTTATTATGTTTCCAGAAAATGGCAGCCTAACCAACAGTATACCTTTGGTTTTGTTTATCAAGGTTTTAATGTGGAATGGCGTACCAACAATTCCCAGTTTCGGTTAGGGTATACATATCAGAACCATTCCTTGAAGTTTGCTAGTTCGTCATTAAATCAATACCGCATCGAATATAAGTATACCAGAGAGCCATTTGAGCTGCATTGTATTCATAAATTTGATCGAACAGAGCAAATTAGGTTTAATTATGTTTTATTTAAATATGGGTATGAAACTCGATATTTACAATTTAGGTACGGCGAGCCAGATGGCGGGCAACTAATAGCTAAATTCGGTCATGTGCCCAACTTATATATGGGATGGAGTTGGAGCTGGTGAGCATGAGGTATTCGGACTTAGCCGGCAAAGAAATTGTTTGTTATGACGAAGGGATTAAATTAGGGATAGTTAACGACACAGATCTGATTATTAATACGAAAACAGGTGCTGTAGATTCGATAATTATTCCGTATGGAAAGGGAATTTTCAAAAAAGGAATTTTAGTGATCCCCTGGAAAGGCGTGAAAAAAATAGGACGGGATTTAATCATTGTAGACTTAACTACAGCCGAAGATTATCATGATATTGTTCGTCGCTTAGAATTAGAATAATTCTTCCCCTAATATGGGTAAAATAGAGGCGAACCTATTTATGAAAAGGGGGATCTACTTGTCAACAGTAATAGGTGTTTTTAAGAATTCTGAAGCTGCGGAAAAAGCAGTAAAAATGCTACGAGAAAAAGGATTTGGCGAAAATGAAATTTCTATTATAGCAAGAGATGAAGGTAAAACTGTAAAACGTGACATGGAAGTTGGAGGAGACCTAGGCGGTTCTGAAGATATAACTGATGGAACAGCTTGGGGCGGCGCATTAGGTGGACTTGCTGGGTTATTAGCCGGTGTTGGCGCTTTAGTCATTCCAGGAATTGGTCCAATTGTAGCAGCTGGCCCAATCGCTGGAGTATTGTCTGGAGCAGTAACTGGTGGTGTAGCAGGAGGATTAATTGACCTAGGAATTCCAGAAGAACGAGGAAAAGCCTATGAACAACATCTCAAATCTGGCGGGATTCTTGCTGTGGTAGAAACCAGTGAGGATAAGGTGCAAGATGTAAGTGAGGTCTTACGTAATAATGGAGCCGTTGATGTAGAAAGTCACGGTGGTGAAAACTTTTAAAATAACTATTTGATGAAAAAGGGACTGTTAAATCAGTCTCTTTTTCGTATGTTTTTTATTTGAGATAAAGGATTTTGCTAGGTTTATCCAGAATCACAAGAAGATATTTATCAGAGATAGAAAGAGGGAAATTAATGATCAAGGTTTTAGTAAGTGGAGCTCTTGGTAAGATGGGCCAAGAAGTAGTAAAGGCAGTTAGCTCTCAAGATGATATGCAGGTTGTTGCAGGAGTAGATCCAATTGCAACGGCACCTATTAATGGCATTACTATGTATCAGGACTTAAACGAAGCACTTTCTAAGACTGAAGTAGACGTGGTAGTTGATTTTACTGAGCCAACCCAGGTTTTAAAAAATATCCAAATCTGTTTAGAAAAAAATGTTCGAGTAGTGGTAGGAACTACTGGAATTTCTGATCAAGATTTAGTATTATTACAAGAACAAAGTTCTGATAAAGATTGGGCAGGGATTATTGCACCAAATTTTGCGATTGGAGCAGTTTTGATGATGCGATTTGCCCAAGAAGCAGCTAAATTTTTCCCTGATGTAGAGATCATTGAGTACCATCATCAGCAGAAAAAGGATGCACCTTCAGGAACAGCTATAAAAACAGCGGAAATGATTAGCCAAGTGCAAGTTAATCAAAAGCAAAAAGAAGATCCTACGATTCAAATAATTCCTGGTGCTCGCGGCGGACGATTTGATAATATCAATATTCATAGTGTTCGTTTACCAGGATATGTTGCTCATCAGGAAGTGATTTTTGGTCTGCCTGGTCAAAACTTAATTATTAGGCATGATTCTACTCATCGGGAAAGCTTTATGCCTGGAGTATTGCTTGCAGTCAGGAAGGTTAAAGATTTACAAGGCATAATTTATGGTTTAGAGCATATATTGTTTGATTAATGGTCACCAGCTTTTCATCCTCCTCATATAGTAATTATGAAGTACATCGGGGAGGAGGTAAGTTGGATGAAGTTAGCCAATGTACCAATTACTATGCTCGGTGGCGACTTACGTGAATTAGAGTTAGCCAAAACATTGCTAGATTACGAAGTTGATTTGCGTTTAGTAGGATTTCCTCCTATGTCAGTAATTAGTCGGGCTAAACATTTTGCAGATGCAGTAGAAGCCGTTAGAGGAGCAAAATTTGTTCTAGGCCCAATGAGTAATACTGATATGGATGGTTGGATCTTTAATCGACTAGATCAGCTTGATCCAATTGATCTAGTAGAAGTTATCAAGCATCTGCCAAAGGAGACATATTTATTAATCGGAGTGGCGAAGCCTATTATTGTGGAAATGGCTAGCAAGCACCAGATAAAAATAATTGAAACAGCAGAGATTGATGATATAGCAATTTTGAATTCTATTCCGACAGCTGAAGGTGCAATTCAATTAGCCATGGAAGAATTGCCGATAACGATTCATAGTTCTAAATGTCTTGTGGTAGGTTATGGTCGCTGCGGTATGACTTTAGCACGTTCTCTTGCAGCTTTAGGAGCTAAAGTTACGGTTGCCTCACGTAAGGCAGCAGATATTGCTCGCATAATAGAAATGGGTTATACGCCTTTACCACTGGCAGATTTATATAGTCAAGTAGATTTTGATGTAATTTTTAATACAGTTCCGGCCTTAGTATTAACTAAGCAATATTTGAAAAAACTAAGTCGTTCTGTTTTAATAATTGACATAGCAGCTTCACCTGGTGGAGTTGATTATAATACTGCTAATGATTTAGGCATCAAAGCCATTCTGGCTTTATCGTTACCAGGTAAAGTCGCTCCAATTACAGCAGGACAAATTTTATCCGATTGTATTCCCCGACTATTAATTGAATTATTAGGAGGGGATCAGGGTGCCTCTTAATGGGAAAAATATTGGTTTTGCCTTGACTGGAAGTCATTGCACTTATGAAGATATTTGGCCTCAGGTAGAAGCATTGATCGCTTTGGGTGCGAATGTTTATCCTTTTGCTTCAGAAACGGTTGTTAATACTGATACACGATTTGGCAAGGGTACAGATATAATCGCTAAATTTTCAGAAATAACGGGTAAACCGGTAGTTACTGAGATTGTAGATGCAGAGCCTTTTGGACCAAAAAAATTACTTGATGTGGTGATTATTGCACCTTGTACTGGTAATACCATGGCTAGATTAGCTAATGCCATTACTGATACCGCAGTATTAATGATCGCTAAAGCGCATTTAAGAAATTTAAAACCACTGGTTCTGGCAATTTCAACTAATGATGGATTAAGTATGAATGCTAAGAACTTAGGGCTGTTATTAAATACACGAAACGTTTATTTTGTACCTTTCGGTCAAGATAATCCAGACCAGAAAAGGAATTCTTTGGTGGCGGACATGACTCTAATTATTCCAACATTAGAAAAAGCGTTAGAGTTTGAGCAGCTTCAGCCAATAATCATAGAACGCTCGATTAGAGCTGTGAAGTAAGGAGGACGTCAATAAGTGAATAAAGTTAATGTAGCTATTTTAGGCGCAACAGGTGCAGTAGGTCAGGAGTTATTGGAAATTTTGCTTGAACGGCAGTTTCCAATTAATTCACTGAAATTACTAGCATCGCCGCGATCAGCTGGAAGAGAGTTAGAGTTTAATGGACAAAAATTTGTAATTGAAGCTGTCAGCGCAGAAAGTTTTAAAGATGTCGACATTGCCTTTTTCTGTGCCGGAGGAAGTGTCAGCCAGGAATGGGCTCAAGTTGCTACTAATGCGGGCGCTGTAGTAATTGACAATACTAGTGCTTTTCGCATGGATCCGAACGTACCGTTAGTAGTGCCAGAAGTTAATGGCGAGGCTGCTTTAAACCATCAAGGAATTATTGCCAATCCTAATTGTTCAACAATTATTATGGCTATGGCTTTAAAGCCAATCTATAATGCTGTTGGTATTAAACGAGTGGTAGTTAGCACTTATCAAGCAGTGTCTGGTGCAGGCAATCCAGCAATGGATGAATTAAAAGCACAAGTCTTGGCTTATGCCAACGATGACGAAATAAAAGCAGAAGTATTCCGTTACCAAATTCTTTTTAATTTAATTCCCCACATCGATGTTGCTGATGAAGCGGGTTATACTAAAGAAGAATGGAAAATGATCAATGAAACCAAAAAAATATTTGGTGATGATAATATCCAGATCACTGCTACTACAGTGCGGGTACCGGTAATGCGTTCTCATAGTGAGTCGATTAATATTGAAACGCAAGAAAAATTAACTGTAGAGCAATGTAAAGAGATTTTGGCTAAAGCTCCTGGTATAAAAGTTTTAGATGATCTAGCTAATTATGAATATCCGATGCCGCTTTATACATCGGGAGATGATTATGTTTGGGTCGGACGAATTCGTGAGGATTTAACCGTTGAGAATGGTTTAAATATTTGGGTTGTAGCAGATCAAATTCGTAAGGGAGCGGCTTTAAATGCTGTACAGATTGGCGAATATCTCTTGCCACATTTGAGGTGACTGTGATGGACATATGTGTCCAAAAATTTGGAGGTAGTTCTTTAGCAACGTCAGAGCAACGGGTTCACGTCTGTGATCGAATTAATGAAGCTTATGAAAAAGGTTGTCATCCTGTAGTGGTTGTTTCAGCTATGGGTCGCGCAGGTGATCCGTATGCTACTGATACCTTGCTAAGTTTAGTTAAATCAGCTGATAGTCAACAGGATGCGCGAAATCTAGATTTGTTACTAGCCTGTGGTGAAATAATCTCAGCTGTGGTGCTTAGTGAAGCATTAAATGCTCGAGGATTAAAAGCACAAGCTGTCACAGGTTGGCAAGGGGGCATACTGACTGATGCAAATCATGGAAGTGCTCGGATCTTAAGTATAAATCCAAAGAAAATTTACAGTCTAATAGAAGCAGGCGTGATTCCTGTTGTTGCTGGATTTCAAGGAGCAACTAATGACGGTGAGATAACCACTCTGGGTCGAGGGGGTAGTGATACTACTGCAGTTGCTTTAGCAGCTGTTTTGAAAACAGGTTATGTGGAAATTTATACGGACGTAGACGGAATAAAAACTGTCGATCCCAGAATTATTCCTGATGCTCCTACCTTATCTACTCTGACCTATCGTGAAATAATGGAAATGGCTCATTTAGGAGCCAAAGTGATTCATCCACGAGCTGTAGAAATCGGCATGGAAGCAGGAATTACCATTCGAGTTCTTTCGACTGTCGAGCCAGGTAAAGGAACGATTATTAGTAGTGGAAAAGAGGTTGAGCATCCGATTAGTGATCGGGTAGTTACAGGAATCGCCTATATCTCTAATCGTGCTCATGTTCGGATTGCTAGTGAACAAGATTTTAACCAATCAAAATTAGCTTTACAAATCTTTCAAGAGCTCGCTAATCATGGTGTTAGTGTTGATTTGATTTATTTATCTCCTAATTTAATAGCTTTTATTATCGATCAAGAAATGAGTGACCTAGTTAAAAAGGTATTAGCACCTTATAGGTTGAATATTAGTGTGGAGAAAGGATACACAAAAGTTTCAGTTGTTGGAGCAGGCATGCATGGAGTACCTGGTGTAATGGCACGGGTAGTTCAAAGTTTAGAACAAGCTAAAGTCGGGATTTATCATACGACAGATTCTCATGCTAATATTTCCTGCTTAATTAAGGAGGATAAACTGACTGATGCAGTGCAGGCATTGTTCCAGGAATTTGAGTTAAGCAATAAGGAGGGTCAGGAATGAAGGTAGGTCAGGTTATTACAGCGATGGTAACACCTATGAAAAAAGATGGTTCTGTTGACTATAAACAAGCAGCGTACTTAGCGGAATGGTTAGCAAATAATGGTTCAGATGGCCTAGTAGTCTGTGGAACAACAGGCGAATCACCAACTTTAAGCTTCGAAGAAAAGGTTGAATTATATTCGGAAGTAGTTAGTGCCGTTGGCGGTAATATTGAGGTTATTGCTGGTACTGGTTCATATAATACTGCCGAAAGTATCGATTTAACAAAGGCAGCGGAAAAAGCCGGCGTTGACGGGATTATGTTGGTAACACCATATTATAATAAACCAAGTCAAGAAGGGCTTTATCAACATTTTAAAGCTATTGCCGAAAGTTCTTCTTTACCAATTATGCTTTATAACGTTCCATCTAGAACGAACGTGAATATCTTGCCAGAAACAGTAGCCAGACTAGCAGAAATTCCAAATATTGTAGCTATCAAAGAAGCGAGCGGCAATTTGGAGCAAGTCAGCTATTTAAGAACAATAACACCAGAGAACTTTTTAATTTATTCTGGTGATGACTCCCTAACCTTACCAATTCTTGCTGTTGGAGGTTGTGGTGTAGTTAGTGTAGCTGCTCATTTGGTAGGTAGACGAATCAAAACAATGGTTGAGGCATTTTTAAGTGGCCGTAGTAAGGAAGCTACTAATATCCACTTGGAGCTGTTGGATATTTTTAGAGCTATGTTTGTGACTACCAATCCCGTTCCTGTTAAACGCAGTTTGGAATTTGTTGGCATAGAAACAGGTCCAGTTAGATTACCATTAGTTGATTTAACAGAGTCAGAAACTGAGATAATAAAAGACGTTTTACGTCGATATGGTTTATTAGAACACTCGTAAGAGTGTTCTTTTTTTGCTCAGTTGATTTAAATTTTGATTTTGTTATAATAGAACTAATTGAGTTTGTTCGTGATAAGCACATCGATAGACTACTATTTTTTATTGGGCGGAGGTAGACTATTAATAAGATGTGTCGGACATTTAGTTTTCTTAAGCAGTAAGAAGACACTCATATAAATCGGAGGTGTTTTTTTTATGGGAAGTAGTAACAAGAAAAAATTGAGAATGGTTTCACTAGGCGGAATTGGTGAAATTGGAAAAAATATGATGGTTATGGAATTAGATGATGATCTAATGATTATTGATGCTGGGGTTATGTTTCCAGAAGATGATATGCTAGGCGTGGATTTGGTAATTCCAGATATCACTTATTTACTTGAGAATCGGGAACGAATTAGGGGAATTTTTCTCACTCATGGACATGAAGACCATATTGGAGCAGTACCTTATATGTTAAAACAAATCAATATTCCTGTTTACGGGACTAAATTAACTTTAGGATTGTTACGTTTAAAACTGCAAGAACATAATTTGGAACGTTCTACAGTGCTGCATGAAGTAAAAGCAGGTGACCGGATTCAAGTTGGTGCATTTGATGTAGAGTTTGTTCATGTCAACCATAGTATTCCAGATGTTGTTGCTATTGCGGTGCATACACCATTAGGTATCGTCATTTATTGCAGTGACTTTAAGTTTGATCAAACCCCAATTGATGGTAAAGTTGCGGATTTCCATAAACTTTGTGAGCTAGGGCAAAAGGGCGTGCTATGTTTGATGTCTGATTCGACCAATGCTGAACAACCAGGATACACTGAATCAGAAAGAACTGTCGGCGAAACATTTGCACGGATTTTTGCTCGAGCGGAGGGCCGGATTTTAGTTGCTACTTTTGCTTCTAATGTTCATCGCTTACAGCAAATTGTTGATGCAGCAGCGGTTGAGGGTCGAAAAATATGTGTAGTTGGCCGCAGTATGGTTAATGTGGTAAGTATTTCTCAGGAGTTAGGTTATTTGCAAATTCCTGATGATATGCTAATCGATGTGGAAGATGCCGATAAAATTCCCCCAAATAAGCTGGTGGTCATTACCACTGGTAGTCAGGGAGAACCTATGTCTGCCCTAACTCGGATTGCCATGGCTGAGCACCGTAAGCTTGAAATCAGCAAAGGGGATACAGTAATTATTTCAGCTAACCCAATTCCAGGTAATGAGAAATCTGTAGGTAAGATTATTAATCATCTGTTTAAAGAAGGCGCTAATGTTGTTTACGAGCCTCATCTTGGAATTCATACATCTGGACATGCTAACCAAGAGGAATTGAAATTATTGCTAAATCTTACAAGACCAAAATATTTCATTCCGATCCATGGCGAACATCGGATGTTAATGAAACATGCTGAGTTGGCTGAATCAGTAGGCGTTCCTAAAGAAAATATTTTTATTAGTGAGATTGGGTTAGTAATGGAGTTTACTAAAAACTCTTTCCAAGCTAGAGAACGAGTTGCTTCCGGTCAAGTTTTTGTGGATGGTCTTGGCGTTGGTGACGTTGGTAATATTGTGTTACGCGATCGTCGGCAATTATCTAGTGATGGTATTTTAATTGTTGTAGTAACGATAAATAAGCAGAATGGTACTGTCTTAGCTGGTCCAGATATAGTCTCGCGTGGTTTTGTTTATGTTCGTGAGTCTGAGCGATTGATGGAAGAATCACGAGAAAAGGTGAAAGCTGTCTTAGAAGAATTAGAATCTCAAGGTGTTAAAGAGTGGGGAGCCTTGAAAAGCTCCGTGCGTGAAACGTTATCTCGCTATTTATATGAAAAGACTAAACGTCGCCCAATGATCTTGCCAATAATTATGGAAGTATAAAGCGTGTTTATTTTTGCCTCTTATTCCTCATACTAAGATTAAGATGAGGAAAGGGTGATACAAGTGAACATGCCTCAAAACGAACAAACTACACAGTCTAATCTACAAAACATTCGTCAATTAGGCCAAATGAATTTACCAGATGGCGCCTTGCCTTTCCACGTATTGCCAATTATTGGACAAGTGGAAGGGCATATGGTATTACCACCAAGAAATAAGACTACTAAATATGAGCATGTTATTCCACAATTAGTGGCAATTGAACAAAATCCTAGAATTAAAGGGTTGCTGATTATCTTAAATACTGTTGGCGGCGACATTGAGGCTGGTCTTGCAATTGCAGAAATGATTCGCACTATGTCAAAGCCAACGGTTTCTCTAGTACTTGGTGGCGGACATTCGATCGGTACTCCCATTGCTGTGGCCGCTGATTATTCTTATATTTGTGAAACAGCCACCATGACTATTCATCCGGTTCGGTTAACGGGGATGGTCATCGGAGTACCGCAAACTTATGATTATTTAGATAAGATGCAAGAGCGGATTCTTCGATTTATAGTGGAGAATTCCCGTATTCCTATGGAGCAATTACGGGAAATGATGTTTCGTACTGGTGAACTAGTACGAGATGTGGGAACAGTTTTAATAGGAGAAGACGCAGTTCGCTGTGGTTTAATCGATCAAATTGGTGGATTGGGCGATGCTATTGAGCGTTTACAAAGTTTTATTATGAATCCCCATCTAGTACGAAAAAATACTTTTCGACCGCTGCCTCAACCTGGTTTTTATAATTAGAGGGAGGCCAAGAGATGCTGTATACAATCGTGCCCTATGATGATATTTTTAGCGAAACAGATTCAATAGCAAATAGGCAGGAAATAACTATTGGTGGGGTAATTATGCAGATCGAGCCAGGAGAAGGGAATCTAGGTAAAATATCTCGCTTAATAAGTACCAATCCGCAAGATTATTTGAATCCTCGTTATCAGCCTGGAACGATAGTGTTTTTCACAGAATAACTGTTATAACTGTAAGGTAAATCGCATATGATTTACCATGACACTTATCAATTTGCTTTTTAACCTAAGTTTAAGTTTATTAATTTTTGGCATTAGCTTGCGAGTATTAAGCACTAGTATGAGTGCTTTTCTAGGAACCAGACTGCAAAAAGCTTTAATTGTATTGACTAGTAATTCACCCTTAAGTATTTTAACTGGAGCTATAGCAACCGCGTTTGTTCAAAGCAGCAGTACGGTTAACGTATTGATGGTTACCTTAGTTAATGCTAATCTGCTTAATTTATATCAAGCCTTCGGAGTCGTTTTGGGTGCTAATATTGGGACAACGGTCACCGCTCAGATCGTTAGTTTTAATTTGTCTCAATATGCTATCCCAATGATGCTCTGTGGGCTTTTTCTCTTTCCTTGGACCAATAAGTCGCGGATAGCTGGTAGTTCACTAATCGGCTTAGGCGGATTATTTTTTGGTTTAAATTTAATAAAACAGTCTTTGTGGCCAGTACTAGCTTATCCTTTAACCCTAAAGCTGCTTATAAGTTTAAGTGAAAATATTTATCTTGGAATAGTGCTAGGAATTGTTTTTTCAGCGATTATCCAGTCAAGCAGTCTAGTAACTACTTTAGTCATTGCTTTAGCCCAAATGCAAGCCTTAAATTTGCAAAGTGCTATTGCTATTGCGTTGGGAAGCAATATTGGTACAGTGGCAACTACATTAATCTCTAGTATTGGACTTTCTAAAGAGGCTAAAGCTACAGCTTATGCTGATCTTTTGTTTAATGTTTTAGGAGTACTTTTTTTATTACCGTTTATTAAGCAATTTGCCTTTATAATAAGCTTGACTTCTCAAGATCCTGGGCGGCAAGTGGCTAACGCTCATACTATTTTCAATGTAATTACTGCTTTTTTAATTGTACCTTTTATTAGACCTTTAGCTAATCTAGCTCGCCGTTGTGCAGGAATTTAATGTTAGCAAGCGAAATATTCTAGATAACTTAGATGGGAGATGAAGTCTTTGAATTTGTTGGAAGCTATTTTTTTAGGTGTTATTCAAGGAATTACAGAATTTTTGCCAGTGAGTTCTTCTGGCCATTTGGTATTATTTAGTTCCTTACTAGGTATTCAAGAAGCCAACTTAACCTATGAGATCTTTTTACATTTTGGCACATTACTAGCTGTTTTTTTTGCCTTTAAACCTGATATCATGCTTTTAATTCAAGCTTTTATTAAACTGATAAAGGCACCTGGAGATTTTAAGCAGCTTTACCAGACTGATTCTGGTGTAAAAATGCTTATAGCAATTATTATTGGAACTTTGCCATTGGTTTTCGTAGGCCTTTTTGTTCAAGACTTTATTAGAGATTTGTTTTCTAGCCCAAAATTTACAGGCTATATGTTGTTATTAACTGGAACGATCTTATTCATTTCTAGCAAAGTTAACGACGGGAAAAAAGAAATCGAACGAATTAGTATGTTAGATGGATTGATTATTGGATTAGGGCAGGCCTGTGCTGTAGTTCCAGGTCTTTCTCGGTCGGGCACTACAATTGCTACTGGGTTACTTAAAGGATTAGAAAGAGAAAGTGCAGCTCGGTTTTCTTTTCTTTTATCAATTCCGGCAATTTTAGGAGCTCAGGTATTAGCAATTGGTGATTTATTCTCAGCGGAGGCCATTAGTACACCATTATGGATGATGCTTATTGGGACTTTGGTATCGGCAATTGTTGGTTATTTAGCAATCAAATTATTATTAAAATTTGTTAGACAAGGACGCTTAATCATCTTTTCTTATTATACATGGGCAGTGGGCTTGTTAGTTCTATTTTTATAGCAGGAACCTACGACTCTATTAGCGAATTTGATCATAACGAAAGATTCGATTAGGAGAGATCAGAGTAGTGGGTTTAACAGAAAACTTAGAGAACATTCGAACTAGGATTGCTCAAGCTTGTGCCCGCGTTAATCGCAATCCTAAGGAAGTAAAGCTATTGGCTGTCACTAAAAGTGTAGATGAAGAAATGCTTGCTAAATTAGCACAAGCTGGTGTAAAATCATTTGGTGAAAATCGGATTCAGCAGGCTCGAACAAGATTAAAATTGTTTCCTGATATTGAATGGCACTTCATTGGTAGTTTGCAGACCAATAAGGTACGATATTGTAAAGATTTCACTTTGATTCATTCCTTAGATCGCTTAAATCTAGCCGAGGCCTTGAATCGGCGAGCACAGCAATGGAACAAACAAGTGAATGTCCTAGTACAAGTGAATATTTCTGGTGAAGAATCAAAACATGGGGTCAAACCAAGTGAGACCTTGTCTTTTGTTAAAACCATTAGTGAGCAGTTTCCAAATTTGAATATTAAAGGATTAATGGGGATGGCTCCTTATGGTTCGCCAGAGAGTACACGACCATATTTTAGGACATTAGCTAATTTACAAAAGCAGATTGCGGACGAAACTGATCTGCAGCCAACAGTTTTATCAATGGGAATGAGTAATGATTTTGAGATAGCTATAGAAGAAGGTGCAACACTAATCCGGGTGGGAACAGCATTATTTGAAGGGGAGGCTTAAACATGTCTGTTCTAGATAAGGTGTTAATAATGTTAGGGGTGCGGGAAGAGCATGAATTAGATGAGGAATCCGTCGAACAATTAAATGATGTTCCAGAAATAGTAAGACCGCAACCAACTGCCAGAGAGCGGAGAGAAGACCGGCAAGCACGCAGAAGCAATTTAGTTAGTCTTGAAGGTGCCGTAAAACAAACAAAAGTGATGATTATAGAACCTACCGCTTTTGAGGAAGTCCGTACTTATGTAGATCATTTGCGGAGTAAACACCCATTAATAATTCGTTTGGATAATTTGGATATGGATGAAGCACGGCGAATTGTAGATTTTATGAGTGGGGCAACATATGCTGTTGATGGTAACATGCGTAAGTTAGGCGACAAAATCTTTTTCTTTGCACCACATTCCGTTGTGATTGAGGGAGAGATTGAAACTTCAGTTTTCGAATTAGAGAGGTATGAGTCATGAGACTGGGAATGATTGGCGTTGGTGCGATGGGTCAGGCGATTGCACGTCGCTTATTAGAAAAACCGCCTTGGGATGATTTGCAGCTTTATCTTTGTGATTTAGATATCAGCAAAGCAGACAGGTACCATGATTATCCAAATGTATATTTTAACACTGATATTTCAGCATTAACAGGCTGCGACTTAATTATTTTGGCAGTTAAACCTCAAGGAGCCATCCCTGTATTGCAAGAGCTTGCTAAATTAGCGGTTCCAGCTATAATTTCAATTGTAGCTGGAATAACTCTGGAAGAATTGGTTAAGTTTAGTAACACAGCAGCCATTCGAGTAATGCCTAATACTCCGAGTTTAATTGGAGAGGGGATTAGTGTTTTAACATATTCAGCAGATGTATCAGCTTACCAAAAGGAGCAGGCTAAAACAATTTTTATGACACTCGGTGAAGTCGTTGAATTAGAGGAGAAGTTTTTCTCTGTAGTAACAGCTCTTAGTGGTGCTGGACCTGCTTATGTCTACTTAATGATTGAAGCATTAATTGATGCAGCTTGTGCCCATGGTTTATCGCGGGACGTTGCTAAACAATTAGTAGTTTCTACTTTTATTGGTTCTGCTAAATTGGTGGAACAATCACAACTTCATCCTGCAATTTTAAAGGATCAAGTAACCTCCCCCGGAGGAGTTACTATTAGCGCTTTGCATGTTATGGAGCAAAGAGGATTAAGAGGGATATTGTGGGATGCTGTTAGCCAGGGAGTAGCTAAAGCCAATGATTTAAAATAAGATAAAGGGTGATCGTTCTGTATATTCTTATTTCAGTTATTGATCGTTTATTTGATATATTTTATTATATTTTGTTAGCTCGAGTATTGATTTCTTGGTTTCCCAACATTGATCGAACTCATCCGATTGTGATTTTTCTTTATCGTACTACGGAACCTGTCTTACAGCCAGTTCGCAGAATTTTACCACCTGGCTCGATGATAGATTTCTCGCCATTGATTGTGTTTTTATTGCTGCCGATTGTAAAACGATTCGTCTTTCAGTTACTGCTATTATTTGCTTGATTTAAGGAGTGCAAGACTTGGATAAGGATAAATTGACTTCACATTTGCAAGGTGAACGGGAACAGACTATTGGATCCATGGTTTTAGATGCTGCTAAAATAGCTTGGAATACTAATCGTCCGCAAGTGACGAATTTTTATGATCCGTACGAACAAACGGTTGCCAGGAGTGTTTTGTCGGGATTGCCAGAGTTAAATGTTTTAACATTTGGTGGTTATCGTCAAGCCGAAAGAGCTCGTTTGGTAATAGTTCCACATTTTTTTATTACCGAAGCTATCGAATCACCGATTACTGTTTTACAAGCAACTGGAAATTTTAATTTTAATAAGGTTAAACATGGCGACTTTTTAGGTTCTTTACTAGGCTTAGGAATTAAGCGGGAAAAAGTAGGGGATATCATTGTATTAGAGAATGGTTGTCAGGTTGTTGTGGCTCAAGAAATTGCTAACTATGTAATGCAAAATTGGCTTCAAGTCCACCGAGTAACTATTGCTGTTGAAGAAATAGATCCAGAGCAGATTGCTATTGAACCTGAACGAGTAAAGGAGATTCGTACCACAGTCGCTTCTTTACGCTTAGATGCAGTTGCAGCTTCAGGTTATGGTACATCCCGGACTAAAATCGTCCGTGATATTAAAGGTGAGCGGGTAAAGTTAAACTGGAAGACAGTTACTAATCCATCAGCAGAAGTAAAAGAAGGCGATACTTTGTCCATTCGGGGTAGAGGTCGGGTAATAGTGGAAGAGGTTAAGGGAGAAACGAGAAAAGGCCGGATTAGCTTGGTCTTAAAGCGTTTGATTTAGGCGAGTTCGCCGGGGAGGGATTTTTATGTTAAAACCGATGGATATTCTGAAGGCGGAGTTTAAACAGAGTTTTAAAGGTTATAATGTTGAGGAAGTCGATGCTTTTGTTGCAAAAGTAGTTACGCAATACGAAACTTTAATTCAAGAAAATAAGCGGTTAGAAGAAGAAATTGAGGATTTAAAAGCTCAACTTCAAGAATATCACAATAAAGAACAAGACATTCACGGTTTAATTGCACTTACAAAAGAAGCTTGTATAGAAGCTAAAGAAGTTGCTAACCAACATGCGGAATCAATTCTTGAAGAAGCTCGCTTACAAGCAAAAATTATACTTGATAAGGCTGAATTAGCTGCTAAGCAGCAGTTAAATGAGCTTTATGAGGAAATTAAGCAGCAAAAAGCTCAGTTGCGAGTATTATTAAACCAGGAAAAACAATTTAAAGAGCGAGTACGTCAGTTGATGGAAGCGGTATGGGGTATAATCGAAACCTCAGGCAAAACCGTGGAAGTAGAAGCTAACGATGATTTTAAAACAAGGGTATATCGAGAGTTAGCTAGCACGGAAACAGACGTGGATTTAGATTAGGTTATTGACTTTAACTGTTCGATTTTGTATAATTACAACAAATTAAATCGTAAGGACGATGAAGAGGACTGCTATTAAAATGAGGGTCACAGAGAGCCGGGATATGGTGGAAGCCTGGTACCTAGTTTTAATAGGGATCACCTTGGAGTTATCAGCTGAATTCTAGTAAGCTGTATCGGTAGTTCCGTTATAACTAACAAGTGAAGATCTTAGCGATCTTAATTAGGGTGGTACCGCGGGTAACTCTCGTCCCTTTTTTTGGGATGAGAGTTTTTATATTTTTAAGGAGGTTTTCTAAGTGTCAAAGACTGATTATCAACAAACATTGCAGTTACCAAAGACAGATTTTCCTATGCGAGGAAATTTGCCCAAAAGAGAACCTGAAATGCTAAAAATTTGGGAACAGGAAAATTACTATCAAAAACTGCAAGAATTAGGTAAAGAACAAGGTTTACCAAAATTTGTTTTACATGATGGCCCACCATATGCCAATGGTCATATTCACATTGGAACAGCTTTAAACAAAATCTTAAAAGATATTGTAATTCGTTCACGCTCTATGATTGGCTATACTGTTCCTTATGTTCCTGGCTGGGATACTCATGGTTTGCCAATTGAATTACGGGCCATCCAGGAACTTGGCGTTGATCGAGACAAGGTTTCTCCAATCGAGCTCCGGCAAAAATGTAAAGAGTATGCCTTACAATATGTGGACATTCAGCGTGAAGAGTTTAAACGACTTGGTATTTGGGGAGATTGGGATAATCCATATTTGACTCTAAGTCCAGACTATGAAGCACGTCAAATTGAAGTGTTCGGCAAGATGGCTAGTAAAGGTTTTATTTACAAGGCTCTAAAGCCAGTTTATTGGTGTGCTGATTGTGAAACTGCTTTAGCGGAAGCTGAAATTGAGTATCATGATCATCGTTCGCCTAGTATTTATGTGAAATTTGCGGTGAAAGATGGTAAGGGAATTTTAGAAGCAGACAATACTTATTTTGTAATTTGGACAACAACTCCCTGGACTATTCCAGCTAACTTAGGAATTTGTCTTAACCCAAATTTTGAATATGTGTTGATTAAGACAGAAAAAGGCAATTTGGTAGTAGCTAAAGGCTTGTTAGAAGATTTTGTTGAACAAACTCAGTTGCAAGAAGTAGAGATAGTTCAAGAATTCCACGGTCATCAATTGGAAGGAATTGTTTGCAGTCATCCGTTGTATGAGCGAGATTCACTGGTTATTTTAGGTGATCATACTACATTAGAAGCTGGTACTGGTTGTGTCCATACCGCTCCTGGTCATGGTCAAGAAGACTACCAAGTTGGTTTAAAATATGATTTACCTGTTTTTGCCCCTGTGGATAAGTATGGAAAATTCACAGAAGAAGCTGGAAAATATGTTGGCATGGCAATTACCGATGCCAATAAAGTAATTACTGAAGATTTAGAGCAAGCTGGTGCTTTGTTGAAGCTAGATTTTGTCAACCACTCTTACCCTCATTGCTGGCGCTGTAAGGAACCAGTATTCTTTCGGGCGACAGAACAATGGTTTGCATCTTTAGCAAAATTCCGTGATGCAATGTTAGAGGCTATTAAGAATGTAGAATGGATTCCAAGCTGGGGTATTGATCGAATCACTAATATGGTTGCCGATCGGGGAGATTGGTGTATTTCTCGTCAACGGACATGGGGAGTACCAATTCCATTGTTTTACTGCAGTTGTGGTGAGGCAATCATTAACGAAGAAACTACCGCTCATGTAGCTGAAATATTCCGCCAGGAAGGCAGTGATGCTTGGTGGCTAAAAGAGGCTAAAGATTTACTGCCTGACGGCTTTACATGTCCTAAATGTGGCGGCAGCGAGTTTTCTAAAGAAATGGATATTATGGATGTTTGGTTTGACTCTGGAGTTTCACATGCGGCGGTGCTACAACAACGAGATGAATTGCAGTGGCCAGCTGATTTGTATTTGGAAGGTAGTGACCAACATCGAGGTTGGTTCCAATCATCATTATCTACATCGATTGCCGCCTTTGAGCAAGCACCTTATAAAAGTGTTTTAACTCATGGTTTCGTAGTGGATGGCGAAGGGAAAAAAATGTCTAAGTCTCTAGGAAACTTTATTGAGCCAGAGCAAATCATTAAGCAGTATGGTGCTGATATTCTTAGAATGTGGGTTGCTTCTGCTGAATACAGGGGTGACATCCGGGTTTCCAATGATATTTTAAAACAATTATCGGAAGCTTACCGACGAATTCGAAATACAGCCAGATTTATTCTAGGTAATTTAGGGGATTTCGATCCCGCACAACATCTAGTTGTTTATGAACAGTTAACCGATTTAGATAAGTGGGCTTTACATCAGTTGTCAGAGTTAAGCAGCCAGGTGCGGAATGCTTATGATAAATATGAGTTTCACACTGTGTATCATCGGATCCATCATTTTTGTTCTGTAGATTTAGGTGGATTTTACCTTGATGTGTTGAAAGACCGCTTATACTGTGATGCTAAAGATGGTCACAAGCGTCGTTCTGCGCAAACAGCGATGTATATTATTTTACAGGAACTAGTGCAATTGCTTGCGCCAATTACTGTATTTACTGCTGATGAAATCTGGCAGCATATTCCAGGCAACAAGGCCGCTGAAAGCGTGCATTTAACTCGTTGGCAGCAATTACCTGTTGAATATAAGAACCCGGCTTTAAATCAGAAGTGGGAAAAAATGTTAGAGGTTCGTCGTGTTGTGGCCAAAGCTTTAGAAGAAGCTCGTAGTAATAAGTTAATCGGTAGCTCTAATGATGCCAGTATTACAGTTTATGGAAATCTAGAAATTGTTGCAGAATTAGAAAGCTTTAAAGGTCAGTTAGAAATGTTATTCATTGTATCAGATGTTGAATTGCTTGACTTATCCCAGGCGGAAGGTCAGGATTTAGTTGGGGATTTACAATTAGGAGTTAAAGTACGAGTGGACAAAGCTGATGGTGAAAAATGTGAACGGTGCTGGCGTTACTCTGAGTCAGTCGGCCAAGTTTCCGAAGAAGAAGCAGTATGTGAACGTTGCCATACGGTTTTACAAGGAAGTTAATAGCATTAAAAGCAAGCTCTCCTACAGAATAGTAGGAGAGCTTTTTTCATAGGCTAAGCATAGGAGGGAAAGGGATGAAAGAGCTAAAAACTTTGTTGCGTAAAGTAGAGGAGCTAACTATGGCTATGGAAAAAGCCAGTATAGCTGAGTATGTAGCTTTGTATAGTAAGCCTTGGCGGTTTATTTATTTTAATTTTCTTGGCGGGGTAGTCCGCGGTTTTGGTTTAGGTATTGGCTTTACCGCTATTAGTGCCCTTTTTCTCTATCTATTAGGCCGGATTGCATCACTGAATTTACCGATCGTTGGAGAGTTTATTGCTGAAATTACTCGAATCGTGCAAAATGAACTAGCTAGACGGAGTTTCTAGAGAGATGGAGGTAGCTTATGAACCCAAAATTATTGCAACAGTTTAAGGAGCGCTTGTTAGAGGAAAAACAAGATTTGTTAGATCTGGTGGCCAGCTTTGAAAAACAAGGAATTTGCGAGAATCTAAATGATACTACAGGAGAGTTATCCGCTTATGATAATCATCCAGCTGATTATGGGTCGCAATTGGCAGCACGACAAACAGATTATGGTTTATTAGAACTTACTCTAAAGCAATTAACAGCAGTTAATCATGCTTTAGAACGAATGCAACATGGAAAATATGGAATTTGTGAGAACTGTCAGCAGCCAATTGATGTGCAACGTTTGCAGGCGTTACCTTATGCCAGCCAGTGTTTATCTTGTAAGGAAGAGCTAGAACAAAGAGAGTCCTCAGATGCTATTAATCAAAATCTTTCTTTTGATCGCAGTTTTCGAGATGGTCAGGATTATACAGGTTTTGATGGTGAAGATGCTTGGCAGGCTGTGGCTCGTTGGGGAACGGCTAATGGCCCTCAAGATATTATTGATGCAGTAACTTATGACGATACTTATCTTGATGCGGATGAATTAATCGGTTCAGTTACCGAATTGGAAACAATTACTGCTGCAAGCAGGAAATTTGATCCTGGTGAACGAATGGATTAAGTAAAAATGAAAGAGGGACAATGTTGAAGCAGCTGGCTGTAGGACTGGTTATTTTATTTTTAGATCAATTTAGTAAGTTGTATATTAGCACCAATTTTGTTGAAGGTGAAAGCATTCCTTTAATAAAATCAGTGATTTATCTAACTTATGTCAACAATCCTGGGGCAGCCTTTGGATTATTTGCTTATAAAAGATGGTTACTAATTCTTGTAGGTGTTGGTGCGTTAGTAGCTACATGGATTTTTCGCCACCAAATTGCTAAGCAAAGCAAGCTAACGCGTTGGGGAATTACTTTAGCAATTAGTGGTGCATTTGGGAATTTAATTGATCGGCTTCGCCTAGGTAAGGTAATTGACTTTATTGATCTGCGGTTCTGGCCAATCTTTAACATTGCTGATATAGCAATAGTTTGTGGTATTGCCCTTTTGTTTTGGGAGGTCCTAAGGGATGGCCGAAAAGCATGAGTTCTTTTGTATACCTGATGATCAGGAACAGCGATTAGATGCCTATTTAGCCAATAAACTAGAGATTACTCGTTCACAAATAAAATTATTGATAGATGCAGGAAACGTCCTTGTAGATGGTCAGACAACTAAGGCTGGCTATCGAATTAGGGGAACGGAATCAATTACTGTTATTGTTCCAAAGACAGAGGAAATCTACTTGGAGCCTGAAGATCTTCCACTGGAAATCGTTTATGAAGATAAACTGCTGATGGTGATTAATAAACCAGCGGGAATGGTTGTTTATCCAGGAGTAGATAATCCTAGTGGTACTTTAGTGAATGCCTTATTGCACTATACTAAAGAACTATCCACCCTTGGTGGAAAAGAAAGACCAGGAATAGTACACCGTTTAGATAAAGATACAAGTGGTTTGATTTTAATTGCTAAAAATGATCAAACCCATCAGTTTTTAGCGGAACAATTGCAGAAAAGGACAGCTAAACGCCACTACCTTGCCCTTGTACATGGCAGTTTAAAAGAAGAAGTAGGAATTATTACTGCACCAATCGGACGTAATCCACGTGAACGAATGAAGATGGCGGTGGTTCCAGAAGGTCGTAAAGCTATTACTCATTATCAGGTTAGAGAGCGGATTGGAAACAAGTTTTCCTTAGTGGAATGTCGCTTAGAAACTGGGCGCACACATCAGATTCGTGTCCATTTAGCTTCCATTAATCATCCAATTGTTGGCGATTTGGTATATGGTAAACGCCAAACAGCTTTAAAGTGTGAGCGACAATTGTTACACGCCTATTACCTAGGTTTTGAGCATCCGCAAACTGGTTGGATGGACTTAGAAATAGGTTTACCTGATGATTTTAAAAATGTATTGTTAGAGATAAAAGAAATCTCTTGACAAGGTGGACAAACTAAAGTATTGTATAAATAGTAAATCTTAATATGAATCTAATAGTGTTCCTTTAAACAAGTCCCGTGAGGCTGGTAAGGAGTCGGAATATAGTCCATGTAATCCATTATTAATGGAGCTATTGCTTCCTGTCCTAATCCGGCAGGAAGCTTTTTTAGTATAAGGAGGTGACAATGGTGGGTTTTGTACAAAAGGCTCAAATTTTGGATGAAGATGGCATTCGTCGTTGTTTAACCAGAATTGCTCATGAAATTATCGAAAACAACAAAGGCACTGATAATCTAGTATTAATTGGTATTCGTACAAGGGGCGTTCCCTTGGCAAAACGCTTAGCAGAAAAGATTGCTCAGATTGAAGGCGTTCAAGTACCAGTAGGTGAACTAGATATTTCCTTATACCGTGATGATTTAACAACCATTGCCGACCAGCCTATTGTAAACAACACTGAGATACCTTTTGATGTGAACAATAAAAAGGTAATTTTGGTAGATGATGTTTTATACACTGGCCGAACAGTAAGAGCTGCTTTAGACGGTATTATTGATCAAGGCCGACCTCAAGCTATTCAACTTGCTGTTTTAGTAGACAGGGGAC
Organism: Bacillota bacterium; assembly: GCA_012521185.1. GTDB lineage: Bacteria > Bacillota > Limnochordia > Darwinibacteriales > DTU012 > JAAYMV01. The sequence goes on from JAAYMV010000074.1 coordinate 92,729, forward strand.
ATCGGGAACTACCTATTAGAGCTGATTATGTAGGTAAGAATGTGCCTACATCTAAGCAAGAACTGATCTCTGTTTCTGTACGAGAATGTGATCAGCAAGATAGCGTGGAAATTTTAGAAGGAGGCCAATAATAATGAGTAATAATAGCAGAGTTAGTGTTGGTATAGAAGACAAGTTGCCGATTACCCAATTGATTCCTTTAGGTTTTCAACATATCTTTGCCATGTTTGGAGCAACTATTTTAGTGCCTATGTTAACTGGGTTATCCCCTTCAGTAGCTTTATTTACTTCAGGTGCAGGAACTTTGTTGTTTGTGTTCATTACTAAAGGAAAAGTACCTGCTTATCTCGGTTCATCTTTTGCTTTTATTGTACCGATCGTTACTGTCGCCAATGAATGGGGAATAAGTTATGCTCTTGGTGGAGCAGTGGTAGTTGGTTTGGTTTATGCATTAATCGCTTTTTTAGTTTCGTTAATTGGTTCGGACTGGATAGATCGTTTATTGCCACCTGTGGTGATAGGTTCAGTGATTATTGTTATTGGCTTAGGTTTAGCGGGTACAGCTGTGGAAATGGCCGGTTTAAAACCAGGAGACCTTGGTTCAGTATCATTGGCTAATCCAGATGTACGGGTATCGTTATTTACCTTAGCCGTCACGATTATTGGAACTATCTTTTTTAAAGGTTTTTTTGGTGTAATTCCGATTTTGATTGGCATTATTGCTGGTTATTTATTTGCAATCACTCAAGGAATTGTAGACTTTGAAATCGTAAAACAAGCAAGTTGGTTTGCATTACCAGATTTTATGGCTCCAAGTTTTAGTTGGGGTGCTATTCTTTCCATGGTGCCTGTAGCTTTTGTTACCATAGCCGAGCACCTTGGGGATGTGGCAGTTATTAGTCGAGTAGTTGGTAAAGATTTCTTCCGTGATCCTGGTTTACATCGTACCTTACTCGGTGATGGCTTAGCTACATCATTAGCAGGTTTAGTTGGTGGTCCACCGAACACTACTTATGGTGAAAACGTAGGAGTATTAGCAATTTCCAGAGTCTACAGTGTCTATGTAATTATTACAGCTGCCGTTCTTGCTATTTGCTTATCCATTTTTGGTAAATTTGGTGCTTTAGTTAGAACACTTCCTAACCCAGTAATGGGCGGAATTTCTATGGTGCTTTTTGGTATTATTGCTTCATCAGGATTGCGTACCCTTGTAGAAAGTGGAATTGATTTTTCGCAAAAACGGAATTTAGTAATTGCCTCTGTGATTCTAGTTTTAGGAATCGGTGGTTCCCAATTGAATTTTGGTCCAATTGAATTGAGCAGCATGGCTTTAGCAACTATTGCAGGGATTATTCTTAATCTTATTATCCCACAAAGTAAAGTACAATAACAAAGAGGAGTCAGTTAAGACTCCTCTTTTTTAAACTCTTGGCTTCCAAAACGTTAGGTAATTCTCTTCAAAATACTGTAATTAGCACCGAGTTAAAGCCTTACTCCGATTGATCCATGCAGTAGCTCATTGATCTTAGTGGGTATTCAGGTTTGATAGGTGTACGTCTAGCAAATCGGTGAGGGGGTGATAAGTGAAGTAATTACCTATATATTGTTGGAAACCGCAAGTTTTGCTAACACAGGCCGATTTGCTAAGACCTTGGTTACAGTATTGCTTATCACCTGTTTATAGGATGTGCTAAAATTAGTGAGATATACAACATTTTTTAAGAAAAATTATCCAATCAAGTTAATAGTTTTACGATTCCTAGACTGATAATAATTAGACCAGGGATCCATTGTAGAGAAGGAAAATCTAGTTTCTCTTGCATTTTTTCCCCTCCCTTTAATCCTTGGCTAATAAAGAGGTAGTTAGCAAACATTACAGCTAAAGCAGTGGGCAGAGCAGGTATTTTTAAAATCGCAGCTGAGAGACCAGCACCAAAAGCATCTAATGATAGAGCCAATCCGAGTAAAATTGCCTCTTTATTGGAAATAATATTGGAGAAGTCATAATCAGCAGCTATTGGTTCTTTAATAATTGTAATAATTAGGCCTAAGGATGGGATTCTTAAATTAAAAATCTTATCTTCGATTGTGGGTTTAATTATAGTCGTACTTTCAGTTTGTTTAATTTGGCTAGCTCGCCAAATGCTGTAAATTCCTAGCAGAACAAGGATTATTCCACCAATATATTCAATGACTAATGGCTTAAGCAAGCTAGTTAGTAAGTTGCCAATACTAATAGCTAAGAAGAAAAAGATAGCTGAGACAAAGCTCAGAAGTATTCGTGGTACTGGTGGAATTTTTATTTGGCTAATTCCATAAGTTACTCCTATTGCTAAAGAATCGAAACTAACAGCGATTGCGAGCAATAAAATAGATAACCAGGTCATTGCGCCATCTCCTCTTATTAAAAACGTAGCCCATATATCTTATGAGCATAAAATATGGATGTGCAAGTAAAGGTTTAGTTAAAAACCCAGTTCTTGCTTGACACATTAATTTACAGATGGTAAAATAACAAGTGTTGAGGCGGTATAGCCAAGTGGTAAGGCCGAGCTCTGCAAAAGCTCTATCCCCAGTTCGAATCTGGGTGCCGCCTCCAGATATCCATATATAGAGAATAGAAGAGAGTTAGCTGAGGCTAACTCTTTTTGTATTTTTTTCATTGGTTTTTGGGGTTTAAAGGTCAGGGTTATGCGGAAAATAACTCTGAGGAGGTAATACCATGCGCAGCATGTGGAAAGGTGCTATTAGCTTTGGTTTAGTTAATATTCCAGTTAAGCTTTATACAGCAACTGAGCATCAAGATATTAGATTTCGCTATTTGCATAACCAATGCCTAGCCCCAATTCGCTATGAGAAAAAGTGTGAACACTGTAATCAGGAAGTTCAACAGGCAGATTTAGTTCGGGGTTATGAGTATGCTAAAGGTCAGTTTGTTATTATCAACCAAGATGATTTAGATAACCTAGCAGTTAAAACTACAAAAACCATTGATATTATAGATTTTGTTGATCAAAGGGAAATTGATCCTATCTATTATGATAAAACATATTTTTTAGAAGCCGAGGAAACTGGTGGTAAAGCTTATCAGCTATTGAAAAAAGCTATGTTGGAAACAAATAAGATTGCGATTGCGAAAGTAGTGATTCGAACTAAGCAAGTATTGGCTATAATTCGAGTTTATCAAGATGCTTTAGCCATGGGAACAATTTTCTACCCAGCAGAGATTCGATCGCACTTAGGATTAGCTACTGGCTCAAATAGCCAGATTGCTGCTAAAGAACTAAACATGGCGATTTCTTTGATTGAAAGTCTTTCAGTTCCGTTTGAACCAGAAAAATATACTGATGATTATCGTCAATCAGTATTAGACTTAATCGAGCAAAAAATATCCGGTAATCAAACAGTGGTGCCTGTGGCAGATGCACAACCAGCTAAAGTAGTTGACTTAATGGAAGCATTAGAAGCCTCATTAAAGGCTGCCGAAAAGCAAACCATGCAGTTGAAAAAAACTAGACAGAAACAGGAAGTGCGTTAGTTGATCGAGGCATTCATCGCACCAATGCTGGCCACAGAACATCATTGTCCTTTTGATTCCAGTGATTACCTATTTGAAGTAAAATGGGATGGGTATCGCTGTTTAGCTCATTTTGATCACAAGCTAACGCTATTTAGCCGCAATGGGCAGGATTGGACGATAGAATTTCCTAGTTTAATTCCAGCATTAACCAAATTACCAGGACCCTATTTATTAGATGGGGAATTGGTAATCTTAAACCAAGAGGGAAAACCAGATTTTTCTCTACTACAAGATAAAGCTAATCGGCAGGCAGTTCAGTATGTGGTTTTTGACTTATTATATTGGCAGGGAAAAAGTTTGTTGGAAATTACTTTGAAGCAGCGTCGTGAGCTTTTAGCAGAATTATTAACTAATGAACGAACTGGTAATATTTTCCTTTCTAAAGCAATATATGGTAAGGGGAAAGCCTTTTTTGAGGCTATTAGAGCTCAGGAATTAGAAGGTATGATTGCCAAAGAAATTACAAGTTTTTATTATCCTGGGATTAGGAGCAAGGCTTGGCTAAAAATAAAAGAGCGAAAACGCTTATTGGCAACTGTTATTGGTTACTTGCCTAATAAGTATTCTTTTAAATCCCTGTATTTAGCAAAAGCTAAAGGAAATGAGTTAGTGTATATAGGAAAAGTTGGAACAGGATTTTCCGAGCAAGAGAAGCTAATTTTGTTACAAATGATGCAGACTTTAATTCAGGAGCAATGTTCAATAAATAATTTAGAGATCAGTGACAATAATGCTGTTTGGTTAAAACCGGTTTTGGTTGCTGAAATTGATTATTTGGAGTTTACTCCTGCTGGTCGCTTACGTCAACCAAGCTTTAGAAAGTTGGTAACTGTTGATGACTAGACAAATAGTGAAAGTCGGGGATCAGGAATTCTTCATTTCGAATTTAGATAAAATACTGTGGCCTAATTTATCAATCACCAAAGGTCAATTATTGGAATATTATGCAACGATATCACCATTTGCCTTGAAGCATTGGATGAAGCGACCAACGACGGTAATTCGCTATCCGCATGGAATAAATCAAACCGGCTTTTTTCAAAAAAATTGTCCAAATTTTGCTCCAGAGTGGATTTCGAAAGCGACAGTGAATAGTATAGAGTATGTTCTTTGCAATGATTTACCTTCCATAATTTGGTTAATTAACCAAGCTGCTATCGAATTGCATTTTCCTCTGTACCAGGTCGGTCAACCGGAAAACCCTGATTTAATTGTGATTGATCTAGACCCTACGCCCCCTTGTGGATTCCAAGATGTAGTAGAAGTTGCTTTTTACATCAAAGAAATTCTTTTTGAATTGGGGCTGCAAGGTTTTCCCAAAACTTCAGGTGCTACAGGTTTGCATATTTTTCTGCCAATAGAGCCAAAATACACTTTTCAGCAAACAAGTGGATTTGTGGGCTTTATTGGGAAACTTCTTCAACAAGTTTTTCCCGATAAGGTAACGACGGAACGACTCATCAAGAATCGTCGTGGCATATATGTGGATCATTTACAAAATTCAGCTAGTAGAACCATGGCTGGTGTATATAGTCTACGAGCCTTGCCCAATGCTACGGTCTCTACTCCAGTTACCTGGGAGGAATTACCAATGATCGATCCAACAGATTTGAATATTTTTTCTGTACCGCAAAGATTGGTCAAAGTAGGAGATCTATTTGCCGATGTAATAACTAAGCAACAAAGTTTAGATTTGGTTTTCGAAAGAATACCTGTATAAGAAGGGAGGCAATCTCATGCCTTTATTAACGGTGGGAGCATCAAGAACAACTACTGAGATCTTGAAGGAATCTTTAGCTACTAAGTTTAATTTAATCAACGAAACCAATGCTGGCTCCTATACCTTTATGACTTTTAATTTAAATCCTGATGATCAAAGCTTATTTAAATTTTCCAGTGACTTAACCTATTTGATCTTTGATCAATTACAAACTCGCTGGCTTGAGCGTTTGTTATCAGGTCGATATAGTTATTTTGATCAAGATGAGCAAAAAGAAATTCTTGAACATGCCTATATAGAGCTGCATAATAGTGATAACTTGTTTTATCCAAGAATGTGGCAAGCCTTGGAGAATTATTTGCAAGAGAATAATCGGCTAGATATTGAAGGCTTCATTCGTTTTCGAATGAAAGATTACTGGAATTATCTTAGTGAGACCTTGGATAGTGCTGTAGATCGCTATTTAATTGCTCAAGAATACCAAGAATTTGTCAAACTGTTACGCTATTTTGTCGATTTACAAGAGCCGAAAATGAATTTAGTTAATGTAATTTTTGAAGATGATGGTGGTTTTAGTTTTCTTGATGAAACAGGTAGTCCCATTAGAATTGATTATTTAGAAGGAATTATTTTAGAAGTAGGACAAAATGAATTAGATTATGAAGACTTGTTGATTAGTGCTTTAATTACTATCGCCCCTGCTAGGATTGTTTTACATGGTGAAACAAGTTCACATGTCACTGAGACAATTACTAGTATTTTTGCAGAGAAAGTCAGTATTTGTTCAAATTGTAGTCTTTGTGGCAAGAATTTAGTGAAAAAGCATTAGTTAGAGAAGGAATATATTATGATGGAAAATTGGGAATTATTATTGATGCCTTTAGTCGGTGGAATTATAGGTTGGATTACTAATATGATTGCTATTAAAATGTTGTTTTGGCCAAAAACACCAATCAAGCTCCCTTTCCTATCATGGGAATTTGCCGGTCTATTACCGAAACGACATCTGGAACTAGCTCGTAGCATTGGTGAAATCATTGAGCGGGATTTATTACCACTGGATGATCTGTTGGTCTACTTTCAAAAAAGTGGTTTTCAAGATCATGTAGTGGATAGTCTTGCTTATCATGTGGACAAGCGAATTCAGGAGAAGTTGCCGCGCCTTGTTCCCTCTAGTATTAAAGAATTGATCACTACTTATGTACAAGATGCTGTTACTAGGGAAGCAAATACGATTATAACGCAAGTGGCTCACAGTTCCATAGACAAAGTAAAATCTGAACTTCATTTGGCAGAATTAGTGGAAGAAAAAGTAGCGGCTTTCGATTTAGAACAATTAGAGAGTTTGATTAAGGAAGTAACTAATACAGAATTAAAATACATTGAATATCTTGGTGGTATCTTTGGCTTTTTAATTGGTTGTGTTCAAGTATTATTTGTTGTTTTGATTAGGGGAAGTTAGGGCTTGACAAAAAGGTGAAACAAAGCTATTCTTATAACATAATATGGTAAAGCGTTGAGAAGGACGAGTAGACTAAATCAATCCTGACAGAGAATAGAAGTCTTGGCTGGAAACTTCTTAGGTAATTGGTTAGTCGAAAACCACCTTCGAGCGGCTGGCCGAACCTTTTAGTAAGTCAGCTCGGAGCCTCCGTTATCGGCATTGAGTGAGCTAAGAGTTGGTCTTAGCTAATTTGGGTGGAACCGCGAAATAATTCGTCCCATTGTGGGGCGATTTTTTTATACTTTATTTTAAAGGAGTTGAAGATATGAGACAGATTGAACTACAATTACCAGATAACTCTATCAGAATGGTAAATGAAGGAACAACTGTTCTTGATGTAGCTAATCAAATTGGTCCACGCTTGGCGAAAGCGGCTGTGTGTGGTAGATTTAATGGAAAATTAGTAGATTTAAGCAAGGCATTAACCAGTGATGGCACTTTAGAAATTATTACTGTCGATTCTCCCGAAGGCCTTGATGTATTACGTCATACTGTTGCTCATATTATGGCACAGGCAGTATTACGTTTGTGGCCAGATACTAAGCTGGCTATTGGACCCACAATTGAGAATGGATTTTACTATGATTTTGACTCCAGCCATTCTTTTTCACCAGAAGACTTAGAAAAAATTGAAAAAGAAATGGCAAAAATCATTGACGAGGATTTACCGATTGAACGAGTTGAGGTATCTGCTGAAGAAGCAACAAAGTTATTTGAAGAACACAATGATATTTATAAGTTAGAACTAATTGCTGGATTGGATGAAGATATTTCCATTTATAAACAAGGAGAATTTTTTGATTTATGTCGCGGACCCCACTTGCCTAGCACTGGCAAAGTAAAAGCATATAAGTTATTGAATTTAGCAGGCGCTTATTGGCGGGGTGATGCTGATAATCAAATGCTGCAGCGGATTTACGGTACTGCTTTTGCTAAGAAATCTGATTTAGATGCTTATCTAGAGCGCTTAGAAGAAGCGAAAAAACGAGATCATCGTAAGCTTGGTAGAGAATTAGAGTTATTTACACTCTTAGACGAAGGCCCTGGCTTTCCGTTTTTCCTGCCTAAAGGAATGGAGTTACGAAATACCTTAATTGAGTTTTGGCGGGAAGAACATAAGAAAGCAGGGTATATGGAGATTTCTACACCTGTAATCTTACATCAGGATTTATGGCATCGCTCTGGTCATTGGGAGCATTATCAAGATAATATGTATACAACAGAAATTGATAATGAAGCTTATGCTGTAAAACCAATGAATTGTCCGGGAGGAATGTTAGTTTATAAAACAAAGATGCATTCCTACCGTGATCTTCCACTACGACTAGGGGAATTAGGGTTAGTCCATCGGCATGAGTTATCTGGTGCTCTCCATGGCTTAATGCGTGTTCGTAGCTTTACTCAAGATGATGCTCACTTATTTATGCTGCCAGAACAAATCAAAAGTGAAATTACTGATTTAATTGCTTTAATCGACCGCTTCTATAAGATTTTTGGCTTTAATTATCATATGGAGCTTTCCACTCGGCCAGAGAATAGTATGGGTACTGATGAGGAGTGGGAATTAGCTACTAATGCCTTAAAAGAAGCCCTAGAAGAAAACGGTTATGATTATGTGATCAATGAAGGTGATGGAGCCTTCTATGGTCCAAAAATTGATTTTCATTTAGAAGACTGTTTGGGCAGAACATGGCAGTGTGGTACTATTCAATTAGACTTCCAAATGCCAGAACGGTTTGATTTAAGTTATATTGGTCAAGATGGCCAAAAACATCGACCAGTAATGATACATCGAGTTGTCTTTGGTAGTATCGAAAGATTTATCGGTATATTAATTGAACATTTTGCTGGAGCATTTCCAACTTGGCTTGCACCAGTTCAAGTAAAAATCTTGCCGATTGCGGATGCTCATCATGAATATGCTAATGCTCTAGCTGAGCAGCTCAGAGACAATGGCATTCGGGTAGAGCTTGATTATAGAAATGAAAAAATCGGTTACAAAATAAGGGAAGCACAA
>JAAYMV010000075.1 GCA_012521185.1 Bacillota bacterium
AACATTTTTATTTCGCTGTTTCAATCCACGCACCCGCACGGGGTGCGACCTGGAGAGCCAAATTTGATGGACCGATCGGTGCTGCGTTTCAATCCACGCACCCGCACGGGGTGCGACTATATACTGTGACAATTGCAGCGCTTTAACATACGTTTCAATCCACGCACCCGCACGGGGTGCGACTGTAGGGTGTTCAAACCTGCTCTAGGAGCGGATCAAAAATGCGGTTTGCGCGAACCTCATTTTTTTGCACGATTTTTATGTTATAATTTTGTTAAAAATCGCTGTAATCAGCTCCTGGAGCCTAGTGCGAACCTCCCAGGGATTTCATGTTCACTTGGGGTTCGCGCAAAAACCCGTATCAACTTATATGAATAATTCTAGATATGTTGTAATATACCTTTGATTGTTTGAAAATTTATTACACTTTAAGCAGAACCTAATATAATCGGAACTGCACATGTTCAAACTGACGAGTTGTTATCACCTTACCATCTACTTTGGTCTCAACTGCTTGTCTTTTTGTTGTGGAGTAAACTGGAATAATACCATGTGCCTTACAGTACTCAACAATTATCAAAGTGGCACCAAAATCTCCCTGAACAAGAGCATAATCACCTAATTTAGCATTTGTTAAGAGCCAACCCTTAATTGGTATTAAATACTCCTCTAAATTATCTAACTCTGGTGGAACATTAGACCATAATGAGGCTAACTTTGTGGGCATTTCTATAAAAGTTCCTACATCTAAATTCGTTTTTGCATCCTTACATTGGGCTTCAGTTAGCTCATGGGAAAATATTAATAGCATGTTTTTTTCAGCGAAAGCTTTGCCACTGCTAATCGATGAAACCTTTTCCTCGTTATTATCAATTAACTCAGCAGCTTGTCCAATAAACTCCCTTAACGTTTCTTCGAAACGAGTATAGGAGCTTGCTTGCTCCCTCCAACCAGCATGGTTTATGTCGTTACGTGTATTTGCCATACTAGCAATAAGTTTAAGTATCTGGTTGTGTTTTGATTCAGAACTTTGATTTTTTTCACTTGATAACAATGCATATGCTCTGCTAGTAATTTCACCTCGTTTGTTTTTGTCAAAATGATCTTTGCCTTCGTTTTTGCAAGCAATAGTTATTAACCCTTCCTGTAAAATTGTGAAACCTTGCTGATACATTCTATTATCAAGGCACCATTGAGCAGCCTCCACCGCCATTTTTAATTCATCATCTGTATAAAGCGAATCAAATCTTTGCTTAAGCAGCTCCATTAATGGCGATAAAGGTTTGATCCTTTCATGAGCTGCACTTTCAAGAACAAAATCAATGCTTTCTTTTACCTTTAAAGCAGCCATTTGAATTCTTGGCCCTCGGCAAGTACGAACAATTTCACTAAATTCCAGCATGACTTGCGATAATTCTTTTAGTGCTTTAGGATCCCTAAAAAGAACCAATCTGTCTGCATTATCCATTTCGGAAATATTTACACTGATTTCTTTGTTCAACTTAGATACTTCTTCTCTCGTTAATTTCTGTAACATAATGGCATCACCAGTAGCAAGATAACGCTCAACACCAATGATCCAATCAAATAGGGTTACAAATGGTGTTAAAACAAATATCGGCTCATGTTTATCGGGTGAATTATTGTATGCACCATAGTAAATGTCTCTAATTTTACAACCTTTTACAACCCTAGCATAGTTAAGCGCTATTAATGTAAGCATGGGAATATAACGAAACGAATGGGTAATGTCCAGTATGACTTGATCACCTTCATCAATACAATCGAGAATCTGAATAAATAGCTGCCAGATCTCAGTTTCATTAGTTCCTGCAGGGATTAAAACTGGCTTTACTTTTGCCCCTGAACGACGAGAATAACTAGTTAATAGTTCTCTTAGACCTGGGGCATTCGAGTCTTTTTTGTTTGTTATCCAATTCTCATTATATGCTACATCAGTCATCAGTACTGTTACTTCATCTGGAACTACACCTTGCTTCTCTAAGATTTCCAGAAGTGAATGTTGAATATAATGGCATTCAGAAGCTCTATTGGCTGGCTCATTTAAATAATAGTAACATGGTTCATACTTACCATTACCTAGAAGCGATAAAAATTTCAGCATCTTTACGCCTCCACAAATTTTTATTGAGATCATTATATCACCTATTATCTTTTAATTCATCCTAATAGCCCCTCTGTTAAAGAACGCACGGTTAGTAGTCGATAATTTATGTAAGCACCTTTTTTGCATAGATAGAATTCTACTGTAACCATGAAATCATTAAATATTAGGAGGCGATTGTATGAAGCTATCTTTAAGATGGAAAATATTAATCATTGTTTTCCTGTTGATTATCGCGCCGGTTGCTCTGCTCGGCCTTAATGCATACTTGACTAGTAAAAATCTGTTAACCAACAATGTTCGCATGAGTGCTCGAGATGCACTGGAAAGTTCTGATGATGTTATCGACACCTTTCTAAAATCAGTGGAAGAAGCTGTCACAATGATGAGTCTTGATCCCACTATACAAAACCTAATCTATTATCCAGAATTAGACACTAGAGTATTAGAACTTTTTAAAGCCTACGTTGATGCGCATGCCGATATAGAAAACACCTTCTACGGCACAAGAACTAAAGCTTTTTACGTATATCCTCCACATCCTGAGGGTTTACCGCCAAACTTCGATCCTACTAGTCGTCCTTGGTATCCCCGTGCAGTAGAAACCAAAGGAATAATTTGGACTGAACCATATGTAGATACTGGTACCGACAAATTGGTAGTTTCAGTTGCTGCACCAGTATATCGCCCTGGAGAAACACAAGCTGTAGGTGTTGTTGGTATTGATGTATCCCTCGACAGTCTGACAAACATACTCTCTACTAGAACAGTTGGTCAACAAGGCTATTTGGTTCTATCAGATGAACAAGGACGAGTTTTGGCGCACCCTGATTCTAGCCGGGTTGGAAACTTAATCGCAAATGAAGAACTAAGACAAGCTGTACTTGCTAACAGAACTACTGAAATGGATTATAAAGAGGGAAGAGAACAACGTTTTGCGGCCTTTGGTACCGTTGCTAGGACAGGTTGGAAAATTGCTGCATTAATCTCCTATGATGAAGCAAATGTACATGTTCGCGCTCAATTAGTTAGAACTATCTTAATTGGTCTCTTATTACTAGGAATTGCTTTTGCCGCTGCCATCATCTTTGCCAACCGGATTATCATCAACCCAGTGTACAGTTTAGCAAAAAGCGCAGTACATATTGGAACAGGCAATTTTAAGACAGATATCGCTGTAACAAGTAATGATGAATTAGGTGTTTTAGCCGACACCTTCATTACTTTGCAGAAAGATCTTGGTAAACTAATTGGTGAAGTAAAAGCTGCCAGTGAACTTACCGCCCAATTAAGTCAATCAGTCTTTCGGTCTAGCCAAGATATCAGTGCCGCCACTGAAGAAATGGCTGCTACTACCAACCAATTTTCTGGTTCAGTACAACAAATGAGCGATCATGTGCAAAGTATCGATAGTGATGGAACCACTATCAAAAAAATTACCGAAGATGGCCAGTCAATTGTCCTAGAGGCTGTTAATCAAATGAATAGTATCGAGACCAGCTTTAGCGGCTTACACCAAAACGTTGCTAAGCTAGGCGAACAATCAAAAGAGATTGGAAATATTACAGAAATCATCCGCGGTATTTCTGACCAAACTAATCTGTTAGCCCTAAACGCTGCTATCGAAGCTGCCCGTGCTGGAGAACAAGGTCGAGGTTTTGCGGTAGTAGCTGAAGAAGTAAGAACCTTAGCAGAGCAAACCGCTGAGGCAACTGAGCAAATTGCTGAATTACTACGAGATATTAATAACCAGATCTCACTAGTAATCAATGAAGCGGATCTTAGCATTGAAGAAATTAAAACTGGTTCAGATAAAGTACGGATAGCTGGAGAAACTTTTGCAGAAATTGGAACAGCCATTAGTAATATTAGTTCTCGAATTAAAGAAGTTTCCACTTATGCATTACAATTAGCGAGAGGTTCAGAGCAAATGGCTGCTGCCACCGAAGAACAGGCGGCAACCTTACAAAATATTACCAACTCCGCTAATGACCTAGCTGAACAGGCAGCTGTCCTAATGGAGCTCACTGAAGGTTTTCAAATTTAATTGATAATTAGGATAGATATACCCCACTCTTTTCATCAAGAGGTGGGGTATAAATATTTAGCTGGATACATAGATCCTGACAAAAATACTCCACACTTTTTGTCTAAGTGTGGAGTAAAAGTACAAAATTATAGATTTATTGTATTAATCA
>JAAYMV010000076.1 GCA_012521185.1 Bacillota bacterium
TGGCGATAACGTAAAAATTATTGCTGAGTTAATTACTCCAATTGCTATGGAAGAAGGATTACGCTTTGCTATCCGTGAAGGTGGCCGGACAGTAGGAGCGGGCGTTGTTAGTAAAATTCTTGGATAATAAAAACATGAAAAGGTGACCCTGTCACTGGGTCTCTTTTCCCTGTTATACAGGGCGATGAAGTAGAAGGTTGCCAATTGGCTTGGGGAATTTCTATGGAGCATGTCCGCTAATCGGGCGAAAGGGAGGCAATAAAAATGGCTAAACAAAGAGTCAGAATTCGTTTAAAAGCATTTGATCATAAAATTTTAGATAGTTCAGCGGAAAAAATCGTTGACACAGCAAAACGGACCGGGGCCACAGTTTCTGGGCCAATCCCCTTACCTACTGATAAAAGTGTTTTTACCGTTTTGCGTTCGGTTCATGTTCACAAAGATTCACGTGAACAATTTGAAATGCGGACACATAAGCGTCTAATTGACATTTTAGAACCAAACCCAAAAACGGTTGATGCATTAATGCGCTTGGACTTACCTGCTGGAGTAGATATTGAAATTAAACTTCAAGACTAAGCCTTAGAAAAGTTAATTGTCTATAGTAACAAGGCAGTTAACTTTAGCCAGGGTGATATTTTAGGGGGTGCAAAGAATGGCCAAAGGTATTTTAGGAAAGAAGCTGGGTATGACCCAAATTTTTGATGAGCAAGGTTCACTAATACCTGTGACAGTAATTGAAGCAGGTCCCTGCACCGTTGTTCAAAGAAAAACTACTGATAATGATGGATATAATTCTGTACAACTTGGATTTGGTGAAAAAAGAGAAAATCTTTTCAATAAACCATTAAAAGGACATTTCGCTAAAGCAAAGGTTCAACCAAAACGTTATCTAAGAGAAATTCGATTTAACGAAGATGAAGACTTTGCTAAGTTGAATGTTGGCGATGAAGTAAAAGTTGATATTTTCACCGAAGGTGAAAAAGTTGATGTTACAGGAATTAGTAAAGGTAAGGGCTTCCAAGGTCCAATTAAGCGTCATGGATTTGGACGAGGCCCAATGTCACACGGTTCTCATTACCATCGTGGTCCAGGATCATTAGGAGCTGTCGGTCCTGCAAAAGTATTTAAAGGTAAAAAGATGGCTGGAAGAATGGGTGGCAAACGCCGCACAATCCAAGCTTTAGAAATTGTCAAAGTTGATTCAGAAAGAAATTTATTGCTAGTCAAAGGGGCAGTACCAGGTGTCAAAGGTAGCATGGTAATTGTCCGAAATACAGTAAAACAGTAATAAAGTATCGCAAGAGAGGAGGCTACAATCATGCCGAAAGTGGCCGTTTTCAATCAAGAGGGTAAGCAAGTTGGCGATATCGAACTTAATGATGCGATTTTTGGTGTAGAAGTTAATGAAGGCTTATTGCATCAGGTTGTTGTTAATCAACAGGCCAACCGCAGGCAAGGTACAGTGGCCACAAAAAACAGAGCCTTAGTAAGAGGTGGCGGTAGAAAGCCATGGAGGCAAAAAGGAACGGGTAGAGCAAGAGTTGGAAGTATCCGTTCACCTTTATGGGTTGGTGGAGGAGTAGTATTTGGTCCAACACCACGGAACCACTCTTATCGCATGCCTAAAAAGGCACGCCGGGCTGCGTTGAAGTCCGCACTGTCTGCCAAAGTTCGTGACGGTAAATTTATTGTAGTAGATAATTTAAACTTAAATGAACCTAAAACAAAAGAAATGGTAGCAATTTTAAATGCTTTAAATGCTAGCAAAAAACCATTGGTGGTTTTAGCTGATTGGGATCGTAATATTGAGTTAGCTGCTAGAAATATTCCAAATACATTATTAGCTAAAAGTGTAGGTCTCAATGTTTACGATGTACTCAACCATGAGCAGCTTGTTATTACACAAGATGCTGTAGCTAAGTTAGAGGAGGTGCTTGCCTAATGGATGCTAGAGATATTATTAAGCGACCAGTGATTACGGAGAAAAGCACCGATTTAATGACAAGTGAGAATAAATACACTTTCTTGGTTGATTTGAGAGCAAATAAAACGCAAATCAAATCTGCCATAGAAGAAATCTTCAATGTTAAAGTAGAAAAAGTGAATACTGTGCGTGTACGAGGTAAAATTCGCCGGATGGGGCGTTATGAAGGAAGAAGGCCAGATTATAAAAAGGCCATCGTAACCTTAGCTGACGGCCACAGTATCGAGGTTTTTGAAGGACTGTAAGGAGGGACGGAGCTATGGCTATTAAAAAATTCAAACCGACCTCTCCAGGCCGCCGCGGAATGATTGTGGCATCTTTTGAAGAGATTACTAAAAAGGAGCCGGAGAAGTCATTAGTGGTTTCCTTAAAGAAAACCGGTGGACGTAATGCACAAGGTCGGATTACGTCAAGACATCGTGGTGGTGGACATAAGCGTAATTATCGCCTAATTGACTTTAAGCGTAATAAAGATGGCATACCAGCTAAAGTTGCAGCAATTGAGTATGACCCAAATCGCTCAGCACGAATTGCTTTATTACACTATGCAGATGGCGAAAAACGTTATATCCTAGCACCGGTCGGTTTAGAGGTTGGACAATTTGTAGAGTCTGGTCCAGAAGCAGATATCAAAGTTGGTAATGCACTACCCTTAGCTAATATTCCAACAGGTACATTAGTTCACAACGTAGAACTTCAAGCTGGTAGAGGCGGCCAAATGGTTCGCTCAGCTGGTGCTGCCGCTCAGATTATGGCTAAGGACGGAAACTATGTAACATTAAGATTACCTTCAGGCGAGTTTAGAATGGTTCATGAAGCTTGCCGAGCTACTATCGGTCAAGTTGGTAACATTGCGCATGAAGGTATTGTAAGTGGAAAAGCTGGACGTAGTCGTCATTTAAATAAACGACCTCATGTTCGTGGTGTCGTAATGAACCCAGTAGATCACCCACACGGTGGTGGAGAAGGAAAATCACCAATCGGTAGACCTTCACCAGTTACTCCTTGGGGTAAACCAACTCTGGGTGCACGTACTCGTAAGAAAAAACCAAGTGATAAATTTATTGTGAGAAGACGTAAGAAATAAGGACATTCTCCATGAGGAGGTGCAAGTATGGGTAGATCGTTGAAGAAAGGTCCTTTTGCAGACGAACATCTTTTGAAAAAAATTATTAAGATGAACGAGACTGGTGAGAAAAAAGTTATTAAAACATGGTCTCGTCGTTCCACAATATTTCCTGATATGGTAGGGCATACGATTGCTGTTCATGACGGTAGAAAACATGTACCAATTTATATCACCGAGGAAATGGTTGGTCATAAATTAGGCGAGTTTGCTCCCACCCGAACATACCGTGGGCACGCAGCAAGCGAAAGGTCTTCGGGTAGATAGGATAGATGGGGGGATTAGGAATGGAAGTTAAAGCAAAAGCAACTGCACGTTATATTCGTATATCGCCTCGCAAAGCCCGGGCGGTAATCGATTTAATCCGTGATAAAGACGTTGGTGAAGCCTTAGCCATTTTACGCTTTACACCAAATGCAGCAGCATCAGTTATTGAAAAAGTAGTGAATAGTGCTATTGCCAACGCTGAGAACAACTATGATTTGGATCCAGATTCCTTGTATGTGGCGGAATGCTACGTGGATCAGGGGCCAATTATGAAACGTGTTAGACCTAGAGCACGGGGTATGGCTGACCGGATACGTAAGCGTACCAGCCATATCACTGTAGTATTACAGGAAAAGGAGGAATAGATGCGTGGGTCAAAAGGTACACCCAATAGGGTTTAGACTTGGAGTTATCAAAGACTGGAATAGTAGATGGTATGCCAACAAACGTGAATATGCAGATTTACTCCACGAAGACTTGGAAATTCGCGAGATAATCAAAAAGCGTTTTTACCAAGTTGGCGTTTCCAAAATTGAGATTGAACGGGCAGCTAATCGTGGTAAAGTAACTATTCACACTGCACGACCAGGTATGGTAATTGGTCGTGGTGGCGCCGAAGTAGATAAATTGCGGAAAGACTTAGAGAAATTAAGTGGAAAACAATATCAAATTAACATTGTTGAAATTAAAACACCTGAATTGGATGCACAACTTGTAGCTGAAAATATTGCATTTCAATTGGAAAAACGTGTTTCTTTCAGAAGAGCAATGCGTCAGGCTCAACAAAGAACCTTAAGACTTGGAGCTAAAGGAATTAAAGTAGCTGTTTCAGGCCGGTTAGGCGGCGCAGAAATTGCTCGAACCGAATGGAATCCAGAAGGTAATGTTCCTTTACACACTTTAAGAGCGGATATTGACTATGGTTTTGCCGAAGCAGATACTACATTCGGGAAAATCGGCGTTAAAGTATGGATTTACAAGGGAGAGGTTCTTCCTGAGGTAGCTGGAAAGAAACAGGCTGAAGGGAGCGAATAAGATGCTAGTACCAAGACGTGTTAAGCATCGGAAAGTCCATCGTGGTCGGATGACCGGTAAAGCTATTCGCGGTTCACAAATCGATTTTGGCGAATACGGTTTGTTAGCATTAGAACCAGGATGGATAACGAATAAGCAGATTGAAGCAGCGCGGATTGCTATGACTCGATATATTAGACGTGGTGGGAAAGTATGGATTAGAATTTTCCCAGATAAACCAGTTACTCAAAAACCCGCAGAAACGCGTATGGGTTCCGGTAAAGGAAGTCCAGAGCATTGGGTTGCAGTAGTTAAGCCTGGTAGAATTATGTTTGAGTTAGCAGGTGTAAATGAAGAAGTAGCTCGTGAAGCCATGAGACTTGCAGCTCATAAATTGCCGATTAAGTGCAAGTTCGTATCTAGGGATATGGCAGGTGGTGATGCACATGAAGGCTAAGGAATTGCGGGAATTATCCACAGAGGAATTAGAACAAAAGCTTGCTGATTTTAAAGAGGAACTCTTTAACCTTCGTTTCCAGCTGGCCACAGGTCAGTTAGATAACCCAATGAGAATTAAAGAAGTGCGCAAAGATATTGCACGCGTTAAGACTCTAATGAGGGAAAGAGTACTCAACATCAAGCGAGCTTAGCCCTTAGTGATAAGGAATGGAGGAGCACGCATGACAGGAACTGAGAGATCGCTAAGAAAAACTCGAGTTGGAGTCGTTGTTAGCGATAAAATGGATAAAACTGTTGTTGTTGCTGTAGAGAGAATGGTTAGACATTCTCTGTATGGTAAAATTATGAGAAAAACAACTAGATTAAAAGCTCATGATGAAAATAATGAATGTAAGATAGGCGACCGGGTTCGAATTATGGAAACTCGCCCCTTAAGTAAAGATAAACGGTGGCGAGTAATGGAAATCGTCGAAAAGGCTCGCTAAACACCCTAAAAACCACTTAAGGGAAGGAGGAGCTATCATGATCCAACAAGAAAGTCGTTTGAAGGTTGCAGATAATACTGGTGCTAAAGAACTACTTTGTATCAGAGTACTAGGTGGATCTAAACGACGGTATGCTCGTATTGGTGATGTAATTGTTGCCACCGTAAAGCAAGCAAGTCCAGGTGGCATAGTTAAAAAAGGTGATGTTGTTAAAGCAGTAATTGTACGTACCCGCAAAGAAACACGTCGACCCGATGGCTCATTTATTCGATTCGACGAGAATGCAGCGGTAATTATTAATGATCAAAATAACCCAAGAGGCACCCGGATCTTCGGTCCGGTAGCTAGAGAACTAAGAGAAAAGCAATTTATGAAAATTATTTCTCTAGCTCCTGAGGTTCTTTAAGATAGAAAGGAGGATGAAGCATGGCAAAAATCCATGTTAAACGCGGTGACCAAGTGCAAATTCTTACAGGCGATGACCGCGGTAAGAGAGGCAATGTTCTCGAAGTGAGACCAAAAGCCGGCAAAGTGGTCGTTGATGGTGTAAATATCCAGAAAAAGCACGCTCGTCCTACTCAAACTAATCCTCAGGGTGGTATTATTGAGCGACCAGGTCCGATTGATGCATCTAATGTTGCGTTAGTATGTCCTAGTTGTAAAGAAGCCACACGTGTAGCCCGAGAGCGGAGTGCAAATGGAGAAGTATCTCGTAAATGCAAACGTTGCGGTAAGGCAATAGATTAGGTTGAGTTACACAGAAAGGGGGAGTAGTTTATGGCACGACTCAAAGAGAAATATAGAAACGAAGTGGTGCCTGCCCTCAAAGAGCGATTTAATTACGCTAATGTGATGCAGGTTCCGAAAATCGAAAAAGTAGTCGTTAATATAGGTGTTGGAGAGGCAGTTGGTGATCCCAAAGCTTTAGAAGCAGCTGTTAGAGATTTAGAAACAATTACAGGGCAAAAGGCTGTTATTACTAGAGCTAAAAAATCTATCGCAGCTTTCAAACTACGTGCAGGCATGGCAATTGGTTGTAAAGTTACCTTGCGCGACGATAGAATGTACGAATTCTTAGATAGATTGATTAGTATCAGTTTACCACGTGTAAGAGATTTTAGAGGGCTTAATCCAAAATCCTTCGACGGTCATGGAAACTATAGCTTTGGTGTAACCGAACAACTGATTTTCCCAGAAATCGATTATGATCAAATCGATAAAGTACGTGGCTTAGAGGTTACAATTACTACTACTGCTAAGACTGACGAAGAAGGATTCGAGCTTTTAAAGCAGTTGGGTATTCCGTTTAGAACGTGAAAGGAGAGATATCGTGGCGAAAAAGTCCATGATTATTAAAGCCCAAAGAAGTCCTAAGTTTTCTACACGCAAAGTAAATCGCTGTAGAGTATGTGGACGTCCACGGGGATATATGCGACGTTTTCAATTATGTCGTGTTTGTTTCCGGAATTTAGCTCATCGAGGAGAAATTCCGGGTGTTACAAAATCAAGTTGGTAATGTGTTGAGCCCGATGGTTGAAAGGAGGTTCCCGCATGGTTTTAACTGACCCAGTTGCGGATATGCTCACTCGTATAAGAAATGCAAGTTCGGTAAGGCATGAATCAGTTGATGTGCCAGGTTCGAAGTTAAAGGTAGAACTTGCTCGAATTCTTAAAGAGGAAGGCTTTATTCGAGATTACAAATTCATTGAAGATGGTAAACAAGGAACATTGCGGATTTATTTAAAGTATGGTCCGCATAAAGAGAGAGTTATATCTGGAATTAAACGTATTAGTAAGCCTGGTTTACGGGTTTATGCTAAAAAAGAAGAAATACCGCGCGTATTAGGCGGTTTAGGTATTGCGATTCTATCGACTTCTCAAGGAGTTATGTCTGATAAAGCAGCGCGCCAAAACAATATTGGCGGAGAAGTTATTTGCTACGTATGGTAAGGGGGGAAAAACATGTCTCGAATCGGAAAAATGCCCATTGAAATCCCACAAGGTGTAGAGGTCACCTTGCAAGATAATACAATCACAGTAAAGGGACCTAAAGGTACACTGGTCAGAGAACTTCATCCTGATATGATTATCGAAATCAAAGATGGGTCAGTAACAGTAACGCGTCCTTCTGACAATAAAGAACACCGGTCTCTACATGGTCTTACCCGTACCTTAATCGCCAATATGGTTGAAGGCGTTACTAATGGTTACCAACGTAACTTGGAAATCATCGGTGTAGGATATAGGGCTGCAAAACAAGGTAATGACCTTGTTTTAACAATGGGTTATTCACATCCTGTTGTAATTACACCGCAGGAAGGTCTCGAAATTGATGTTCCTGCACCGACTAAAATTACTGTTAGAGGTGCCGATAAAGAAGCTGTAGGTCAATTAGCGGCTAACATTCGCAACGTTCGTCCACCTGAGCCTTATCTAGGTAAAGGTATTCGTTACGAAGGTGAGCGCGTAATTAGAAAAGCTGGTAAGACTGGTAGATAGATAACCAGTTAGTAATTAGTTTTAGAGGTGGGGTGAGTTAGATGGCCAAATTGAGCCGGCGAGAAGCACGTAAACGCCGTCATATTAGGTTAAGAAATAAAGTATACGGAACTCCAGAGCGCCCTCGCTTAAGTGTCTATCGTAGTTTAAATCATATGCACGCTCAGATCATTGATGATACAGCAGGAAGAACGCTTGTTGCTGCATCTACTGTAGAGCCAGAACTACGCAGCAAATTATCTAGTACTAAAGATGTTAATGCTGCTAAAGAAGTAGGCTTACTGCTTGCTAAACGTGCTTTAGAAGCAGGTATTACAAAAGTTGTATATGATCGTGGCGGAAACCTCTATCATGGTAGAGTAGCTGCATTAGCAGATGGTGCTCGTGAAGGCGGATTAGAATTTTAGTTTGCAAGGGGGGAAATAGGCTTGGCGAAACGTATTAATGCCAGTGGATTGGAGCTAGAAGAAAGACTTGTTAGTATCAATCCTGTATCGAAAACCGTAAAAGGTGGTCGTTCTCGTTCGTTTAGTGCATTAGTTGTTGTTGGAGACAGAAATGGTAAAGTCGGAGCAGGTCTTGGTAAGGCTAAAGAGATTTCCGATGCTATTCGCAAAGCAGTTGATGATGCGAAAAAGAATTTAATTGAAGTTCCATTAGTAGGAACAACAATTCCACACGAAGTAAACGAAAGATTTAGCGGAGCTCAGGTATTTATTAAACCAGCTTCTGAAGGTACTGGTGTTATTGCTGGTGGACCTGTTCGTGCTGTTTTAGAATTAGCAGGAGTTAGGGATATATTAACTAAGTCCCTTGGCTCATCTAACCCAATTAACGTGGTTCGGGCTACAATTAAAGGGTTAGAGTCATTAAAAAGTGTTGAAGAAGTTTCTCGTCTCCGCGGAATTGATGCTTCAGAAATTTTAGGTTAGGAGGCGGTTACTAGTGGCTAAGTTGAAAATAACGTATAAAAAGAGTGCAATTGGCTACTCAGAGGACCAAAAGAATACAATTAAGGCCTTAGGATTAAGTAAGCTAAACTCTTATGTTATTAAAGAAGATCATCCTTCTATCAGAGGAATGATCTTTAAGGTTAAGCATTTGGTGGAAGTTGAGGAAGTTAATTAGGCAAGGGGGTGTAGGTGTGAGGATCCATGAATTAAAACCAGCACCAGGCAGCAGAACGAACCGTAAAAGAGTAGGTAGAGGAATTGGCTCAGGTCTGGGCAAAACAGCCGGCAAAGGACATAAAGGGCAAAAAGCGCGTTCCGGTGGAGTAAAAGGACCACACTTTGAAGGTGGTCAAACACCATTACAACGTCGTTTACCGAAACGAGGATTTACTAATATTTTCCAAAAAGTATATGCAGAAGTAAATCTTGAGGATTTAAATCGTTTCGCACCTGGTACTGTTGTAACTCCCCAATTGTTGCAAGAATCCGGGTTAGTTAAAAAACTAAATGACGGTGTGAAGGTTCTCGGCAACGGAGAGATTAAGCATGCTTTAACTGTTCAAGCACATGGTTTTTCAAAATCAGCGGCTGCCAAGATTGAGGAAGCCGGCGGCAAAGTAGAGGTGATCTAGTTGCTCGAAGCATTTAGAAACGCGCTGCGGATTCCTGACCTACGGAAGAAAATTTTGTATACACTTGGGATGTTAGCTGTAATTAGAATAGGTTCTTTTGTACCTGTTCCAGGGGTTGATGCAGTAGGCCTAGCTCAACAGCTTGGAGTTGACGGAGGTAATATCTTCGGTTTCCTAGATTTATTTACTGGTGGAGCTTTAGGTCGGTTTACGATTTTTGCCATGGGTGTCAACCCTTATATTACGTCATCAATTATCTTACAATTGCTGACCATTATCATACCCCGTTTAGAAGAATTAGCTAAAGAGGGTCCCGAGGGAAGCAAAATTATTGCTAAGTATACCAGATATGGTACAGTGGTATTAGGTTTAGTCCAAGCCTTTTCCATTACCATGATGGCAAGAAGCTGGGGAGTAATTGCGAACCCCAACGCATTCAGTTTAATTTTGATTATGGTTACTTTAACAGCAGGAACAGCATTTTTGATGTGGGTAGGAGAAAAAATCTCTGAAAAAGGGATTGGTAACGGTATTTCTTTAATCATCTTTACTGGTATCGTTGCCAAACTACCAACAGATGTGATAAATGCTTACCGGGCACTAGGTGAAGGTGGCATTACTTTGTGGAGCCTATTGATTTATCTAGTGCTGGCTGTAATTGTTATTGCCGGTATTGTTCTTGTTCAAGAAGGACAACGCCGCATCCCAGTACAGTATGCGAAAAGAGTAGTTGGCCGCAGAATGTATGGTGGTCAATCAACTCATATTCCGTTAAAAGTGAATCAGGCCGGAGTAATTCCTGTAATCTTTGCTTCGTCTGTTCTAACATTTCCACTTACTCTAGCTCAGTTCATACCTGCAGTTGGTGGAATTAATCGTTGGATAGGGTATGGCACATTTGGGTATAATTTCCTATATGCTGTAATGGTAATTTTCTTTACCTACTTCTATACAGCAGTAACCTTTAATCCGCAAGATATCGCTGATAACATGCGGAAAAATGGAGGATTTATTCCAGGATTACGCCCAGGACGTCCTACGGCTGAGTATTTGGAAAGAGTTATGACCAGAATTACATTGCCAGGGGCATTTTTCTTAGCATTCATTGCACTAACCCCTTATTTAATGGCATTAGTTACTAGAATTCCAGAGACTATTTTGAACTTTGGAGGAACTGGTCTGATCATTATGGTAGGTGTAGCATTAGATACAATGAAACAAATTGAGTCACATCTATTATTAAGGCATTATGAAGGTTTCTTGAAGTAATAAGGGGGAGGAGCTATGCGAGTGGTCTTGCTCGGTTTACCTGGAGCTGGTAAAGGCACCCAGGGCGAGCGAATATCCAAGAAATATGGCATTCCCCACATTTCCACAGGTAATATGATTCGGTCGATTATTGATTCTGGTTCCGAGCTAGGGGAACTTGTTAAACAATATACAACAGCTGGAAAACTTATTCCTGATGAATACGTTATAGAAATGGTTCAACAAAGAGTAGCTGAAGATGATTGTCAAAAAGGCTGGATCTTAGATGGATTTCCGCGCACTGTACAACAAGCTATTAGTTTGGATAAATCATTATCAGATAAATCCATTGAGATTGATTATGCTCTTGAGATCCGTATTTCGGAAGAGGAAGCACTTCGCCGAATTTCACAGCGGCGCGAGTGTAGTGAGTGTGGTATGGTGTACAATTTGATGCACAAAGAAACTGCTGTTGAAGGCGTATGTGATAAATGTGGTGGAAAGTTGTATCAACGTACTGATGATAATATTGAAACAGCTTCGGCGCGCTTGAAAGTCTATATGGAACAAACCCATCCGGTAGTTCATTATTATGCGCAAGCTGGTAAATTAATAAGTATAAATGGAGAACGGGATATAAATGAAGTATTTGCAGAAGTTGATGCTTTAACAGCTAAACTTTTGTCCCCGGGTCACCAAGGTGAAGTATTATGATCATTTTGAAATCAAAAGATGAAATAGAGTCTATGCGTAAAGCAGGACGACTAGTAGCCAGATGTCATCAATTAGTAGCAGAAAATATTCGACCAGGTATAACCACTAGATATTTAGATCAAATTGTTGAAGAGCTGATCCTTAAAGAGCAGGGGATCCCTGCTTTTAAAGGATACCAGGGATATCCGGCTTCGATCTGTGCTTCTATCAACAATGTTGTGGTACACGGGATTCCTAATGATGTAGTTTTGGAAGAAGGTTGGATTGTCGGAGTTGATATTGGAGCTTTCGTTGAAGGCTTCTGTGGAGATTCTGCTTGGACTTATCCTGTGGGCGAGATCAGTTCTGAGGCGCAAAGATTGTTACAAGTTACTGAGGCAGCTTTGTACGCAGGAATTGAGCAGGCTAAGGTAGGCAACCGACTATCAGATATTTCTAACCGGATTCAGACAGTCGTTGAGGAAAATGGTTTTTCAGTGGTTCGTGATTTTGTTGGTCATGGAATTGGCCGAAAAATGCATGAGGCGCCCCAAATACCCAATTTTGGTATTGCAGGAAGAGGCCCAAGGTTAAAGGAAGGAATGACTTTAGCGATTGAGCCAATGGTTAATGCAGGTAGCTACCATGTTGAAATCCTGGAGGATGACTGGACAGTAGTTACCGTTGACAATAGTTTGTCAGCTCATTTTGAGCACACGATCGCAATTACTGAAAATGGCCCGGAAATTTTAACCGTGCTATAGGAGTGGTATTATGGGTTTGGAAATTGGCCAGTTAGTCTCTTCTAAAGCAGGACGAGATTGGCGGCGTAAATACTTGGTCGTAGAATTACTTGATGACAACTTTGTTCTGGTAGCTGATGGTAAAACACGAAAGATTTCCAAGCCAAAGAAGAAGAACATCAAGCATTTAGTAGCTCATCCAGTAAAAGCTGCCGAAATCGCTGAAGCAATTAAAGCAAAAAGAAAAGTTACCAATCAGCAAATAAGGATGAATTTAGCATCGTTAATTGCGATGACGGAGAAACGAGAGGAGGGTTCGTCTAACAATGGCTAAAGATGATGTGATTGAAGTAGAAGGCACTGTTGTTGAACCACTTCCGAACGCGATGTTTCGAGTTGAGTTAGAAAATGGTCATAAAGTACTCGCCCATATTTCAGGGAAAATGCGAATGCATTTTATTCGGATTTTACCGGGAGACAAGGTGACTGTTGAGTTATCACCTTATGATTTGACCCGCGGAAGAATAACGTATCGTAAAAAATAGTCGCGGCTAAAGGGGGATTAAAATGAAGGTAAGACCTTCTGTGAAGCCGATTTGTGAGAAGTGTAAAGTTATCCGCCGTAAAGGCCGGGTAATGGTTATTTGCGAAAACCCTAAGCATAAACAAAGACAAGGATAAAATCCTAATTCAAGGGGGTGTTTGGTTAGATGGCAAGAATTGCTGGTGTAGATTTACCACGTGATAAGCGTATTGAAATTGGCTTAACGTATATATTCGGTATCGGACGTTCCAGTTCTAAAAAAATCTTAGAAATTTGTGGAATCAATCCTGATACACGAGTTAGCGATTTAACTGAAGATGAGGAACAACGTCTGCGGGAAGTCATCGAGCGACAATTTGTTGTTGAAGGTGACTTGCGTAGAGAGATTAATATGAACATTAAACGACTTCGGGATATTGGTTGCTACCGCGGTTTAAGACACCGTCGTGGGTTACCGGTTCGTGGTCAAAGAACTAAAACTAATGCCCGGACTCGTAAGGGACCAAAACGAGTGGCAGGTAAAAAGAGATAGTAGTGAGAGGAGGAATTAATTAATGGCAAAGCCTCGTAAGGGACAACGTACCCGCAGACGCGAACGGAAAAATATTCAAAGCGGTATTGCTCATATTCGTTCTACTTTCAATAATACTATTGTAACCATTAGCGATCTTCAAGGAAACGTAATTTCTTGGGCTAGTGCAGGGAATATGGGTTTTAAAGGTTCGCGAAAAGGCACTCCATTTGCTGCTGGTATGGCTGCTGAAAGTGCAGCAAAAGAAGCAATGGAACATGGAGTACGGGAAGTACGTGTGTATGTAAAAGGGCCAGGAGCGGGTCGTGAAGCCGCTATTCGCTCATTACAAAGCGCTGGTATAGATGTAAATGTAATTAAGGATGTTACGCCGGTTCCACACAATGGTTGTCGTCCACCAAAACGCCGTCGTGTGTGACCAGGATGGAGGTGAAAAAAGAAGATGTCAAGATATATTGGACCTGTTTGTCGCCTATGCAGACGTGAAGGTGAGAAACTTTATTTAAAAGGAGATCGTTGCTACACTAACAAGTGTGCTATTGATCGTCGTGCTTATGCACCTGGCCAACATGGTCAAAACCGTAAAAAACAATCCGAATATGGTTTACAGCTTCGGATGAAACAAAGATTACGTCGAATCTATGGTGTAACTGAACGACAACTAGAAAACTATTATGCAGAAGCAGCACGCAAAAGAGGTATTACAGGTGAAATTCTGATTCAAACTCTAGAATCTCGTTTGGACAATGTTGTTCACCGTCTAGGATTAGGCTCTTCTAGAGCTCAAGCTCGTCAGTTAGTAATGCATGGGCATATTGCTGTAAATGGTAATAAGGTGGATATCCCATCTTACTTGTTAAAAGCTGGTGACGTTATTAGCGTGAGGGAATCTTCTCGGAACATTGAGCTTATTAAGCAAAATGTTGAAGATGCTTCCGGAAGAGGTACTCCTGAGTGGTTGGAGTTTGATGCGGAGAAATTAGAGGGACGAGTTAAGGCATTGCCTTCAAGGGAGCAAGTTGATATTCCTGTAGAAGAGCATCTAATCGTAGAGTTCTACTCCAGATAATAGGTATCCAACCCTTATACCCTCAAAAGGTTCGAGTCCTAACGCTACAGAAATTCAAACTGTAGCTGCGTAAACGTGCATTCGAGAAGGAGGGTGTTTTTGGTAATGATTGAAATAGAAAAACCAAAAATCGAACAGCTTGATTTAACCGATAGTTACGGTAGGTTTGTAGTTGAGCCTTTGGAACGAGGATATGGGATTACGCTTGGTAATAGCTTAAGACGTATTCTCTTATCCTCGCTGCCCGGTACAGCGGTAACGTCTGTACAAATCGAAGGTGTATTACATGAGTTTTCTACCATACCTGGGGTAGTTGAAGATACAGTGGAAATCGTTTTGAATCTTAAAAACTTATTAGTTAAGATTCATGGTGATGACCCTGTAACAGTAAGAATCGAGGCCAATCAGGAAGGTCCTATTTACGCAAAGGACATTATAACTGGTTCAGATGTTGAGGTTCTAAATCCAGATCTATATATTGCAACGTTAGAATCAAATGCAACATTAAATATGGATATTACCGTAGCCAAGGGCAGAGGCTATGTTCCAGCAGAAAAGAATAAGCTGCCTAATCAACCCATTGGGGTTATTCCTATGGATTCGATTTTTACTCCAGTAACTAAAGTTAATTTCAAAGTAGAAAATACCCGTGTTGGACAGGTTACAGACTATGATAAATTAACTTTAGAAATATGGACGAATAAAACAATTTCACCCGATGACGCATTGAGTTTAGCTGCAAAAATTTTAGTAGAGCATTTGAAGCTATTTACTGATCTTACTGAGGACGCTGGAAATGTTGAGATCATGGTTGAAAAAGAGGAAGAAGCTATCGATCGCTTGATGGAAATGACAGTTGAAGAGTTAGATCTGTCTGTTCGTTCCTATAATTGTTTGAAACGAGCTGGTATTAATACATTAGAAGAACTAACTCGTAAGACTGAAGAAGACATTATGAAAGTCCGAAATCTTGGTAAGAAATCTCTCCAAGAGATTAAAGAAAAACTTGCAGCATTAGGGCTCTCGTTACGGGAATCTGATGAATAGGGCAGGTGAATGATAGATGAGAATGAGAAAATTAGGTCGCACTGCTAGTCATCGAAGAGCCTTGCTTCGAAACCAAGTAACTTCTTTGGTGCTTCATGGGCGAATCGAAACTACCGAAGCAAAGGCTAAGGCTATTAAGCCTTTAGCAGACAAAATGGTTACTTTAGGTAAACGTGGTGATCTTCACGCTCGGCGACAGGCAGCTGCATTCCTTATACAACCAGAGGCAGTTAAACGTTTATTTGATGAAATCGCTCCTAAGTACGAGGATCGGAATGGTGGTTACACTAGGATTATAAAAACTGGGCCACGTCGTGGAGATGCGGCGCCAATGGCTATCATTGAATGGGTATAAAAATATCACAGTACTAAGAGCAGATTCCGAGTATAGTTGCAGGTCGCAGAGGTATTACCTCTGCGTTCTCTGTTAGTGGTGGTGATTTTTGTGGCTAGTCCTTTAATTGTAGTGAAAGATCTTACCCATATTTATGCTGAAGGCTCTGAGCGGGAGTGGAAAGCATTAAAGGGCATCAATTTAGAAGTAAATAGAGGCGAATTTGTAGCTATTCTAGGACATAATGGATCCGGTAAATCTACGCTAGCTAAACACTTAAATGGGTTATTGTTGCCCAGTTCTGGTCAGGTAATTGTTGACGGTATCGATACTGCGGATCTCACGAGAACCTGGGAAGTTCGGCAAAAAGTAGGTATGGTATTCCAAAACCCAGATAATCAATTGGTAGCCACTACTGTTGAAGAAGATGTAGCCTTTGGTCCAGAAAACCTCGGAATCCCTTCAGTTGAAATCCAACAACGGGTGGCTGAAGCTTTAGCTGAGGTGGGGATGAGTGAGTATCGGCTACATTCTCCACATCAATTATCTGGTGGACAAAAACAAAGGGTTGCTATTGCAGGAATGATCGCTATGCGGCCAGAGTGTATTGTCTTAGATGAGCCAACAGCCATGTTGGATCCAGTAGGCCGGCAAGAGGTTTTAGAAACAGTTTTAACACTCAATAAAAAAGAAGGCATTACAATCATATATATTACTCATGCCATGGAAGAAGCAATCGTTGCTGATCGAATTATTGTAATGGAAGAAGGTCAAATCGCTCTTACAGGAACACCAAGGCAGGTATTTTCTCAAGTAGATTTATTATATAAATTGCGTCTTGATGTGCCTCAGGTTACAGCATTAGCAGCTCGTTTGCGAAACAGAGGGTATGACTTTATGCCCAGTGATGTATTGAGCATTGAGGAGATGGTGGGTTTGTTATGTCAATCAGAATAGAACAAGTTTCATATACTTACAACATTGGTATGCCTACAGAGAAACAAGCGTTAAAGAATATCTCGTTGGACATTGAGAAAGGTGAGTTTCTTGGTCTTATTGGCCACACCGGTTCTGGCAAATCCACCCTTGTTCAACATTTAAATGGACTGATTAAACCTAGCTCAGGCAAAATTTACATTGACGACGTTGATATTCATAGCAAAGAAATTAGTTTAAAGACAGTAAGACAAAAAGTAGGTATGGTTTTTCAGTATCCAGAGCATCAGTTGTTTGGTGAAACTGTCTATGAGGATGTAGCCTTTGGTCCAAGGAACTTAGGAGTATCAGAGGAAGAGGTTGAACAGCGAGTTAGGGAAGGATTAGCAAAGGTCGACTTAGATTATCAGCAATTAAAAGATCGGTCTCCATTTGAGTTATCTGGTGGTCAAAAACGCCGAGTAGCAATTGCTGGTGTATTAGCTATGAAACCGGAAATTCTAATTTTAGACGAACCAACAGCTGGATTAGATCCTCGTGGACGTGATGAAATCTTAGATCAAATATCAAGGATTCATCAAGCGGAAAAGACTACAGTAATCTTAGTTACTCATAGCATGGAAGATATTGCGCGTTTGGCAACAAAATTAGTGGTTATGGAGCAAGGTTCAATAGTGTTAGTGGGAACACCAAATGAAGTTTTTGAGCAGGCTGATTATTTAGAGCAAATTGGTTTGGGAGTACCTCAGGTAACAAAACTGTTGCGCACCTTACAGGCTAAAGGTTGTGCTGTACGACCAGATTTGTTTACCCTTGAGGATGCGGAAGAAGAAATAGTAAGATTATTGGAGACGAAGAAAAATGGCTATGCTTAGAAACATAACGATTGGACAGTATATACCTGGAGAGTCCCTCTTACATCGTTTAGATCCCAGAACGAAAATTTTAGCAACCTTTCTATTTATTGTGCTATTATTCTTAGTTGATTCTTTTGTAGGTTATGGGTTAGCAGCCTTGTTAATCTTTGCAGCAATTTATTTTTCTAGAATTCCACTAAAGTTTATCTTACGTGGGATAAAACCATTGCTGGTGATTATTATTCTAACCCTATCATTGCATTTATTTATGACTGAAGGTCGAGTAATATTTCAGATTTGGTTTCTAAAGGTTACTGTTGAGGGATTAGTTCGCGGTTTGATGATGGGCTCCCGTTTGGTGCTATTAGTTATGGGCACCTCAATCCTGACATTAACGACTTCCCCAATAATGTTAACAGACGGGATTGAGAGCTTATTAAAGCCTGG
Organism: Bacillota bacterium; assembly: GCA_012521185.1. GTDB lineage: Bacteria > Bacillota > Limnochordia > Darwinibacteriales > DTU012 > JAAYMV01. Next base: position 17,873 of record JAAYMV010000076.1, read on the forward strand.
CAGAAAAATTGGTGTTCCAGCCCATGAGTTAGCAATGATGATGACTATTGCTCTGCGCTTTATTCCAACTTTACTAGAGGAAATTGATAAGATTATGAAAGCGCAAATGGCTCGTGGTGCTGATTTTGAAAGTGGTAATATAATTCAAAGAGCGAAAAGCTTAATTCCCATTTTAGTGCCATTATTTGTTAGTGCCTTTCGCCGTGCAGATGATTTAGCCATTGCTATGGAAGCTAGAGGTTATCGTGGAGGCGAAGGAAGAACTAAGTTTAGGGAACTAAAGTTTAGTAAAGTTGATGGGCTTGTGTTAACTTTAACCTTCGTCTATGTAGTTGTGGTAAGTATTTATTTTTAAGGTGCCGGAAATGAGTAATTATAAATTGACTGTGGAATATGATGGCAGCTGTTATCATGGATACCAAATCCAAGGGGATTTGCCAACCATCCAAGCATGTTTGGAATCGGCGATCTCCATGTTAGCTGGAGAACCAGTTAGAGTAATTGCCTCGGGTAGAACGGACACTGGTGTACATGCTTTAGCTCAAGTTATTAACTTTACTAGTACTAAGTTTTCTGTTCCTGTCGAACGAATTCCCAAAGCCTTGAACAGTGTGTTACCGCAGGATATTCGAGTATTAACGGCAGAAGTAGTTCCAAATGATTTTCATGCCAGGTTTGATGCTAAAAAGAAAAAATATTTTTATCAGTTATATTTAGCTAGGCAAGGCACAGCTTTTTATCGTAATTATGCTTGGTGTATTGAATCAGAACTAGACGTAAAGGCTATGTATAAAGCTGGTACACACTTAGAAGGCACCCATGATTTTGCTGCATTCACTGCTAGTGGTGGCAGTGTATCATCGACTGTGAGAACCATTTATAATTTTAATTTAATTCAAGAGGAAAGACTTGTTAAGTTAGAGTTTATAGGCAATGGATTCTTGTATAAGATGGTTCGCAATCTGGTGGGTACTTTGGTTGAAGTGGGAATGGGCAGAAGGAAACCCGAATCAATTAAAGAGTTATTAGATTCTCGAAGCCGATCTCTAGCGGGGATTACAGCACCACCTCAAGGCCTGTTTTTAGAGCAGGTTTGGTATGAGGAAAACACTTGACAGAACTGATTTTCTCTATTAAAATTATAGTTGGTGAATTTTGAAGTAAACCTCCTTAGTTAGGAATTGTCCCGCCCCGTTCAATTCCAGAATAAGGTGTGTATACATTATTGGATTAGCATTATAAGGGGGGAAATACCTATGAAAACTTATTTCGCAACTCCTGAAACAGTGGAGCGTAAATGGTATGTAGTTGATGCAACAGATAAAACATTAGGACGATTAGCTAGTCAAGTTGCTAGTATTTTGAGGGGTAAACATAAGCCTACCTATACTCCCCATGTAGATACTGGCGATCATGTAATTATTATTAACGCTGAAAAAATTAAGTTAACTGGACGCAAGCTACAAGATAAGAAATACTATCGTCACAGTGGTTGGGTCGGTGGCCTAAAAGTTCGTACTGCAGGTGAAATCCTCAGTGGTAATCGTCCTGAGCAAGTATTAAAGCTTGCTATTAAAGGAATGTTACCAAATAACCGCTTAGGTCGAAAAATGTTCAAGAAACTAAGAGTTTATGCTGGTAGTGAGCATCCACATCAAGCTCAACAGCCTGAGATGCTAGATATCTAAGGGAGGAGGCTTAATAATGAGTGCAGTAACAAAGACTGAAACATATTATGGCACCGGACGGAGAAAAACCTCTGTGGCTCGGGTACGTTTGTTACCAGGCAACGGTAAGTTCATAATTAATGGTAAAGATATTGAAGAGTACTTTGGCCGCCCAGTATTAGTAACTATTGCTAAGCAGGCTTTAGTACTTACAAATACAGAAGGTAAATATGATGTTTTAGTAAATGTACATGGCGGTGGCTTAGCTGGCCAAGCCGGAGCTATTAGAGGTGGAATTGCTAGAGCATTATTAGAAGTTGATGGTGAGTTACGTCCAACATTAAAACGTGCTGGATACTTAACTCGCGACGCACGCATGAAAGAAAGAAAGAAATACGGTTTGAAAAAGGCAAGAAAAGCGCCTCAATTTTCAAAACGATAATTGTAATGAATCCAAAACCCCTATACCTTATTGGTACAGGGGTTTTTTATTGATTCGGATTTTGTTCCAATTCTTCCTCCGACACAGCTGGTTCAGGTTGAAAAGGTTGTTCTGGTTCTGGTTCGGTAGGAGATGGTTGTACTGGCTCTACAGGTGTTTCTGGCTCAGTAGGCTGTGGCTCGGGTTCAATAGGCACAGGCCCAGGTTCCTCAGTAGGAGGACTGGGCTCTGGTTGAGGTTCTGGTTCGATAGGTTGTATTGGCTCGGGCTCGATTGGCTCTGGAGTTGGTTCAGGTTCTGGTTCCACAGGTTCTTCAGGTTGAATAGGCTGTTCTTCTTCAAAAGGCTCTCCTGGAACTACTTCTTCCTCAGGTAGTTCAGGTGTCGGTTCAATTGGTGGTGGGTTTTGTTCTGGCGTTAACTTTGGTATAGTGCGATTAACCTGTGGACGTGCACAATCAGCCCAACGAGTAGGCTCAGTGCCTTTAATAAAGCTTTCTAATTCAGTATATTCACAACGATCGGTAGCTAACAAACCAGTAAAGATATCAATTTGAATATCAGTAACGATATTTTCCGGTACTGGAAATTCTTCTACTGAAGGCTCTTTAATCGCTTGATTAACAAAATCTGCGAATATTGGACCAGCTACAGTCCCACCAAATCCTTCTACCGGTTTACGATCATCATTACCAATGTATACTCCGACTACAATATCTGGTGTGTAGCCAACAAACCATAAATCAACATTTCCATTGGTAGTTCCGGTTTTTCCCGCAACAGGTTGTTCCACTGGAATTCTTTTACCTGTACCATCAGTCATTACCGCTTGCAGCATATCAGTAATTAAATAGGCTTGCTGCGGTGTAAAAACATCCTTGCCTTTGGGTTCGTTATCAATTAAAATATTGCCATCAATATCCACCACTCGAATAATTGGGTTTGGTGAATAAAAGACTCCTCCGTTAGCAAAGGGAACGAAAGCAGAGGTAAGCTGTAAAGGAGACACCCCTTCCGTTAATCCTCCTAAGGCAAGGGCTAGATTTCGATCTTCGTTTACTAAAGGTATTTCAAGCTGCTTGGCAAAGTTAAACATCTTGTTTAATCCTAATTCATTTAAGGTCCAAACAGCTGCATTGTTTAAGGACAAGGTAATAGCAAACTTCATAGTTACTGGACCCCAGTAAGCATCTTGGTAGTTTTCAGGCTTATAGCCGGAATACTCTCTAGGAATATCTTCTACCAGGGTATTTTGTTGCCACCTATCTTTGATAGCTGCAGCGTATAATATGGGTTTAAAGGCGGAACCCGGCTGTCTACGCGCCATTACTGCTCGATTAAACTGACTTTCTTTATAATTTCGTCCGCCAACTAAGGCAACAATATATCCATTCTTTGGTTCAATAGCTACCAAAGCTCCTTGATTATCTTGCTTCGTAAAAACTTTCTCAGCAATTCGTTGCATTTCTAAATCTAAAGTAGTGTGCACTCTTATTCCTCGGGAAAAAACAGAGGACTCCCCTAATTCCCTGATAAGAATATTGGTTACCCAATCTATAAAATACCGGCCAACACCACCTGTTGCTTCTTGTAGTTGCACTGGCTCATTTTTTACTCGCTCAGCTGTGGCAGCATCAAGCTTTTTTGCTTCCACCATACTGTCTAGAACAATTTCTCTACGTTTTAGAGCCCGTTCTAGATTTTGAAATGGAGAATAAGCAGATGGTGCTTGAGGTAATCCAGCTATTAATGCACTTTCTCCTAAAGTAAGTTCAGTTACTGATTTACCAAAAAATGTTCGAGCAGCATTTTCTACGCCCCAAGCTCCTTCACCAAAATATGTAGAGTTGAGATACATTTCTAAGATTTCATCTTTGGTGAATCTGGTTTCTAAGAGAATAGATAATGCCAGTTCTTCAAATTTGCGCGCTAACACTTTACGAGGATGTAAGAACATATTTTTGGCTAATTGTTGTGTGATGGTACTGCTACCTTGCACGATTTTCCCAGCTCGTATATTAGCAAATAAGGAACGGAAAATACCGATGATATCAAATCCATAATGACTGTAAAACCTTTTATCTTCCACAGAAATGACAGCATTTTTTAAGGCATCGGGAATTTGATCAAGGGGAACAAATCTGCCACTTTCTCCAAGGACACCGATCGTTTCTCCATGCCGATCTAAGATAGTTACTCGTTCTAATGGACGTTCTCTTTCAAAATCTCGGATTGTGCTATAACCTTTGGCCAATACAACGGCAAAAGGCAACATGAATAAGATGAGGAATGCTAAAATTGTTAGGCGATATTTTTTTAGCCAGTTTAACATAGTGACCACCTCAGCATTAGTATTCGCTGATTAGGCAATATTAAACCCCTTAGGTCTTAAAACAAAAACCTAAGGGGTTTCGTATTTACTCTTTACTGTTCAGGCACATCTGGTGCCTTATATGGTTTTCCTAAGGCAGAAATTAAACAATAAAGAATTGGTATTACAAATAAGGTTAAGAAAGTCGAAGTAACTAATCCGCCAATTAAGGTAACAGCAATTGGAGCAGTAATTTCGCTACCTTCGCCAATTGCTAAAGCCATTGGTATTAAACCTAGGATAGTAGTTAAGGAGGTCATCAAGATTGGCCTAATTCGAATTAAAGCTGCATCAATTACGGCTTCTTGAATTGGAACTCCTTCCCGGCGACGGGCATTAATATAGTCTACTAATACAATGGCGTTATTTACCACAATTCCAATCAAGGTAATTAATCCAATTAAGGCGGTAATACTTAGCTTCAGACCTGTTATCCAAAGGCTAAATACAGCACCGATAGCAGCTAAAGGCACAGTGACCATAATTACAAAAGGATGTAAAAAGGATTCAAATTGTGCTGACATTACTAGGTAGACTAAGAGAATGGCTAAAGCCATAGCTATATACAAGTCATTTTTAGTCTCTTCGATTACTTGTGAAAGTCCATCTATTTTAGCGCTATAACCAGGCGGTAAGTTCAGGTCATCAATTATTTGATATGCTTCATTTGTCGCGGTAAATAAGTTAATATCACCTAATTGCGCTATGACGTTTACAGCATTGCGTCGATCACGTCTGTGACGTAAAGGTGAACTTGCTCGTAATTCTTCTTCTACAATTTGGTCTAGTCTAACTAAAGTGCCTTCCATACCAGGGACTGGTATAGGGGAGCTAATCGTTGATTCCATCAATCCGCTTAAAGTAGTCGGATCACCTTTGGGCATTAAAACAACTGGTGTGGTTATAGAATTGATTTGCAGATCTGTAGCTTTTAAGCCAGTAGTTGCTTGGCGGACTGCTAGTCCGACTTGACCTGCTGTTAAGCCCCCAAGAATACTACGGGCTGGATCAGCATGTAAAAATAGATCGTTGACGTCTTCGATCCGGGAAGTCACAACTTGAATATAGCCTGGGTTTGCTTCGAGTCTGCTTACGATTTGATCAGCAATTTCATTTATTGTATCTAGATCATCACCACGGACATTGATTTGTAGTTGTGGTGTCAATACTGTTGCCGCTGCTCCATAACTAGCTGAACCTTGAATAATGGCTTTTACAGCATTGTTGTCCAATGCAATTTGTCTTACTTCCTTAGCGATTTCACTGCTAGTGCGCTGGCGTTCTCCTTTAGGAGTTAAACCAATTTGTAAATCAGCTGTATATAGATCTGCATTATTGATTAACGACAATAAATCATTAGAACCTTGATCACCAGCTTGAATAGCGAGAGAGACAACTTCTGGAACTGCTAAAATCTTTTCTTCGATTTGAGCAATTACATTTTTAGTTTGCTCACGGGATGCCCCGGGAGGTAATGTTAGTTTTAATGATATATTATTTTCGTCGATTTCAGGTAAAAACTCACTTCCTAAGTTAGGATAAATAAAGACAGCTACAAGGAGTGCTATAACAATTGCTCCAAGAACTGCACCTTTATGTGCTAGAGCTTTCTCTAATAACTTTTTATAGACCTTTTGAATCTTGGTTAAACTAGTACCATTAGAAGCTAAGGTATTAGGTTTATGGTTCCTAAATAGTCGAGACGAGAACATTGGTACTAAAGTTAAGGCGACGATTAGTGATGCAAATAACGAAAAAGAAACAGTTAAACCTAGTTCTTTAAAAATTTCACCAGCAATACTTTGCATGTAAATAACTGGTAAAAAGACCACTAATGTAGTCACAGTCGAGGCAAAAATTGCTGTTGCAGTTTCGCGACTGCCTTTTTCGGCTGCAATAGCAGCGTCTTCGCCTTTTATTACATAGCGATAAATGTTTTCTAAAACGACAATGGAGGAGTCTACCAACATTCCAGTACCTAGAGCTAATCCGCCTAAAGACATTAAGTTGAGATTCAAATTACCAAATAAAAGCAAGATAAATGTGGCAATAATAGATATTGGAATTGATAGACCAATAATCAGTACGCTGCGAAGATTGCGTAAGAAGATAAAGAGTACTATTAAAGCTAAAACTGCTCCTAAAACACCACTAGAAGCTAGATTTTCAACTGATTGTTTAATGAAAATAGATTGGTCAGCAATTGTAATAAAGTTCAGATCTGGATTTTCTAATGCCAATTCTTGTAAAGTTTTATTTACTTGATTAGCGATTTGTACAGTATTAGCACCTGGCTGACGACTAATCCTTAATAAGACGGTATCTTCCCCGTTAAGTCTAGTTATTCCAGGCGGTGTAGTTAGTGTTTCTTTGATTTCAGCAATATCAGATAAGTGAACTAACGAAGGCAATAATCCTCCTAAGCCTAATAGACCAGGAACTGTTTTTTGCCCTACTATTAGGTTGCTTAAATCATCTATAGATTCAATAGTATTGCCAACCCGTAAGTTGTAACGTAGATCACCATCTGTTATCGCACCACTAGGCACTACTACATTTTGATAGGTTATTAGTTGTTGGAGTAGTATAGGATTTAATCCTAACTCATCTAGTTTATATGGATCATAGATAACTTGAATTTCAGCTGTGCGAGCTCCTAATAAACCAACTTCTGCAACTCCTTGGATTTGCTCAATACGGGGACGCAATTCTTCTAAACGGCTTGTAATTTGTTGATCGGTCAACGTGTCACTGTTAACACCGATAATCATCAGGGGAAAGTCATTGGGGTCAATCCGAGCTACTATCGGTGCTTCAGCGTCAGCAGGCAGTCTCAGGGTTACTTGAGCAAGTGCATAGCGGATTCTTTCTAAGATTTCCAGCATGTCTACATCCATATCTAGCTGAACAATAATCGCAGAAAGAGATTCCGAGCTATAAGCATCAATGCGGTTAATTCCACTGACTCCTGCCAAGGCACTTTCAATTGGTATAGTGACATCTTTTTCTACCATTTCCGGGTGAGCTCCCGGGTAAGCCGTCACAACCACAGCTGCAGGATAATCTAAATTAGGCAACAGATCTATGCCTATTCTAGGTAACGATATGATACCAAATAAAACGACTATAATAACGAGTACAGATATTGTTATAGGTCTTCGTACAGCAAAAAACGACAATTTATGCATTATAGAGGAATCCTCCTTGGCCAGAAATACCCTAATAATTTCAATAACTTGTCATTGTTTTCCTGCTTGAAATGTAGATATTTCTATGATTTAGGAGGTTTTATATGATTATAAATCGCAAGCTGATGTTTTTTATAGGAATGATAATAATTTTTGTCATTTTGCTGGTCAGTTATAACTTACAAAAAGAGAAATCGATCAAGTTAAAAGATGATTTACAAGCAAAAGAAGATCAAAAAGCGAGAATTCAGTTAGATGATAATGAATTAGATTTGTTAGCTAGAGCTGTTCATGCGGAGGCGAAGGGTGAGCCTTACGAAGGGCAAGTAGCTGTCGCAGCTGTGATTTTAAATCGAGTGGCTCATCCTGAGTTTCCAAATACTATTGCTGGAGTACTTTATGAGCCTTTGGCATTTCAAATTGTTGCCAATGGTACCATCAATCAACCAGCTGATCAATTAGCAATTCAGGCAGCTACAGAGGCGATTAATGGTGTAGATCCAACGAACGGCGCATTATATTTTTTTAATCCAGCAAAGACAAGTAATCAATGGATTCGCAGTCGTCCAGTAGTCAAAACCATTGGTAAACATGTTTTTGCTTTGTAGGAAGGTGGAGATTGGGATGCAGAGATTAAAAAATCTGTTGTTGCTGATTAGTATCTTAGCTCTAATTATTTTTTCATTAACTCAATTTTATACCAGACAAGCTTATCAACAGCAATTAGAAGCTAATTATCAAAGAGCCTTCCGTGAATTGACTGTGCACATCAATGGTATCGAAGAGGAATTGGCTAAGATTCAAGTGGTGAATTCTGTAGAATTACAAGCAGAAATTTGGGCTAATATTTTACGCTTAGTCTATTCCGCCCAAGCTAATTTAGGTCAATTGCCATTAAACGGATTAAACCTTAGTAGAATCGAACATTTATTAGCTAGTATTCAAGATAAGACCGTTGATTTTACCCGACGCAATATTAGAAACGAGACTCAAGTAGAAGAAACAACTTTGACTGAACTCTATCTACAGGTAAAGTATGTGAATAGCGAATTACAAAAACAATTAGCTGAAAAAGGTCAGACGGCTAACTGGGTTAATTGGAAGAATTTTCTACAAACATCCATGTTGCGCTCATCGAATATTGAACCAGGCAGACGGCATCCTTTGATGCATTCTTTAGTAATGGTAGAGGACGGTATGCAAAGATTTTCGAATTCTGATTTTCCCAGTGAGACGGACCGTCTACAAGGCACATTACCAAGGGGAGAGTTAATTAGTCCGCAAGAGGCAGTGGCTATTGCGGAGCAATTTTTACAAGAATTAGCAGCCGGTAAAAAATTACAGGTTGTTAATGAAAGTGCCGGAAGTTTACCGACATTTACAGTTCAAACAGTAACAGAGAAGGATCCCTACCCGATTACGATTGAAATTGCCAAATATGGAGGTCATGTTCTTTGGATGACTAATGGTCGAATTGTTTCCCAAAGTGAACTAGATAGGGATACCTTGATTGGATTAGCCCAGGATTTTTTGGCTAGGCGTAATTTCCCGGAAATGAGATTAGTTAATGCTTCGAGCAGACTAAATCGTTTATTTTTAGATTTTGTCCCAGTTGAAGATCAAGTTTTAATTTATCCACAGCAACTAAAACTGCAAGTTGCTGAAGATAATGGCCAGATCCTCGGCTTTCAAGGCCAAGCTTACTATGGGTTACAGGCTTCGCGGGAGCTGTCTCCCCAATTGACCCTAGCTGAAGCTAGAGCCAAAGTGAAGCAGTCGGAAAATATTCAAGCCGAACATCTTGCAGTAATCCTAAATCCATCTTTTGAAGAAGTTTTAACTTATGAGTTTCGAGTTAATCAAGAACCAGAAGAATTCTTAGTTTATATTAATGCTAAGAATGGTCATGAAGAAAAAGTTAGTCGACTGCATTCTCGCTAAACAATGGTAATGGCTGAATTCGGTCGGCTATAATACTTGCTTCTGCGCCTCCTTCGCGGCTAACTCGGCCTTCAATAATTAGTAGCGGATTATTAAAAAGCATTTTTGCATAGCGATGATAAATATGTTCAAAAACAGTTACTTCGATTAGGTCAAATTCATCTTCCATAGTTAAGAACACAACAACTTTGCCACTTCTAGTTGGCGGGCGATGAGGCCGAATGATCAATCCTGCGATTCTTACTCTTTTGCCGGCTTCTAATTCTTTTAATTGAACACTATCAATAAAATTTTTGCTAATTAATTGTGGCCGATAAAAATCCATAATGTGGGTTGTTGCTGATAGCTGCAACACTTGATATTCATTTAAGAAGCGATGCCAGGGAGAAAAATCTCGAATTTTATGATCAAGGCTGGCTTGTTCGAGAAATAAGCTACCTTGTCTATTTTTTAAATAGCTAGGCAATTTCCAGATTAACCCTCGACGATTAGTAGAGAAACGATCGAAAGCACCAGCTAAAATCAGATTTTCGATTACATCTTTATTAAGGTTAGTCCGGAAAACAAAGTCTGCTAAAGAAGTATAAGGCTGCTTGCGATTAGTGATAATTGAACTGATAAAATTGTCTTCCATGCCTTTAACTTGTTTTAAGCCAATTCGAATACTATGATCGGTAGCAGTAAAGTTAGCTTGACTTTCGTTGATGTCTAGAGGCAGAATTTTGATTCCCCGTCTACGAGCTTGCACAATTAAGGAATTCGGTGGATAAAAGCCCATTGGCTGATTGTTCAATAAGGCAGTATAAAAGTGGGCAGGATAATGCTTTAATAAGTAAGCTGTTTTATAGGAAGTGTCAGCAAAGGCTGCTGCATGAGCCTCGCAAAAACCATAACCTGCATAACCGACTATATAAGAGAAAATTGTATTAGCCACTTCTTCTGATATACCGTTAGCCATAGCTTTTTTGATAAATTGGTGGCCTATCTCATCCATTTCCTTCTGCGAACGAAATTTAGTCATTACGCGCCGCAAACGATCCGATTCTCCTGGAGTAAACCCAGCAATTTCTGTAGCAATTTCAATAACTTGTTCTTGAAATAATACAACACCATAGGTATTTTCCAGAATGGCTTCTAATTTTGGGTGAATATAACTTGGTTGCTCTAAACCATGACGTCTAGCAATAAAAGGTTCTACCATATTGCCTTTGATTGGCCCTGGTCGAATTAAGGCTACGCTAGCAACAATATCCTCAATATTGTCGGACTTTAGTCTGGATTTCAGATTACGTTGAGCTGGACTTTCTAATTGAAAAACTCCTACAGACTGACCTTGATTAA
>JAAYMV010000077.1 GCA_012521185.1 Bacillota bacterium
AATAATTTTGCTAAGTAGTCCCGGACGCATTCCCCGACCTAAAAGCAAACTTTTAACAGCTAAGTATTTCGGCTTCCACCAAATTAGCCAGGTCTCTCTGCGGGTTATTGCTGGTTTTACACTCAACTTGCTCCCTCCTTAAAACCTTTTCGTCCGACGCATTCCAAATGTATAGACTAAAACTAAGGAAACTAGAATCAGTAAGAAATAAATCCAACCCAAGGCACTAGCATAACCCATTCCAGTTCGCACATTAAACATGTGGGACCGGATAGAGCCTAACATTGGGTTAAAAGGTGATACTGATAAGTCAACTATTGTATAAACGGTAATTAACACAATAAAGGGTGTTAAAGCCGGAAGAGTAATCTTCCAAAACACTTCCCAACGTCCTGCACCATCAATCGCCGCAGCCTCATATACATTGCTGCTAATTGTTTTTAAAGCGGCAAGGATCAGTAGAATCTGTACTCCTGAACTCCACAATACTAAGGTAAAGCGATTTAACACCGTACTAATAGGCTGATACAATTGTTCCGGCAAAGCATTAAGCATCAGACCGAAAATATTAAATCTTTGCAAAAAGTTGCCGCCTCCTGCACCTTGATTAAACAAAGAATTAATCACTTCACTGGTGGAAAAGATCACTGGCAAGAAAAAGATAGCGCGAAAAAGTCCTCTGCCCCAAACATCTTGGTTAATTAACAGTCCGACTAATAATGAGAATATCACAATAATCGGCACTGTAATCAAGGATTCTTGAATAAAGCTAGTCAACTGAACTGGAAACACATTATCACTTAAAAAGGCGTAGACATAATTATCCCAACCAACAAAGGTAAAATTAATCTTAGTTGCCGTAACCTGAACTTCAGTAAAACTCATATACAAGGAAAAACCTAAAGGATAAGCCATAAACACAATAAACCCAATTAACCATGGTGTAATAAAAGCAAATCCCTCTAACGAACGTCGGGTGGCTAGTGACAGTTTAAGTTTCATTGATCACCCTCCTTGTTAAAAACAGCAAATGTTCCGCCGGCAACTTCTACACCTCGATAAATATAAGGACGAGCTGAATAGTTGACTACAAACTGAATTCCATTTTCATACTCTGTCAAATATACGTCTTCCCTAAGTTTTAAGTGATTAACGATAAATTGATCATGGACTGCCAGCATACTGGCACTAGCTTGCTGATAATACTGAACAATGTCCGTTAACCAATCTAAGTAATAAGTACTATATAAACTGCTCGACAAGGTATATCGTAATTTCCAGGACGGCTCAGCAGTTAACATAAAGCTAGGTAAAACACCATATTCAATGGAACGCAGGATCTCCCATTTAGGGTTAGTACTTAAATTGATCGGATCCATATAATTGGTGATTAAACCATGAGTAGCAATTTGATAAAAAGGAATCGATTCATCAATATAAGTATCCTTGGTAGCCCGCACTGGTACACCAGTAATATAATCCACTAAGCCAATTAGATAAGCATTTCCGGTAGTCGCACCTACATAAGCAAAATTTTCTTTGGTATATTTTAGTAAATCCTGATAAATCTGACGTGCATCTCGGCGCTGGATTTTCCGGCTAGCATTAGGATTATGGTCACTTTTCAAATTTTCACCAATAGATTGATGAGTGATCCCTTGAACTTTTAAAGCTGCTAACTGTGGTAAATCCCGCTTGGCGAATTCTAAACTAATCGGCGGACTAATTAGATACGTCACTAAGTCTGAACCGCCAATTCCATATCTTCGAGTAGTTACTTTAATCAAATCATTAAAGGCAGTTCTACTTGCCTGGGTGCTAGCCTGAAATCCGTTTCTAGTTCCTCGTGCCACCGTATAATCATCAGTTAAAAGCAAGGGGATTTCTAAATCTAATAAGTACTCAGCTAATTCTAGCAGCCCCTGATTACCACCTAAGGCTTTTTCCGCTGGCAATCTTCTAGGTAAATTACCAAAAGCACCTAGGCGATTCCAACCAGTATAGCTAAGAACGAAATTCTCTATTCCTTGTTCTAAGAGCAAATCCACAATTATTTTAGCCTGGTCAAAGCTGGTCATTTGTTGCATTACCGGACCTAAAATGTTAGTTTCATAGTCAGCGCCAAATAATTGGATCATCATCGGTGCTGGCCATTCAGACAAATCTAATCGCTTTGCATTTTGATATTTGATCAAGTATTCCCGGTATACTTTGGCCATACCAACATAATTGGCCTGCTCATTACCTAAGAAATAAAACCGAACTGAGCGATCACCTGGGATCGGATTTTCATCAAAAATGCGAATACCACTACCTTGGCGCGAAGTACGCATAATAATCGATTGGCTGTACCAAAATTCTCCTGCCACCCAGTTAAAATCAGTGATGATTCCCCCTGGCGTAGCTAAGACCTTAGCCGCTTCTTGTCCTTGCTCCATGACAGCTAGAAAGGCTTGATCCAAATACTTCAAACCATAAACTGGCATAATCACCGGTTCTCGATAAAAATCATAGGTGGGCTCGGCAGCTGCCGGATCTAAACCATAAACCCACTGATTAAAACCGGTTTGTGATAGAGAAACTAACTCTTTAAACCGCATTAATCCCCCAGAGCCATCAGGTACTAACAAATAGCCATCGTAATCAACAGCACTAGGTTGGGCTCCAAAAAAGGGCAGCACCCGAATGGAAAGTAATTGTAACTCTGCTTCGCCTGCCGCTTGGACATGCTCCCAAGGCACAGTAACTAATAAACTATCACCATCTAACTGATATTGAATAAGAAATCCTATTTCTAAACTTGGAAAATAATAACTCATGGCAAAACCATTATTGATAAACTTAAATTCCATTTCCGGATCGCCAAAATAGGCATTAGCTCCCCGTACATTACGCCGTTTATCAAAGTAATCAATATAAACTGGAGACTGTAAATTTCCTTGCCAGAGATCAGACAACATCATAAAACCTTGAATTTGCTTAACGTCAGGATTAGAATACCAAATCTTATCATGAATTAAATCATGAACAATCAACTGACCATCTGTCGGTCTAGCATAGAGCGCTAATGTGGAATTATTAGCTGTTAAAACAAAGTCCTCAGGAATTGCTGCTTGGCTAAGTAATGACCAACTGAACAAAGCTATTAAGACTGTGATTAAGCAAATCGTTAGCTTTTTAGAAGACACGATAGATCACCTCTTTGTATAAGGCTGTCGCAAATTCAGTTACATTAAAGGTCAAACCAATTACCAAGCCTCCGAGGGCACTAATAACTACCATCATTAAAACACTTAAAATACAAGTTGGAATTGCTTCCCAAATTTCATAATTATGGATCGTAAAGACCATAATGAAAAATAGCAAACCACACCATAAGATCGATACATTTTGGAAAAAGGTATATACGGTAGCTTCATAACCAGTCAGTAGATTGGAAATTATCGTTAAAGGAATCATGATTATGATATAAGGAACCATGGCATAGGCGCTACCAATAAACACATCACGAAAACGCCCTTCTCCAGCTTTTAACGAACTAATTAAATAATGAGCCACTACCCAAATTAACCAGGGCAGGACAAAAGTCAGTGCTTGTTCAACTAAATTAATCCGATTTCGATCAACACTCATAAAAATCAAGCTGGTATAATACAAAGTGAAAATTTTAGTGGCAAAGGCTAAAAAAATAATTATCCAGGCTGCCAGAATCGAACCTTTTTTACCCCATCTAATATCATAGAAGCCATCTACTGGCTTAGTAATTACTTTAAAAGAATACATCAAATCCCCTAACAAACGATTTACTTGGTACCAGTCGCGTTTGTACTTAGGGCGCTTGCCTAACCATAATCTCTGAACTAAGAAATGTAACACCCAAATAATGACCACCACAATAATAACATTACTTAAATTTTCTAGGAGCCAGGCCCGTCTCACCCACCAAAAAGCATCAGAGTAACCGGCTGCATCTTGGGCTAACTCAAAATATTTAATAGCTTCATGATAATCTTCATTTTGATAAGCTGCCATCCCCAAGCCTCGCTGTGCTAAATCATAATTCGCATTCCGCCGGAGTACTTCAGACCAATATACTGCGCTTTCTGAATATCGGCCATCCTCAAATAAATGTACTGCTTGATGCACTAATGTCGCAAACTCTGTCGGCTGAAAAACATGAACGTTATTACTTCTTAAATCTGAAACTAATAATAAACCATCATAACGAATCGCAATCCCAGCCGCTTGATTAATTACACCTAAACGTTCGATCTGGGTTAAACCCCGGCCGCCAAAGACAAACAATAAGTCTCCATTAGGTGTATATTGAAAAATCTGCCCTGTGTTAGCATCAACAGTAGTTATTAAACCTTGTGAATCTACAGCGATACCTGTAAACATAGAGGTACCTGCCCGAAAAAAGGGATCACCATAATCTTTTTCCGGTAAAGTATTAATGCCCCCTAAATTAAAACGCTTTATTTGAGCATGATTAGTTGAGATAGTAGCAGTATAGACTAAACCTTTATCATCAATCACTACACTGCCAGGAGAACCAGGTAAACGCCGGGCTTCTCGACTTAATTGTTCTTCTGTAAAAAACCATTGCTTAAGTAACCATAACAAATCAAAGCCGGCTTTATTTCCACCTAAAAAGCCCATAAACTGCCCTAAAGGTGATATTTGTACTAAACCGCGATAGCCTCCCTCAGTTGCCACATATAAAGTTCCCCGCCGATCCACTGCCACAGAAATAGGAGCAAAGCGATACTGACTGCCAAAAACTTGCGAACCTGGGCGACCATAGTCTTTCACAAACTCACCGTCTTCCGAAAAGACCGCCACTCGGCTATTACCGGTATCAGCCACATAAATCAAACCATCTTGATCAACAAACACTCCACGGGGTCGGGACAATCTTCCCTTTCCAGAAGAATCGCCAATCGTTCTAACAAAGTTAAAATCCTGGTCATACTGGACAATTCTATTATTACCAGTATCAGCAATATATAGATGATCCTGACTATCAACAGCCAATCCTTGAGGTTGGCTTAATGGAACAATGGAAAAGCCAGTTAATGACCAAGGATCCTCTTGCATAATGTCATAACCGTCTATTAACCTAATTGGCTCATATGGCGCAGGTGCCACAACCCTTTGACCCCAAGCATCAAAACTAAAGCTGGGATAGGGGACAGAAGCCAAGGAGGGAACTCCTATCCCCAAGTACCAGACTAATCCTATAATTGCGACAATAATTAGTCGCCGTAACTGTCTACCCACGTTCTTCACCTCATTTAAGGCCAGAATACGCCATTGTTTGAATTACACGGCTCTGCATGATTAAGAAAAAGATTAAATTGGGTAAGAAAAGCAATAATCCTGCTGCGGCAGCTGCACCCTGCCCAGCTACATTATTGGCTAAACCTGAGGTTAAGGTGCCAAGAAAAAAAGGTAACGTACGCATAGCTTCATTTTCGATATAGTAAATTGACGGCTCTAAGGTATTCCAAGTGGCCTGAAAAGTTAACAAAGCAATAGTACTAACTGCCGGACGACAAATTGGCAGAATAATATTAAACAAAATATGCCATTCAGATGCGCCGTCAATTCGTGCTGAAGCTAATAAATCATCCGGCACTTGATCAACGAATTGTTTAAATAAGAAGACACTAACTGGAGCTGCTACAAATGGTAAAATATGAGCTAAATAAGTATCAATTATGCCAAGGCGTTGAATAATAATATAGCGGGGAATTAGTACTGCTTGGGGAGCAAACATTAAAGCCATGATTGTCACATCAAGGATTGTATTTTTACCAATAAAATTATGTTTAGAAAGAGCATAGGCAACCATTGTACTAACGATCACCACTACAACAACAGTAATTGAACTAGTGAGTATGCTATTAAAGATGTAACGAACCACTGGCACTACAGCCACGTCAACCGAAACTAACAGCTGAGTAAAATTTTGCAACGTTGGATTCATTACATAAAACCTAGGCGGATATAAAAATAGCTCACTTAAGGGCTTGAACGCCTGCATAAAGATGAACACGATCGGCAGCAGCATAAAGATTGCTAACAAGCCTAAGATAATGGTTAAAACAATTTGGGTTTTGTCCATTTGCAATTTCATTATTCATCCCCCCGTGAGCCAAATAACGCCCAAGCTAACTTGCTTGAAAGATAGACAATGATTAACAGCACAACGGAAATAGCTGCCGCATACCCCATTTCATAACGTTGAAAAGCAAAGTCATCAATATGATTAAGTACTAACTGTCCTGCATACTGAGGCGTAGGATTCTGTCCTGACAAGGTCACCCCAATAGAACCAGCCTGTAATGTATTAACAATTGCCATCACCGCTCCGAACAGCATTTGCGGTTTTACTGATGGAATTGTAATATAAATAATCTCTTGAAAACGATTGCGGATGCCATCTATTTTAGCCGCTTCATATAATTGAGAGTCCACATTCAAGACACCAGCCATCATCGCTAAGAAACCGACACCCATACTGCTCCATAAAGTAACGACAATCATGACTGGCATTAACCACTCCACACTATGCACCCAGTTAATCGGTTCATCAATTACCCCTAAACCCAATAAAAAGCTGTTCAAATAACCAACTCGGTCACCACTAAAAACAACTAGCCAAATAGCTGACATTGCCACCGCGGCAGCCATTGACGGAGTGTACCAAGCTAAGCTCAAGAATGTTCGGATCTTTCCAGGTAATTGAGCTAATAACCAGGCCAATAAAAAGGATAATAAATATCCACCAGGTCCGACAATAACGGCAAACGTAAAGGTATTCGGCAAAACATGGGTCATAAACACGTCATCTTCTGTAAATAGATAAACATAGTTCAATAAACCCACATAACGAGGAGGTTCGATCATGTTATAAAAGGTAAAGGAGAGACCAATAGCTCCTAGTACAGGTAAGAGAATGAAAATCACAAAGCAAATTACAAAAGGAGCAACCATTAAATACGAAGTTCGAGCTAACCAAATACGTCGACCTAAACTTTTTAGCTTAAGCCATAGTTTACTCCTAAAGCTATATGGCATTTCAATTACGCGCTCATAACTAGGAGTCTTCATTAGTCAGGACCTCCTTCTCCCAATCCCAAGGCTGATTTACTACTGGGATTCTAAAATCTACTAAGGGTTCCTCTTTTTCATTGATCAAGCCAAACTCTAGCTGTTTCCGGATTAACTCTCGTCTAGTATTCCGATCTGCTTCATGTAAAGCTAGCCTTGGGTTTTGTGTACCCGTTGCTGTTCCGATTACTACCCGGTTCCAAGCAAAAGACAATTCACGCTCTAAAATATAACCACCAGGCACTTGTGGAATATCTTTTAGCCAACGCCATTGCTCTTTAATAGCTTCTAACTCCTCTAAAGTCCAGGGAATTTGTGAAATAGCTGCTAAATTGGCTGTATTCCACCGATAAGCTACGCTAAACATCGCTTCAATTTCATTACCAAACCGAGCCTGAGTTTCAGCAGAAGTCCACCATTTCATCCATTCCCATGCTTGCTCTTGTTTTTTACTTTGATTAAACATGATCATCGACTGCATGGCACCTGGAGCCCAACGTACAACTTCGCCATTTGGTCCTAGCTCTCCAGGCATTGGCACAATACCCCACAAGCCTTCTAGTTCAGGCGCAGCAGCTTTTAATTGCACATAGGTGTTGTAATCAGAAACACCAATAGGAATATCACCAGAGCGGAAATTTTGGAAAAACCAAGCTACAAAGTTATCCAGACTATAAACAGTATAAAGATCTGTCAGACGTCGAAAGCCAGCTAATGCTTCAGCGGTTTGCAAACCAGACCGTAAACCATCGTCAGAAAACAATTCTGCTCCCGCTTGATAAAAGAAGGGCGCCATAACGAACAGAGCTTTGATTCCTGTACCAGCTGATACTGGCACATAGAAATTCATGCCCATTTGCTGCAATAAAGGCAATAATTCAATTACATCATCCCAGGTATCTGGTAATGGAACATCCAATTGTTGAAAGATATCTTTGCGATAAAACAACACCCAAAAGTTTTGCGTTTCAGGTAAAGCATAAATACCGTTTAAGTAATGATAAGATAAAAAGGCACCTGGATGAAAACGACCAGCTACTTCTGGAAAATCAGGAAACTGTGATAAATCTACTAGGGCACCACGGCTAGCTAAATTCACTGGTGTTGTAAACCAGACACTTGTAGCAATATCTGGTGGTGTACCATTAGAATTAGCTAAGATTAATTGATCCTCACGCGGCATTAAACTAAAGGCTACCTTAATACCAGTTTTAGGTGTAAATTCTTGATCGGTTAATTGCTGCATTACAGAAACAAAGTCTCTACCCCGTCCGACCCAAATTTCTAAAGTATCTTCATCAGCTTTGCCTACCGCATTGTAATTGCGGAAGAAGGATTGAACAAAATTCTTAACAGTTACATATAAACGAGATAGCCAATTAGATTTACCAGCGGGCAAAGGATGCCCAACCGATGCAATAAAAATCTGGTCAATCTGCAATGGTTCATCTTGTAATGCTAAAATCGCATTTCCTAAAACTTCCGAAATTGAGCCAGAATCGATACTTAATTGCTTATATCTTAAGGGCAACTTTTCAGGAGCTTCTAACAGCTTATCTAATTGATCAGCACTAACTAATAGGTTGGCTGCTGCATCAGGTGCTTTGCCGCTAATTTCTCGCAGCCTTGTATACTCTTTCCGCAATAAGTCTGCAGCATTGGCAATTCGATCATATGCATCAGGTATTTGAGTTTCTAAATCCCAATCTCGGAAACGATCTTGATTATTTCCCGTTGCCATCGTAATAGCTAAAGATAAATCTCGTAAATCAGCAATTACATCTAGAATCGTGTCAATCGTCGGTTGAACTGGTTCACTAACTGCTGTTAAGCGAATCCGATGAACTCCTTTACTTAAGAAAAATAACATAGGTCGCCCATCATCTAATGAAAAATACTTTGATTGCCAATTATAATCATACTCAAAAGGATAAATCAGCAATTCTTCATATGGAACCTGACCATCAATGGACAACTGACGAAAAGTAGGCATATTATGTTTAAAATTCTGGCGATAACGCAATCCTATTTGGTAATAGCCAGATTCGGGTACCTCAAACTCCCATTCTGCCCATTCTGCCCCCCGATGCCAATAAAGAGTATTATAAATTGTAACACCGTCTTCCCGTGGCGAAACAATTGGATCACCGCTAGCATTAACCATTACCGAAGAATGAGATTTGACAATTGGATTTTCCGCTTCCAGTGCTATTAGCCAATCCCTTGATGAAGTTATCGGTTCTTCTGGCTCTTGGTATCTGGCATATGTTAAAGGTGGAACTAAAGAAATCTTCCTTAAAACCACTGGGGAACGCATACCAATAAACCTAATCGTATTAAAACCTTGTTTAAAATACCACAATAATGGCTGCGCCGACTTGCCATTAGGATCGCTTAAACGAACCGTCTTCCATTCAAATATTTGCCTTTGAAAAGCTCTTACTTCATTACGAAAATCATCTCGTCCAAAGGGGTATACACTATTTTGCCATTGCCGGTCTAAGACAATCCTTCGTGCTTCCCAAAATGGGTATTCTCCATTAACCTGCACACTTCGTTCAATGGCGAAAACTTGCTCACCATAAGGTAAATACTCAATAGCAATGTTATACAAGCCAGGTTTTTCAACATAGACTTCATACTCAAGCCACCCACCATCATTTTGCCAAAGTAGCTCGTCTCCTGATACACTAATTAAATCAGCAGAAGAAACAGCACTGTATTCGATGGCAGAAAGAATGATTGGCTGTTGGGTTTGAGGCACTAAAATAGCACCTTGCTGACGTTTTTCGGCCAGATATTCACGATAATTTATCTCACCATAAGACTGAAAAATAGTGGAAGCCCAGGTAATTTGGGAAAAAAATAATACAATAAGTCCACAAAGAGCTAACCAAGGCCTTTTCATAATAGTTTCCTCCTAACAGGAATTAAAGCTAAGCGCCCATCAAAACAGGGTTTAACGGGCGCTTATATCTACTACTGATTAAGAACAGCATCTAAGGCTGCTTCATTTGCCAGGCGAGCATCTTCTAGTACTTTATTCGCTTGTTCAACAATTATGTTTTGGAATATGTCATCATAATGAGCAAGACCTAGTCTGAGTTGATCACGAGCTGGTGTTACAATATTATCCCACACATAGCCAAGTTGTGGCACATAACGGTTAGGATCAACTAATCCATTTTCTAAGGTAGCATAAACATCACGCATTCCTGGTGGTACTGCAGGATTATCAAAATAGAGTTCCCATGCTTTAGGTGCATTGATGGTTGGCATACTATATGGGGCAGGAACTTCTACTTTCATCCGGGCTTCCCAACCTTCTGGATCATAGCTCATCCAACGTAAGAAGAGGAAAGCTTCTTCTGGATGCTTAGTGGTTGGAGAAATGCCCATATGGTCAACAATTAACGGAGTTGCTTGTCGAGCTGGACCATAAGGATACGGAATTACATCCCAGGGCACCTCATAATTTTCTGTCCACCAAGATAACGACCAGCTCCAACCAACATGGAAAGCTGCTTTACTTTGCATCCAAGGGGACACATTACCATAAGCTTCTTCAAAAGCAGGATGGGTCCAAGGATTAAGTACGCTGCCGTCTGCTAAACCAATGCTTACAGCAGCATTGTTTCTTTCAAATTCAATTGCTCGTTTCAAAGCTTCGGCAACATCAGGATCATCAAGTAAAAGACGGGTACCATCTAAACTTAAACCATCCCAAGTAACCTTATCAGAATAAGCTGGCGGCATAAAAGCCCAGAACATCCAGGGATCTTCCATACCATAGTAGTTTTGCGCAGGACGATTAATCCGCATACAGATGTTCCATAAATCATCATATGTCCAAGAAGGATCTGGCTTACGTAGACCAAATTGGCTTAATACTTCTAAATTAGCTACCAAGAAACTAGCTTGTAATTGGAATGGCAAACCAAATAAACGGCCGCGAAAACGCATTGGTTCTAGTGTATTACCCCAGAACAAACCTTCATCGAATGTAGGATCTTTTTCCAAAAATGGTGTTAAGTCAGTTACCCAGCCATTACGTACATATAAGTTATTGTCCATAATCCATAAAACATCAGGTAAAGTTCCCGCTGCAGCCAGTGCTGTAATCCGATCATTAAACTCTGCTGCATCTACAAACTCATAATGGACAATGATATTCGGGTAGGCTTCCATGAAAGCTTGGAGGCGTGGTTCTTGTGGTTGATCATCTGCTGCCCAACCCATGTACCATAATTCAACAACTTGATCACCTTGAGCACTGATTAGCCCTGTACTAGCTATGAGTGCTAACAAACTGAACACTAAACAAACTAACATTTTGCTTTTAGTTTTCATGTTAGACTCCTTTCTCTCCTATACAGAATTGTGTTTATCACTCAAAGGTAATAAGTTTTTGAACCACCTCCAATCACAATTTTAGGAAGAGCTTCGTTCGATTAATTTAGGTGTTAAAACTACTTTACTAGTGTCAAGTGACCGGTTTTCCATCACTTTTAACAAAATTTCAGCCGTCTTCATTCCCATTTCATTATGTTGTGTATCAATAGTCGTTAGCGGTGGATTAGTAATCTCAGTAACGCCTAAGTTATCAACACCAAGTACTGCTATATCTGAAGGTATTTTTAAACCACGCTCATATAAACCACGAACAATTTCTACAGCAATATGGTCACAAAAACAGAAGATCGCAGTTGGTTCCAAACCTTGATCTAAAGCTTTAAATAAAATTGCTTTAGCTGTCTCATTAGCGCGTACTTCTCGAATCCATTGGTCTTCAACATTAATGCCATGTTTTTTCATTGTATTTAAATAACCTTGTAAGCGTAATCGAGCACTGTGGTTTCCAGATGAGTTTATAAAAAGAATTTTACGATGACCTTTCTTAATCAAGTGTTCTGCTGCCATTTGACCAATTAGTTGATCGTCACAAACAACAAAATTAGTATCTACATCTGGAATATTCCGACCTACTAACACAAAAGGAACTCTATTTTTGTTGAGAAACTCCACCACTGCTGGTGAGCTTTGCACAGGTGCTAAAACTAAACCGTCAACGCGCTGTTCTAATAAAACTCGAACAGCTTCCATTTCTCGTTCAGGATCTTCATGGGAACTACTCAATAAAATATTGTAACCATAGTCACTTAAAACACGTTCAATGCCGGAAACTACGTTAGCGTAAAAAGGGTTTTCAATAGTTGTAACTAAAACTCCTACGATCTTTGTTTTGCCTGACCATAAACCCTTAGCTAATGAGTTAGGAACATAGCCTAATTCCTCAGCTACAGCTAACACTCGCTTGCGGGTTTCTGGATTTACTTCTCCTTTATCATTTAATGCTCTAGATGCAGTAGCAATCGATACTCCACATATACGAGCTACGTCTTTTAAAGTAGCTGGTCCCATAAATTTATTCTCCTTTGCAAACGTTTCCGTTGTATTATCTTTCGATAACTTTACGGAATTTCCTTTTTTATTTTTTAAAAAATTACATATCGATTTGCTTTTAACAACTAAGCAATCTTTTTACCCCAGAGACAAAGTCCTTGACGATCAAGGCCGCTAAAAACTAAACAGGGCCTATCTTTTTCCCAATCCCATGCTGGTAATAGCTTCAGTGCAAACTCACCTCCTATAAATGGAGTGTTTAAGCTGACATAGAATGTTTGTTTATCTGATTCAAAGCGATAGTTACTTTGATGACTTATTTCTATTTCAATTGACTTAATCTGGTAATTATTGGCTCGATCTAACAAAATAATTTCCCATATTCCTTTAATTTCATCCCCTTCCAACTTTTGTACTTTTTCACCAGCATATCTTTGCGGTGAAACCACTGGCCAACCATTATCTGTCCAAAGAATTCTTCTAATATGCAAGTAAGGCCAACGTTTGTCCTTACCGCCCCGAGCATGGTGGGCGATGAAATATTCCTGATCATCTTTTAAAACTGAATTATGGCCAGGAGCAATCCAACCATAGTCTTGTGCAAAGCTATAACTGCCTAAAATCTTGTTGCCTACTTCTGATTGGGGAAAATGTTCTATGTCTGTAAACCGGTTTCCATTAATGTCAACATAGGGTCCAGTAATCGACTCTGACCGACCAACCCGAATATTGTAATTTTCAAACAAAGAATCGTAAGAAACGAATAGATAATACTTTTTATATTGCTCATTGTAAATAATGTAAGGCCCTTCCACAGCACCTTCCACATGATGATGTCGGCGAGCAATTAAAGTTCCCGAACCGGGTTCTAATAATTTTCCAGTTTGTGGATTAATTCTGGTTATATAAATTCCCTCAAAAAATGAGCCATAAACCATCCAAGGTTGACCTTCATGGTCAATAACTATATTGGGGTCAATAGCATTCATCGGATCGCCCTGTTCAGTTTTGTAAACTTCGCCTTGGTCGATCCAAGGTCCATCAATACTTTTACTGGTTGCTACACCAATGAAAGATTGATTCTTACCAAATTGAGAAGCAGAATAATATAAATAATAAGTATCACCTAACTTGCACACATCAGGCGCCCATAATGTTGAAGCCCCTGTCCATTGATAAGCTGCTTCCGGTACACCTGACAAGGCATAACCGACCCATTCCCAATGAATTAAATCTGGAGATTTACGAACTTGAATCCCGGCTGGTACTTGTCGATCTTTGGCTAATACTTTGCAATCAGTAGAAAAAATATAGTAATAGTCTCCATCTTTCACTAGTGCTGGATCATGTACATTATGAATTTTCCATTCGCTTTCTTTTTCAATGGCGTCATAATCATATAATTTATAGCTAGGCGGCTTATTTGGATAGTTCACTTCACTCAGCTCCTCATGTTTGTTTACTTATTTCTTATGATTTTATAACATCTCAGCAAATTTAGCAAAAAAAAATAGCTATCACCCTCGGTGATAGCTATGTTCACTACTTATTTAAATTGTAAAATGTTTTAATACCGCGATAAACAGCTACCTCATCTAAATCTTCTTCAATACGAAGTAATTGATTGTATTTAGCTACTCGGTCAGTACGTGATGGTGCACCAGTTTTGATTTGACCAGCATTAGTTGCTACAGCTAAGTCAGCAATTGTAGTATCTTCACTTTCTCCAGAACGGTGTGAAACTACTGCAGTATAACCAGCACGTTTGGCCATTTCAATAGCATTTAGAGTTTCTGTCAAAGTACCGATTTGGTTAACTTTAATTAGAATTGAGTTGGCAATACCTAAATCGATACCTTTAGCTAAACGCTCTGTATTAGTTACAAATAAGTCGTCACCAACTAGCTGAACTTTATCACCGATTGCTTCAGTTAATTTTTTCCATCCATCCCACTCATCTTCACTTAAAGCATCTTCAATGGAAACAATTGGATACTTACTAACTAAATCTTGGTAATAAGCAATCATTTCATCTGTATCAAGAACTTTACCTTCACCAGTTAAGTGATATTTACCATCTTTGAATAATTCAGTAGCAGCTACATCCAGAGCAATGCAAATGTCTTCGCCAGGCTTATAACCAGCTTTTTCAACAGCTTCTAAAATAACCTGAATTGCTTCCTCATTAGATTGTAGATTAGGTGCAAAACCACCTTCGTCACCTACAGCAGTGTTAAGACCTTTACTAGCAAGTACTGATTTTAAGTTATGAAAAACTTCTGCGCCCATTCTAAGTGCTTCTCTAAAAGATTTAGCACTAACTGGCATAATCATAAACTCTTGGATGTCTACGTTATTATCAGCATGTTCGCCACCATTTAAAATGTTCATCATTGGAACAGGTAATTCGTGAGCGTTCACACCGCCTAAGTATTGATAAAGGGGTAAGCCAACGCTTTCTGCAGCAGCTCTAGCTACAGCCATGGATACAGCAAGAATAGCATTAGCACCTAGTTTTCCTTTATTTGGAGTACCATCTAGTTCGATTAATACTTTGTCAATTTCTACTTGACGAGAAGCATCCATACCAATAATTTCTGGAGCAATAATTTCATTTACATTAGCAACTGCTTTTAATACACCTTTACCTAAGAAACGACTTTTATCTCCGTCACGTAATTCCACCGCTTCAAATGCACCTGTGGAAGCACCAGAAGGTACAATCGCGCGTCCAATAGAACCATCTGCTAATATAACTTCAACTTCAACTGTTGGATTACCACGAGAATCTAGTACCTCGCGACCCCATACATCTTCAATAATCATTCATATTTCCCCCTTTTTTGACTAGTTTATAATTAAACTTTTTCCAGTCATTTCTGCTGGTTTATCTAACCCCATCAATTCTAATAAAGATGGAGCTAAGTCACCTAAAATACCGTCGGAGATTTTACGATCTCCAGCATTAAATAACCAAACTGGAACTAAGTTAGAAGTATGAGCAGTATGTGCAGATCCAGTTTCTGGATCAACCATTTGCTCTGCATTACCGTGGTCTGCAGTAATAATTGCTTGCCCACCCTGACGTTTAATAGCTTGCAATACTTTACCTAAACCCTGATCAACTGTTTCGACAGCCTTAATTGCAGCATCCATATCTCCAGTATGACCCACCATATCACAGTTAGCATAGTTTAAGACAATTAAATCATATTTACCACTATCAATGGCTTCAACAACTGCCTCTGTTACTAATGGAGCACTCATTTCAGGTTGCAAATCATAAGTTGCTACCTTTGGTGAAGGAATTAGAATACGCTCTTCTCCTGGGAATGGCTCCTCTATGCCACCATTAAAGAAGAAAGTAACATGTGCATATTTTTCAGTTTCCGCAATTCTTAATTGAGTCTTGTTCAGTTTACTGAGGTATTCTCCTAAAGTGTTACTTAAATCTTGAGGTTCAAACGCATACGGAGCATTTAACTGTTGATCATATTGAGTCATTGTAATAAAACATAGATCCAACTTACCACTTACTCTGGGGAAACCATCAAAATCGTCATTTAAGAATGCCCAACTTAGTTCGCGAGCACGGTCTGCCCGGAAGTTAAAGAAAATCACTGCGTCTTCATTTTCTATAGTAGCTACTGGCTGATCATTTTCCATAATCACAGTCGGAATCACAAACTCATCTGTTTCGCCATTGGCATAAGCGTTTTGAATAGCTTCAGCGCTAGAGGAAGCTGGTCGACCTTTACCTAGTGTTAGTGCTTCATAGGCTTGAACTACCCGTTCCCAACGGCGATCTCGATCCATTGCGTAATAACGACCGGAAATTGTAGCTATCTTACCAACACCAATTTTCTCTATTTCTGCTTCTAGCTCAGCTAAATATTCAGCTGCACTAGAAGGGGGGACATCACGCCCGTCGAGGAAAGCATGGACGTACACATCTTGCAAACCATGCTCTTTAGCCATTTGCAATAACGCATAAAGATGCATGCTGTGACTATGTACACCACCAGGCGATACTAATCCCATTAAATGTAATTTAGTACTATTTTCTTTAGCATGGTTAATAGCTTTTAATAGCTGTTCGTTCTTGAAAAATTCTCCTTCTTTAATGGCCTTAGAAATTCGTGCCACGTCTTGGTACACAATTCGTCCTGCACCAATATTTAAGTGACCTACGTTAGAGTCACCCATTTGACCAGCCATTAAACCAACACTTTCTCCAGATGCTCTTAAAGTAGCAGAGGGACAGTTTTCCCATAACCAATCGATTGTTGGCTTACGTGCTGCTTCAACTGCATTGCCTTCTTTATTCTCACTTAAGCCAAATCCATCTAATATGATTAATGCTACAGGTTTTTTTGCACCCACATAAATCCCCCCTATTTTGCTACGTTATAATTAACGATAGCGGCAAATTCATTAGCATCGAGACTTGCACCGCCTACTAATGCACCATCAATCTCAGGCTCAGCCATTAATTCTTTAATGTTACTGGATTTAACACTTCCGCCATACTGAATTCGAACAGCATTGGCTACCTCTTGATCATAAATCTCAGCAATAGTTTTTCTAATGGTAGCAATTACTTGATTAGCATCAGCAGCACTAGCAGTTTCTCCAGTGCCAATCGCCCAAATGGGCTCATAAGCAATCACAACATTTACAGCATCTGTAGCAGTAATCCCATCAAATGCTGCTTTAACTTGGCTAACAACTACAGTTTCTGTTTCGTTAGCCTTTCTTTGTGCTAAAGTTTCTCCAACACAAATAATTGGATTGATCCTATATTTCAAAGCTAAACGGGCCTTTTTATTGATTTGTTCATCTGTTTCATTAAAGAGTTCACGCCGTTCTGAGTGACCTAAGATCACATATTTACAACCTATATCTCTTAACATCAAAACAGATACTTCTCCGGTATAAGCCCCTGATTCTGCATCAGCCATGTTTTGCGCTGCTAAACCAATATTAGCTAATCCAAGGGCATTTACAGCTGATAAAGCAGTAAATGGCGGGCAAACAACAACTTCAACATTTTGTTCTTCAATTAATTCTGCTAAATTGCGACAAGTTTCGATAGCTTCACCGATTGTCTTATGCATTTTCCAATTGCCCGCAATTATAGGTTTTCGCACTTAGCACCCTCCTAACGATCGTTAAGTGCTGCTACTCCTGGTAGCTCTTTACCTTCTAAAAATTCTAAAGACGCTCCGCCACCAGTAGATACGTGAGTCATTTTCTCAGCTAGGCCAGCTTGTTCAACAGCAGCAGCAGAGTCTCCGCCGCCAATAATTGTAATCGCCGAACTGTCAGCTAAGGCTTGAGCTACTGCATTGGTTCCTTTAGCAAAAGCAGGGAACTCAAACACACCCATAGGACCGTTCCAAATTACTGTTTCGGCCTTAGCAATTGCATCGCTAAATAATTTAATTGTCTCAGGTCCTATATCTAATCCTTCCCAATCAGCTGGGATTTGATCAGCAGCTACTACCTTATGCTCAGCATCTGCAGCAAATTCAGCAGCAACTACTACATCAACGGGCAATAGTAATTGTACTCCTTTAGCTTCTGCATCTGCCATAATTTTTTTACAAAAATCAATGCGATCCGCATCTAATAAAGATTTACCAATTTCATAGCCTTTAGCCTTTAGGAATGTATAGGCCATGCCACCGCCGATAATCAATGTATCGACTTTATTAAGTAAAGCTTCAATTACAGCAATTTTATCTTGAACTTTTGCTCCACCTAAAATGGCAACAAAAGGACGTTTAGGATCATTAACTGCGCCACCTAAGAATTTTAATTCTTTTTCCATTAAAAATCCAGATACTGCTGGCAAATATTCAGCAACTCCAGCTGTGGAAGCATGAGCCCGGTGAGCAGTACCAAAAGCATCATTAACGTAAATGTCACCTACAGCAGCTAACTTCTTGGCAAACTCTAAATCATTCGCTTCCTCTTCAGCATAAAAACGAACGTTTTCCAGTAATAAAACATCGCCTTCATTTAAGTTAGCTACCGCTTGCTCTACTACTTCACCAATACAGTCATCTACTTTAACAACTGGTTGACCCAGTAATTCAGATAAACGTTTAGCTACTGGATCAAGCCGCATCGAATCAACAGGCTTACCTTTTGGTCTACCAAAGTGGGACATTAAAATTACTTTTGCCTTATGGTCCACTAAATATTTAATAGTTGGTAATGCTGCAGTGATTCTTTTGTCATCGGTAATCTCACCTTGTTCGTTTACAGGCACGTTAAAGTCAGCACGCATTAAAACTCGTTTACCCCGGACATCTACATCAGTAATGATCTGTTTGTTCATCGAAATCCCTCCTTAAACCTAAGGAATGAGGGGGAACTCCCCCTCATTTTCAGTATTACTTATTAGCATCCATATATTTTACTAGATCAACTACGCGCATGGAGTAGCCCCACTCGTTATCATACCAGGAAACTACTTTAACCATGTTGCCTTCCATTACTGTAGTTAAGCTAGCATCAATAATTGAGGAGCGAGGATCTCCTTTGTAGTCCATAGATACTAATTGTTCTTCTTCATAACCTAAGATACCTTTTAAGGCACCTTCAGCAGCTTCTTTCAAAGCAGCATTAACTTCTTCAGCAGTTGTTTCTTTTTCAACTTCAGCTACTAAGTCAACAACAGAAACTGTTGGAGTAGGTACACGTAAAGCAAAACCATCTAATTTACCTTTCAACTCTGGTAATACTAAACCCACTGCAGCAGCTGCACCAGTTGTTGTTGGAATAATGTTTTCAGCTGCAGCTCGTGCACGACGGAAGTCGGAGTGTGGTAAATCTAAAATTCTTTGGTCATTTGTATAAGAGTGAATTGTAGTCATTAAACCTTTTTTAATACCGAATTTATCATTAAGTACTTTAGCAAAAGGAGCTAAGCAGTTTGTAGTACAAGAAGCATTAGAAACTACATGATGTTTGCTAGCATCATATTTATCTTCGTTAACGCCAAGCACGATAGTGATATCTTCGTTTTTAGCTGGAGCAGTAATGATTACTTTTTTAGCACCTGCATCAATATGCCATTGTGCTTGTTCACGGGAACGGAAAACACCAGTTGATTCAATTACATATTCTACGCCTAGGTCACCCCAAGGTAGATTTTTTGGATCTCTTTCGGCATATACTTTAATTTTTTTACCATTAACTACGATAGAATCGCCTTCAACACTAACTTCTCCATCAAATTTACCATGAACTGAGTCGTATTTTAGTAAATGAGCCAACATTTTAGCATCAGTTAAGTCGTTAATTGCTACGATGTCTACATCAGGATCATTAATAGCACCTCGAAATACAAGTCTACCAATTCGACCAAAACCATTAATACCAACTTTAATTGCCATTACTATTTTCCTCCTTATTTTTAAATATA
Organism: Bacillota bacterium; assembly: GCA_012521185.1. Lineage (GTDB taxonomy): Bacteria > Bacillota > Limnochordia > Darwinibacteriales > DTU012 > JAAYMV01. The sequence goes on from JAAYMV010000077.1 coordinate 19,958, forward strand.
TTGATTAACCTCCGGGCTGCCCCCTCATCGGTAATACAAACATCGCAATGTCCTAACTTGGCCACAGACCAGACTGCCCATGCTTTACTTTGTCCGCCACCTACAGCTATAATTAATGGTATTTTTGCCAAATCTTCCAGTCGTAAACCAACGGAAGATGTACTATAGACAATTTTACCATCTTTATCAAAATAATATCCAAAAGCTTCGCCAACTGCACCAGCAGTAATTAATTTCATAATCAAATCTTCGTCTAATCCCCGTCTACGAGCCATTTCTTCTGCTGTACCGATACCATGTAATAATACCTGAGCGCGACGCCCTAAAGCAATAACATCACGGATTAACGGCTCATTAACGATAGTTTCCATAACTCCAGGAACAACCTGATCAGGAGCATGCAGCAATCGGTAAGCACCGCCCAGTCCAATGGCTAACTTAGCCGCAATAGAATTGGCCTGCAAATTAACATCCTCACCTAAACCGCCACGAGCAGGCACAACGGTTACATTTTTGCTAATCCCATTCGAGGCGAAACTATCAGCAACTTCAGCTAATGTTGAGCCGCCTGTTACAGCTAAAATATCACCATCTTTTAATACACTTCGTAAATAACGGGAGGTAACTTTAGCCAAATCTTTTTTCACCATCGGATCCACATCAGAATTACCAGGAACAATCAGTACCTTGTTCACTTGCAAGATATTCTTTAGCTCTAATTCTAGATCGGCTAGTCCACGAATTTCTCGAATATAATCTTCTAAATCTAAAAGCACTTGCTGGCCTGCTTCTGTTAGCCGCATTCCAGCATGACTAGAACTAATAAAACCTTGTTCTTGCAAAAATTCTACTTCTCTCCGGATGGTGCGTTCTGACTGGTTTAAATTATTTGACAAAGTTCGACGTCCGACTGGTCCCATAAAGTTTATTGTTTGTAAAAGTGCGTATCTTTGATCAATGATCTCTAAAAATTCTGGTGCGATTCGATGTAAAACTGTAATCGGATCCATAAATTAAACCCCTTAGCTGGATCTTTTTTATCCCACAGGTACATTTTTGACCCACCTTGCTGATAATAGAACTTCACAATTGGTAAGTCTATTCTATTTAGAGGAAATATATTCCTCCCCTGATATTGTAAAAATAATATTAATGTTAATCTGCTATCTGCTCTTTTTGTAGTCGTTGATAAGTCTGTTCTAATTGACGCATCCGATGATTGATCCCAGATTTACTTAGTGGTGGTTCAAAGAGCTCACCTAGTTCCTTTAATGACGCATAAGGATTTTCCAAACGCAATTTAGCCGTTTGATAAAGTTTAGGTGGCAAAGTAGATAAATCCAGATGCGCATCAATATATTCAATCATCTCAATTTGATTCATCGCAGCTTTAATTGTCTTATCTACATTAGCTGTTTCACAATTAACCAACCGATTGACTTGATTGCGCATATCTTTCATTACACGGATATTTTCAAACTCCAATAAACTAGTATGCGCCCCCATGAGATTTAACAATGTGGAAATTTGGTCACCATCTTTTAAATAAACCAAATAATTACCTTTTCGCATAGTAATATTACTGGATAAGCCGAAAGAATTTATAGTTCCTAAAATCCGATAAGCTACTTCCCGCTTTTCGGTGAAAAATTCTAAATGATAAGTTTTCTCAGGATTAGTAATTGATCCATGGCTAATGAAAGAACCTCGCAAATACCCACGCCGGCAACAATCATTTTCTAAAATTTTCAGTTCAGCATTAGTATACGCTTGATTCATAAAACTATTATATACTAACTGCGCAGCCTCTTTGCCCAAGACTCGGATAGCACAGACTTGATTTTTTCTAATCCTAGCCTTTTGTACTAATGTTTGCGTCGGTACATCTGGAAAAATACTACGAATTAAACTTAATACGTTCCGAGCTACTAGAGGCGATGAATGTGTAAAATCGAGATAATTCCCTTCTTTGCCCATTAAATATCCATTTAAATCATAAAAAGCAGTTAACTCTGCTATGCGACAGCAAGTTGTTTCAGGCATAATCCTGGCCAACTCATTTTTCGTTTTTTCCGAAAATCCCAATTAGTACCCTCCTATATCCGAGTCCTACTCTCTACCAACAATCCATACTCGTACCCGCCAACCTTGAATCTCGCCTTTAACAATGATCGGGAAGTCTTTATTGTTACGAAACTTATAATCTGTATGTGGCCACGCTACTGTAGCATCCATTCCATGTTGAATGTAACTAGGAGAAATGGAGTGGATTCGTCGCTCAACTGTTTCCAACCCACTACGATTAACAGCATTATATAAAGTTGTCGAAACTTGACAAATACCCCCACCGACTCCAGGAGCCACACTTTCCCCGATGATAATTGGTGCTGGTTTATAACCTTTTTCTGATGTTCGTTCTCCCACAACTTCATTAAAGGAAAAAACTTCTCCTGGTAACACTAAAGTGTTATTAATGGCAGCTAAGGATAACCTGATATTGGTCACTCGTCCTGCATCACCCATCAGCGGTGTAGAAAAATCTCCTAAAACTGCTGTCAAAGATTCCAACTCATCTGCTAATATCTCGGGAACAATTTCTATTAAAATAGGTTCTAGCTTCGTGCGAGCTCCAGCTCGCATTACTAAATCTACAGTACCATCAATATCCAAATATAAGCCATTTTGATGGGGGATAACTTGACCAGTTTCTTTATGAATACTAGCATTGACTGGTGGTTGATTTAATTCCCGTGCTAACTGTTGGACGATGGTTCTTACTTCTCTTTTATAGTAATATTCCATATTCCGTTGGGCTAAATAAACCTGCGGCTTAACTCCTACCATTCGCCGATGAATCTGCCTTACAAAAGGTGGAACTGTCCCTATAATGCTGATGATTAGCAAAACCGCGAAAAAGCGTTTCACACCATCACCTCCTATGAAATCATATGAGTAATGACGGTGGATTAAGCCATGAATTAGATCAGCTTTTTATGATTTTCTTTAGCTCTCCAAGCTATTTTCATTATTTCCTTTGCTAGTCTTTCTGAATCATGGCGTACTAGATTACTTTGGTTCAATAAAGGAGCACAGATTGGTTCTACCCCCAGCTCTCTTACTTTATCTAAGTCAAGGTTTACCGGATAAGCTTTTTGTTTCCGGTATTTTCGCAGCTGATTAGTGGTTAAACGCTCATTATTAAAGAGAGCACAATCAATAATTGGTTGATGGTTAGCATGTTTTAAAATAGCAGCGACATGATCACTTGCTCGCATATTATCAGTTTCGCCTGGTTGAGTCATCACATTACAAACATAAACTTTAGTTGCTCGTGTATTAACTAGAGCCTCACAAATTGAGTTAACCAATAAATTAGGAATTATACTGGTATACAAACTGCCAGGACCTAAAACGACTACATCAGCATTAGCAATGGCTTCTAAGGCTTCTGGCAAAGGTTCAGCTTCATCTGGAATAGTATAAACTCGTTCAATGGTCTGACCTGGTCGCGGAATCTGACTTTCGCCAATTATCTCAGAACCATCCCTATATACAGCTTTCAACTTAACAGGTGATAAAGTTGAGGGTAGTACTTGACCGCTAACTGCTAAAACTTTACTAAAAGCTCTAATCGATTCCTCAAAATCACCTGTAATATCCGTCATAGCTGCAATAAATAAATTACCAAAACTATGCCCAGATAGTCCTTCACCCCAAGAAAAACGATACTGAAACAACTTTTCCATCAATGGTTCAGTATCGGCTAACGCTACTAAAGTATTGCGAATATCTCCCGGCGGTAGGATACCTAATTCCTCACGAATTCTTCCAGAACTTCCGCCATCATCTGCTACTGTAACTATTGCTGTTATATTACTGGTATACTGCTTCAAACCTCTTAATAAGGTGGAAAGACCTGTTCCCCCACCAATCACTACAATATGGGGTCCTTTTTCTAAAGTCCGTTTCCGGTAAACCACATCTACTAAGTTATTGGCTTTTGCCTCAGGCAAAGCACTAATTAAAGAATGCACAATATTCCGCATACCTAAACCAGCAATTAAAAAACCAATCAAAATTAATAAAACGCCTACTAGCAACTCACTGCCAGGTAAAATATAGGTTAGAAAACTAATCAGCGCGTCTTCTAAAAATGCCAAAACTCTTGTGTTGAGTAATAATGTAATTCCCAGGCTAAAGAACAAGGTGCCAATAATTACAACTATTATCCAACGTTTCACACCCATGCCGGGATAAAGCCACTTCCACCGCTCCACACGCCGTCCCTCCAAGTTTAATTTAGATTCGGGCATTGATTATTTGCTCTGCTGTTAATCCAGCTGCTTTTGCTAAAGCTACTCCTTTAGAAAAGTCGCCAATCCGACTAGGATGATGAGCGTCACTGCCGATCACAAACTTAACACCTTCATTAGCCGCTAACTCAATCAAATCTAGGCTAATATTGTCATGACTGGTATTGATTTCCAAAGCTGTACCCCGTTGAGCACAAGCGCGTGCTAATTCTTTGGTATCAATATCAAATCGATGTCCAGGATGAGTAACAATATCAATATCATGCTTATAAACAGCATTAACTATTGCTTCTGTATTCAATAAACGCGATTTTCTTTTTAAACCTGGACTTAAATGTTTTAAATAGTGAAAAGCAGTCCGTTTCAAACCATCAAACCAAGACTCTGGTTTCACCATTAAATGTAAGCCTACTTGTAAAATATCTAACTTCTCCTGATACTCTTTGGGAATATCAATATCCCCTAAAATACTGGTAACATTCGATTCCACACCTAATTTTACCCGTACATTCGGATAAACCTTCATTGCCGCTTCACAATCCTGACGAATTTGATCTAATACTTTAATATCTTTTATACCAATCCCCATCATATGACTAGGACCATGGTCGCTAATGGCAATCTCTGCCAAACCTATTTTACTGGCAGCTGCTACATTATCTAAAACCGTGCCTTTACCATGACTATAAATGGTATGAGTATGATAATCTGCAAATATTTCCATCATTTACCTCCGACTAACATTGTTCACTATAAGTCTAATTCAACAATAGATAGTGGTTTCTCCTTTCTTTTATTCTACCTATTGACATTTTAGCTTTTCCATGTTAAGGTAATTACAGAAATCTCCGAATATCATTTTATGACAACGGGGGACCCGATATTTAGGGGTGAATCGAATGTTTTAATTCGAAGGGCAACTTGGGTGTCCTAACCCGTCAGCTAACCTCGTAGGAGTACACCAAGCGTATGTCAACTCATATTGTGTGAGTTCGTCATGCGCTTTTTTGTATTCATTAATCAGTAAGGAGATGATGTTCTTGAAGACTCGAAATCACTGCCGCAATCCGGACATACTTACCCTATTATCCATTCTATGCAATTCATGCGAATCTGTAAATGGATGATCCTGTAAAATTTCGTGTTCGGTTCGTTTACTGATTAAATTTATAAGGAAGGTGAACGTCTGTGGCTGTTCAGTACACCATCGATCAAATCAAGAAGAGCTTAGATGCTTGCGTTGGAAAGAAAGTTAAACTTAGAGCTGATAAAGGAAGAAAAAGAGTTTTAGAAGCAGAAGGTGTTCTAGTAGAAACATATCCAAAATTATTTGTAATTAAACTTGATAAATCTAATGCAGTTAGAAGATTATCATATACTTATGCTGATATACTAACAGAAAAAGTAGAGCTTACACTTGATGATAAGCGCATTGGAATCCCAAGTTAACTCCCCTTTCCCTATCCCAAAAAAGCACCCTTAAACGGGTGCTTTTCGTTTTTAAAATGGATAGTGAATTCCAATACCAATATGGTTTTTAACTTCAAGGTCTCCATCAGATTGTTTTCTAGCTTGCAATAATGCTTCAACAGACAGGCTAAAAGGTGTTGTAAGTTGTTTGTAAGCTAAAGGAAACTCAACCCCTACTAAAATCTGCCCATTGTAACTACTTGACTTGTCATCCGTATCGTTAAACTGGTTACGATAACTTTTAGAAGAATAACCAACACCGGCTCCAACATAGCGATCTACTTCACCAACTTTACCAAATGAATAAAGAGCACGAACACCTACATTTATGTCTGTAGTATCCTTATTCATCAATATTCTGCCTACTACCTGCGGTCGAATCAGACCTTGAGTAGCCTTCACGCTTACACCATTGATATCACCAGAATAAATCACACCAATAGCAGGAGCTGCGTAACTAGTAACCGTCAAACTAAGTACTAAAATAACTACTAAGAATAATGCTTTTTTCATATTATTCCCTCCCTAATTCAAACTTTAACATATTAGCCTTAAAATACAAGTTAAAAATATTACCAAATCTATTTATCAAACAACTTTAAATATTCTCCATAACCCTCTTTCTCCAGAGCTTCCTTAGGAATAAAACGTAATGCTGCGCTATTAATGCAGTAACGCAAGCCGCCTTTGTCTTGTGGACCATCAGTAAACACATGACCTAAATGATAATTGGTAGTCTTAGTCCGTACCTCAGTACGAACCCGGTTATGACTTAAATCTTCATGCTCAGTGATTTCTTGCAAGTCGATTGGTTTAGTGAAACTTGGCCACCCACAACCTGCATCATACTTATCCAACGAAGAAAACAATGGTTTGCCACTAATAATATCGACATAGATACCATCACGAAATTCATTCCAATAAGGGTTATCAAATGGGGGTTCTGTTCCATTATTTTGGGTAACCTCATATTGAATAGGGGTTAGTTTGTCTTTTAAACTCATGGCTACATTCCTCCAAAATAGTTTTTTCGATATAATTAATTTATAAATAAACTTTTTCCTTACTTGTCGGATATATAAAGTAAGACCCTTAAAGAAAGGAGGGCGATTATGCTAGAAAATGAACAAGCAATCATTCAACGAGTTAAACAAGGTGATCATCAGGCTATGGAAATCCTATTTAGAACTCACCTGGACGCTGCTATTCGTTTGGCTTATTTAATAACCCGTGACTGGACTTCAGCTGAAGACGCTGTACAAGAAGGGTTTATTCAAGCATTCCGCTCGATCAATAACTTTAAAGACGGTTTGCCCTTTAAACCTTGGTTTACTAAAATCGTGGTAAATAAGGCCAAACGTATTAAGGAGAAATTCGGAACTGAAAGACAAATTCCTGCCAGTAATTATCTAATAATTAATGATCCGGCATCACCGGAGGAAATTTCATTAGACAAAGAAAAAGAGCAAGCCTTGTACAATGCTATTAACCAGCTAGACGAGAAACATCGTCTTCCTATAATTTTAAAATATTTGAATGAACTATCTGAAGCCGAAACAGCTCAAGTACTCGATTTGCCTGTATCCACTGTTAAATCTCGGCTGTATGTTGCTAGACAAAGATTAAAAAAGCATTTAATCGCTGACCAAGGAGGTGTGTCTAATGACTGACGAACAAATTAAAAAAGCGCTCCTTGACTATACCAACTGGCCTGGTTCACCAGAAAAGCTATGGCAAAATATTATCACTGAACTTGAACCAAAAATTCCTTGGTGGAAAAAGTACCAAATCTGGCTTACACCAATGGCAGCTGCTATTGTTTTGCTAATATTGGTATTTAACAGCCCTGTTCCTAATCAACCGGAGGAACAAATCGAGCCAGATGTTGCCCCAGAAAATATGATAATGATGCGAACATTTTTTATAGCAGAACAAATTGCTGAAATACAAATTGCTCCTTTAAACAATATTCAAAGGGGGACACCAATTGACCTAGCAATTAATTTAACAGCTCTGCAAGACTTAAATCTTACCAGACTAGCCTTAACTGCTCGTTTAATCAAACTGGACAATGATTATCAAGTTATTACTGAACAAGAATTTAATCCATGGAGCGAACAAACTTTAGCTAACGGACAAGTGCTAACTACTAAAATAGGGTTGGCTCCAGTCCAAGAATCTGGGGATTATTTAATAGAAATAGAAATTCAAGGGCTCCATAATCAAGAGCCAATAGTGATTAATCAACAACAAATGATTGAAATAAATTAATCCGAAAGGAAGATATTCATGGTTAAAAGTCGATTTAGCAAAGTGATGGCGTTATTAGTTTTATCTGTAATAGTACTTTCCAGCAGCGCATATGCCAGCCAAAGTACAAATTCTATTAAAGTGACTGGTCATGCTGTGGTAACTGCTGCTCCTGATGTAGCCTATATTACTTTAGGAGTAGAAACCAAAAGTAATTCCGCAGCCTCTTCTTCTGAAGAGAATGCTGCCGCCGTTGCCAATGTTATTGCTAAACTAAAAGAATTTGGCCTAACAGACAGCGAAATAACTACTAGCAATTACAACATTTATAGCTATCAAGATTACGACCGGATTACTGATCCACAAACCTATGTAACTGTTTACTATGTACGCAACCAATTAAATATTAAAACCAATCGCTTAAGCGAGGTTGGCAAAATTATTGATCTAGCAATTCGAGCTGGTGCTAATCAGGTTCAAGGCATTAAATTCGATTTAGAAGATAAGAGCGAATTACAATTATTAGCCTTAAAAAATGCTACTAAACAAGCAGCTGCTAAAGCTAAGGCAATTGCTGAAGCTGCTAATGTGGAAATTGCTAGCTTAATTAATGTTACCGAAGAATATGAATACTATGCTCCATATACTGAGGTTAATATGTTTCGCTCAGCAGCAGCTGGCATTGCTGATACACAAATCAATCCAAGTGATGTAGAAGTAACCGCTCGAATTGTTGCCGAATACGGATTTTAAAACAAACCCAGGCTTAATTGCCTGGGTTTTCCTTAGAATTCAGCATTTCGAACTGTGCGTGGAAATGGCATTACGTCACGAATATTACTCATGCCGGTAAGATACATTATGGCTCGTTCAAAGCCTAATCCAAATCCAGCATGCTTACTGGTACCATAACGTCTAGTATCTAAATACCACCAATAATCTTCTTCTTTTAAACCTAATTCTTGCATTCTCCGTTGTAAATAATCAAGTCTTTCTTCCCGTTGACTGCCGCCAATGATTTCTCCTACTCCAGGAACTAATAAATCCATAGCAGCCACAGTTTTTCCATCGTCATTTAAGCGCATATAAAATGCTTTAATATCTTTTGGATAGTCGGTTACAAACACTGGTTTTTGGAAAACATGTTCTGTCAGATAACGTTCATGCTCGGTTTGTAAATCATTACCCCATTTTACTGGATACTCAAAATTAACTTTAGCTTTTGATAATAGATCAATTGCTTCGGTATAAGTGATTCGTTCAAAATCAGATTCTAGAATGTTATTTAAACGTTCAAAGAGGCCTTTATCAATGAAGTTATTAAAAAATTCCATTTCTTCTGGGGCGTGATCCATACAATATTTAATAATATATTTTAGCATGGATTCTGCTAAATCCATATTATCATTTAAATCAGCAAAAGCTACTTCTGGTTCGATCATCCAGAACTCAGCTGCATGACGGGCTGTATTTGAGTTTTCTGATCTAAAGGTTGGACCAAAAGTATACACTTTACGGAAAGCCATCGCATAAGTTTCCACTGCCAATTGACCACTAACTGTTAAGTAAGTTTCTCGGCCAAAAAAGTCTTTAGAAAAATCAATTGCACCAGACTCATCACGAGGCGGGTTAGCAAAATCCATAGTAGTTACATGGAACATTTCTCCCGCACCTTCACAGTCACTGCTAGTAATAATCGGGGTATGGACATAAACGAAATCTCGTTCTTGGAAAAACTGATGAATGGCAAAGGATGCTAAAGACCGGATCCGAAAAACAGCATTAAAAGCGTTTGCCCGTGGACGTAAATGAGCAATTGTTCTTAAGTATTCAAAGGTGTGCCGTTTTTTCTGCAATGGATAATCCGGCTCTGCTTTACCTTCAATAATAATTTTTTTAGCTCTAATTTCAAAGGGCTGTTTAGCTCCGATACTCTCTACCAACTCTCCTTCTACAATAATCGCAGAACCAATGCCTAATTTAGCAATGGTAGTAAAGTTGTCTAAAGTATCATCAAAAACAATCTGTAGGTTTTTGAAAAAGGAGCCATCGTTTAACTCGATAAAACCAAATGTTTTCGAATCACGAATTGTCCTTACCCAGCCAGAAACTTGAATGTCTTTCCCAATATATAAATCTGGTTGGCGGAAAATTTGTTTAACTATAATATTTTCCACGGCTATTCCTCCAATTCTAGTGAAACATCAACATGGTTCATTTCTATTTTAAATATACAATTTCCTGCAAGAATCACGGACTACTAACTCTACTGGCAACACCATTGACTTTGTTGGCTCGGAATCAGGATTATTTATTAACCTAATCAATGCTTTTGCGGCAGTTTTACCCATCAAAACTGTATCTTGACGCACTGTTGTTAAGCGGGGCTTAATATACTTACATAAGTCTAGATCATCATACCCAATTATAGAAAGATCATCAGGACACTTTAAACCAGCTTCCTCTATAGCCTTCAGTGCTCCAACTGCAATAGAGTCACTTTGACAAAATACTGCTGTTGGTCGTGAACTTAGCCTTAATAATTGCCGCATCCCCTGATAACCACTGGCCTCCAAATAATCATCACCAACAATCCACTCTGGCAGACAAGTTAAACTAAACTGCCGTAAAGCCTGGTAAAAACCTTCAGTTCGCTCTATTGTCGGTTTAATATTAGGATAACCTTTAATCATACCTATTTTTCGATGACCTAAATTATAAAAATGCTCAATCGCTTGTCGCACACCACTATAGTTATTCCATACTACGCAAACAGAACGTTTACCAATCTGATCACCATCAATAAATACAGCTGGCAAATCTGACTCTAGCACTTCGGTTAAGCCTGGTTCCTCTTTATTAATTCCCATAAATACGGCACCGTCAACTTGGCGGGTGCGACATTTTTGCAGGAAGTTTCCCTGTTCACGCCAGCGTAAATCGGCAAATAAAACAAAATCATAACCACACAAACCAAGGGTTTTTTCTAAACCGGAGATTACTCCTTGAAAGAAAGCCTGATGCAATCCAGGAGTAGGATTATAATTTATAAATAAACCAATGGAATGAGATTGTTTGCCAGAAAGACTTTTGGCAATTGCATTAGGCTGATAGTCTTCTTGTACAATAATCTCCATTACCTTTTGCCTAGTTTCAGCCCCAATATCAGGATAGCCATTAATCACCTTCGATACTGTAGCTACTGAAACACCGGCCAACTTAGCAATATCCTTGATTGTTTTCATAAGTATTATCTCCCTTGGCAATCTGCAGCCAGGCAATACTGAGATCACCTGTAAACTTAAGATACAAATCACGGACTCCAGCAGCAGGTCTTATTGAAAAATCGATAGTCTGCCAATTTTGGCTGCCGCCAGTACGTGCAACAACATATTCCCCAAGTAATTCTCCATCGATTGTATCAATGCGTACTTCCAGCTTACCGCCAAATTCAGGACTAGCAACCCGAGCTACAAACCGATTTAGCTGAGCATTAAAGCCTACCTGATGAAAGGCAATCCAACCTTCCGCTGCTGCTAAACAGACTCTAGTTCCACCTTCTTTAGACTTATCCAGATAAACTTGAGCATAATCATCATAGTTTTCTGCCCTAGTTTGGATAGTCAAATCTCGCGGCGGAATGATTTCTCCTTCAACTTGCAAAATTTCAGACAAGCGAATATCAGCAGAAGAAGTACCAATCATAACCTGATAAAAGCCTGTTTCTACACAGTATTTATCTCTGGTAACATCCCAAAATTCAAAGTCTTTACCAGCTATGATAAACTCAATTTCCTTAGTTTCTTGCGGTTGTAAATGAATCCGCTGAAAGCCTTTTAATTGCTTAACTGGTCGAGGTACCCTAGAATCTAATGCTTGAACATAAAGTTGTACCACTTCATCACCAGCTAATTCACCACTATTAGTCAGCTTTACTGTTACAGTCACTTGTTCGTCAGCTGAAATAGTTTTTTTACTAAGACTGATTGCTAGATAAGTAAAATCAGTATAACTTAAGCCATAGCCAAATGGATATAGTACTTGTCCTGTAAAATACTGATATGTTCTCCTACCTTTAATAATATCATAATCCATCATATTTGGCAGCTGACTAACTGACCTATACCACGTCATGTTTAAACGCCCTGCTGGATTGTAATCACCAAATAATACGTCAGCTACTCCAGTACCTAATTCTTGACCACAATTTGTAGTCCAAATAATACCAGATAAATTTTGATCCTCCCAATTAATTGCCACCGGATAGCTGCTGACTAACACTAAGATAGTATTAGGATTAGCTTGATACACAGCTCGAATTAATTCTTGCTGGCTAGCTGCTAAGTTTAAATCAACCCGATCAATTTCTTCCTTCCCATTAATCAGCGGATGATTACCAACACAAACAATAGCTACATCTGCAGCCTTTGCTGCTGCCACTGCTTCTTTTATTCCATCAACTATTATTTCTTTTTCAAATAAATCTGCCGAAGAAATTGTTTGATCATTATTTGGCGACAAACTGAAATCCTGAGCATCAACAGTAACCTTTTTCCCATCCCAGGTTTTTATGAAATATCCTTCTCCTGATGGCTGTAAAGCAAACTGTTCTCTTACAAACCAACCATAAACCTGATTAGCTGTAGCCTTAACTTGCTTGTCCATAGTTACAAAGTTCCCATTTGCTAAAGATTTTAAAGTTTGCCTACCCCAACCCCAATCATTAATTTCAAAGATGGCATCGATATTTACTTGTTCACCTGCAGCACGCAGGATTCCGTCTGCACTAGGCACCAGATACTTATTATTCAGCTTAGATTTTAAGGCAATTTGATCTAAACCAGTAGCAAAGTATAGTTCGCTATTAGGCAGTTTTCGTCGAATCCCTTCTAGTATTGTAGTCAAATAGGGAGCATAGCCAGCATACCAATCCATATGTACCTCATCCGCTAGTGGGCCAATTACCGCAATTTTCTTGGTTGCAGCGGGATTTAAAGGTAAAGTTTTATTATCATTTTTGAGCAAAACAATTGATTCTCGCTGCACCTGTAAAGCAATCTTTACATGCTCAGATGAGCAGATTACTGATTCAGGAATCTGAGAATAAGGATTTAGTTCTGGCGGATCAAACTGGCCAAGCCGAAACCGAATCCGAAATATATTTTTTAAAGCTCGATCCAGATCTGCTTCTGTTAACAAGCCTTGTGCTAAGGCCTCTCTCAGGGAAGTAATAATTAATTCCGGATCATCCGGTATACAATCAATACCACTTTTTAAAGTATCAGCAATAGATTCTACATGATTATCATAGTATTGATGCATAGTTACTGTTTGGCTAAAATCACCGCCATCAGCTACTACAAAACCAGCTAATCCCCATTCCTGCTTCACCACATCTTCCACATCTTTATTTAAAATCGCTGGTGTACCATTTATTTCATTATAAGCTGTCATAATACAGCCAACTTTTCCTTCGCAAACCACTGCTTCAAAGGCTTTCCAATAATATTCCCTCATATTTCGCGGGTCAATACTTACTGAACAGGTACAGCGATCCTGCTCATTATTATTGGCAAAAAAATGCTTCAAAGTGGCAACAGCTTTGAAATAAAAGTCATGGTCACCTTGGATACCTTGCACATAAGCTGAAGCCATTTTTCCAGTTAAATAAGGATCCTCTCCATAAGCCTCTTCCGTTCTACCCCACCGAGGATCTCTTTCTAAATCTACTGTTGGTGCCCAAACTGTTAAGCCTCCTCGTTCTCCTCTTTGATGATAGTAAGCCCTTGCCTCATTACCAACTACTGTACCTGCTAGCTTTAACAACTGTGGATTCCAAGTACAAGCCATGCCTAGAGTTTGTGGAAAAATAGTAGTTGGTGAACCATCACGCAATACTAGACCGTGAGCTGCCTCACTCTCTACTTGGTAAGGCTTGATCCCTAAACGAGGTATACCTGTTTGAGTTGTAGGAATCAGACTTAATTTTTCTTCTATAGTTAAACGACTAATTAAATCATTAACTCTGGTTTCTAAATCTAAGTTGGGATCTTGAAAAGGAAACTTTACCTGCATTTTTCTCACCTAGCCTTACCATCTATAGTTGAATTATAATTTGTTTAGTATTTGGTTCCGGTTTAATAATGACGCCTAATTCTGAGGAGAGAATCTCACCAATACTCACTTTCGCAACCTGATTAATTCCCCGTAAACATAATTGCCAAGGCTTGCCACTGCCATTAACCTGCACTAGTAATTGCCCTCGCTGATCAGTTACGGTCACAACTAAGTCTAACTGACCCTGTGGGTCATAAACCTGACAAGTAGCTGTCTGATTTTCTGCTAACTGGAATAGGTGTAAGGTAACTTGATTTGCATAATCATACTCAGGTTGGTCATTTACACTGCCAATTGCCAACAAGCTATTTGGTCGAACCATTAAGGGTAAACTCATAAAGTCATGATTTTCTTTAAGCCAACGACCACCACTAACCACCTGATTAGTCAGTAAGTTAGTCCAGTTGCCCTCTGGTAAGTAATAATAAACATCTCCCGTTTCATTAAAGACAGGTGCCACCAATAAATTGTCACCTAACATGTATTGCAAATCCAAATAATCACAAGCCGGATCAAAGGGAAACTCTAAATTCATGGACCGCATTATTGGCACCCCATCAGTAGCTTGAATAGCTGTTTGAAAGAGATAAGGCATTAAACTACATTTTAATTTGGTAAAATAGCGCATGACCTCTACAGCTTCTTCATCGAATAACCAGGGAACGCGATAAGAAGAATTACCATGCAATCTGCTATGAGAACTTAATAACCCAAAAGCGGTCCAACGTTTGTATAAAGCTGGTGTGGCAGTAGATTCAAAACCGCCAATATCATGACTCCAATAGCCAAAACCGGATAAACCTAATGATAATCCTCCCCGTAAACTTTCAGCCATTGATTCAAAGGTAGCAGCACAATCTCCGCCCCAATGGACAGGAAACTGCTGTCCACCAGCGGTTGCCGAACGAGCAAACACTACTGCCTCACCCTTACCTTTAACCTCCTCTAGTAACTCAAAGACCACTTTGTTATAAAGATAAGAATAGTAATTGTGCATTTTATCAGGATCGGAGCCATCGTAATAAACTACATCAGTAGGAATTCGTTCACCAAAGTCTGTTTTAAAAGAATCTACACCCATTTCCAGTAATGTTCTTAGTTTAGCTTTATACCAAGCACAGGCTTCTGGATTAGTAAAATCGACAATCGCCATTCCAGCCTGCCATTTATCCCATTGCCAAACATCACCATTAGGTCGTTTTAGAAAATAGCCTTTTTCCATTCCTTCTTTAAACAAATGTGACCGTTGTGCAATATAAGGATTAATCCAAATGGAAATCTTTAATCCCCGCTCTTTCAAACGTTTCAACATGTTTACTGGATCAGGAAACACTCGCTCATCCCATAAGAAATTACACCAATGAAATTCTTTCATCCAAAAACAATCAAAGTGAAAAATATGTAATGGCAGATCCCGTTCCGCCATACCGTCAATAAAACTAGAAACAGTTGCTTCATCGTAACTAGTAGTAAATGAAGTGGTTAACCACAATCCAAAAGACCAGGCTGGCGGTAAGGCTGGTTTACCTGTTAATGTTGTATAACGTTGCAACACTTCTTTAGGGGTTGGTCCATTGATAATAAAATACTCTAAGTATTCACCTGGTACACTAAACTGCACCTTTGATACCCTTTCAGTACCTACTTCAAATGAGACTAACTCTGGATGATTAACAAAAACTCCATAACCACGGTTAGTCAAATAAAAAGGCACATTTTTATAAGCTTGTTCACTGCCGGTACCACCGTCTCGATTCCAAATATCCACTGTTTGACCATTCTTAACAAAGGCAGTGAATCGCTCTCCTAACCCGTAAACACATTCACCTACACCGAGAGATAATTGTTCCCGCATGTAGGCACCTTCGCCATCAACCTCTAAGTAGGCCATGGCTTTATTACCACTTTCCGTAATTAACTGTTCTCCATTAAAGAACTGTAAAGCCCACCCTTTACCCTTTTTCACTATAGCTTTTAAATTTCCACTGCTAAAGCTGACATACTGATCATTGTTTTCAATCTTAACTTGATGCTCAGTTGTGGAATTCAGTTGGAATTCGGGTCCCTTATGTACAATACCTTGATGATGCTCGATTCGCACCCCAATTACATCAGGCATAGGCGAAAATAACTTAATCGTTAATAAAGCACCATCTAGGGTTGCACCCCGATGATTAATCCAGCGAGTTGGTGCATGCAAAATAAGGGATTGTTCATCAAATTCCAAATCATAAACTGTTGCTGGTGATTGCAAGGTTACTCCTTCTTGTAAAAGCCAGTTTCCATCTGTAAATTTCACTTAAGTACTCCCTTTCATTCCAGTTTACTAAACCGTTTTAGTAAGTGTTTTTCTCTAAAAATCAGTCTTTTCCTGCTCAGCCAAGAAAAATAGCACCCTTGCCTAAAGGGTGCTATTTCAGCTCATTGAAAACTGCTGTAATGAGCAATGGATGACTGCTAGGCGTTAATATAATGGTCGGTTTGTTCCGCTCTGATTCTGGTACTCCTTGCCAACCAACAAATTGATAGCCAGGTTTAGGCAAAGCTGTTAGGGTAAGCGGAACATCTTGGAAATAAATACCAGTCCAAGAACTCGGATCAAGCACACCTGGAGTTCCGGGGGCAATTTCAATGGAATTGATTTTAATAGTGCCCATCCTAGCATCGGTTTTTAATGTTACTTCTACAGTACCTGATAAATTAAAGAGATCTAAAATATGTTGGCGCTGAACTGCAGGTCTACGTCTGGCAAAATTTCGCAATTGTTCATTCTGCCCTAGCCATACGGCCACACTAGGTGCTGGTTTGTTCCAGCGTAAAATATGTTCTTCCATTTCTGGCAGCATTAATTGCTCTAATCGATCTACTTCTGTAATTACTACTTCTGGCAAAAAAGTTGTGTTCAAATGATCTGCTGTTCTGTTGATAAAATCTATTCGAAACTGCTCATTTTCCATTAAAGAACGTAATAAGAAGGTTGCCCATGACTGGTTATACCACTCTCGACCCGCTGGAAGAGTGGCACTAACTAAGTTGTTGAAATTAAAATCAGAAAATGCTAAGTCTAAATCAAATAGCATCCAACGCCATAAACCGTCGTGTCCATAGGGAGCATCAGCAATATACTGCTCTGTGTTTAACCGCCAGTACCTAACATTATTGCCAGGCCAGTCAAAGTTTTGAATATAGATCTGAATAACAGCATAATCCAAAAAGTTATCCACAGACATCAGTTGCTGCAGCTGTTGATAAGCTTGTGGATTACTTAGAGTATTTACTGTTTGATAACCATTTTGCCGATAATTTGGGTCAATTAGCTGAAGAATCCGCCTGTAGTTTGCCCGCGACGGATCAGCAAGCGGTGTACTACCTTCATTTTCAACAACACTGTCTTTAATCATTTCCACCTGTTTAGGATCAACACCATAAGTATAATACAAATACCATTCATCATAGCGATCACGAATGTTATGAATACCCCAATATTCACCATTTAGATATACGATAGCTGGGCGAAAATACTGCACGTCTAGCTTGGTATGGGCTACAAGATTTTGTAGCAAGCCATCTTTAAACATAGTAAATTCCCAGGTATTGCCGCCATTCCTTAAGATAAATGATTTATACTCGTTATAAGGTTCTCCAGTTATTGGTTTAGTCCGACCAGGAAATAGTTCATGATAAAAACGATCCACCTCATCATAATCACTACTGGCAATAATTCGTAAACTCTTTTGTGCATGAGCCCTCGAAGCATCCCCATGAATTCGAACCCCTGCATTTTGAGCAAAGGCTAAACTACCATCAACTTCCCAAAATTCTATATGAATTGGTCTTTCCCATTCTTTACCTCGACCGTGAAAATTACCGCTTCCCCAAAAATGATAAGCCCAAGGCAATTTCTCGTGGTAACCAATTCCAGGAATATAAATTCCCCGTTCGTAATGGTAAAAATCCAATGGATCAACAGTAATGGCGATTATTGGAAAAGTATGGCGTTTAAATCCAGTTGGATCTACAAAAAATGTATGTGTTATTACTTCACTTGGAGTATAATCTGGGGCATAAGCTCTAGCTCTAATTACTGTTCCGCGAAACATAGGGGTTTTTGGAATCCACCATTTTGTATAACTGCTGACTAAATAGGTTAAAGGTGGTGTTGGCGTAACTCCTTTTAATATCGAACGACTTTGTCCCGGTGGTGTAACTTGACTGGTAATAGGAATTGGATTTTGATACAAAATAGTGCGATTCGCGTTATAAATGGGATCTGGCACGGAA
This sequence comes from Bacillota bacterium, assembly GCA_012521185.1. GTDB lineage: Bacteria > Bacillota > Limnochordia > Darwinibacteriales > DTU012 > JAAYMV01. The sequence goes on from JAAYMV010000077.1 coordinate 38,389, forward strand.
CCATCTAGAGTATAATAAATCCGATGCTCTGCACTAGCAGCACTCAGTTCTAAGAAAAACTCTGTTTGGTAAAAGCCACCTGGATGTGAAAAACTGGGATTCAAGCGCCGATCTGCCGGTCGATGTTCCATGGACTTATTATTGGTATGGCCTGGAGAAGTATTAGCTGCCGCAAAAAACACTAAGTTATCACTAGCATCCGGCTGCCGGCCGACGGAAACATCAGCAGTAAGTGCCGGTACTACAAAATAGTCAACCAAAGTTATGCCATCCTGTTTACTAAGGATTAGTGTTTCACCGTCTTTGGCAATACTAAAATTAGTATGAATCTGGCCATTGGAATCGATGCGGTCTTTTCCTGATGCCCAAATCAATAAATAATCGTAACTGGCAATTTCTGTTCCTAATGGAAACTGCCATTTCTTCCGGTTTTTTCCTGAATCAGATAAGTAATAACCACTTAAATCTATGCTTTCTCCTGTGGGATTATATAACTCAATCCAATCAGAATAGTCACCATCAGCATCTTTTATAGTAACAGAATTAGAGGACATCACTTCATTTATCACCAGGTAGCTAACAGGTTCCGCACTGATGCTGTTTCCAGTAAGCAAACAGCCAATGACTAACACTAAATAACAAAGCTTACGTAGTTTACCCATAGACCCAGCTCCTTCAGATAATTAGAAAACGTGTGACTTGTAGCAAGCCACACGTTTTATTTATAGATCGATAAATACTGAAGCGTTTGGTTCTAACTCTACTTTAATTTCTTTTTTGTTTGGTGTTGTAATCGTAGCAGTTTGGACTTCAAAACTATTATTAATCACTACAAGTTGATTAGCTTTAGCAAAGTATGCGCATTCTACATTTATATTACTACTGAGCCAATCAGCGAATTCCTCTTCTTTTCCAGCTGCATAAAATATGGCTCGATGCAAGAGACGAATATTGTCTGGTTTAAACTGGTGACCTGCAAAATAAATAACTCGACCTTGTTTAAATTGGTATTCAGTAATGACAGGACAGCCATCTTGTTCTGCCAAAACCTTAGTTTCTGGTCCCAGTACATAAATGCCATCAATAACTTTACCCAGATCTACTTGTTCACTAAGATCAGCAGTAATAAAATGTTTTTCTGTCTTTTCGTATGGATATTTTTCCCAAGCAACTGTTAATCCAATTTCCCGTTCTACCCCAAACAAGTGAGACAATTGAAAATATTGACTGCTATGTTTTGCTGCAGATGGTTCTCCAATCCCAATTAATCCGCCACCTTGACTAACCCATTCAGTAATAATTTCAATGACCTTCGGATTCTTCCAATACCATCCGCCGCTCCAAGCATCATCTAGCCTTCCAGCATTAATAATCACTTGAATATGATCTGGAATACCATTAGCTAAGATATCATCAAAACTAATAAACTCTATTTCCACTGGTAAACCGGAGATTGATTCCATAGCTTCATTATAAAAATTCCCTCGATTAAAATGACCGCGACAACCCCAAGCCCGCATATTACCCCAAGCAGTTAAAAACGCTACTTTAAAAGAAGATGTATTTGGTTGATCGATTTGATGAAGTTCTTTAATTCGTCTAAACTCCTGAGCTAGTTCGGCAACATATTCAATAAAATCAGGATGATTGGCTACTAAGCTTAAATAGCCACCAAAACCGATTCGATCCACACATTTTCTTAATAAGGCCCGACGGATGTCCATCCAGTATGTTTTACATTCTAAAGTTGGATTACCTTCTGGCAAAAATGACGGTGCCCCATTAACTCCTGTTGGGAAAAAGTATGGATGTAGGCGAATTTCACGCACGTCAACATGGGGTGTTTCCGCTACTTTACGAGCCTCAAAGCCATTAAAAATTCCATCAATAATCCCGTCAAAATTGAACTCTTTCCATCGTTCTAAAGTAGGCTCCATGCCCACCCAATGATCATTATAGAAAACATAGGCCTTTTTACCGTGCTTATGTACTAGTTCGACACATTTTTTACCAAAATCGACGACAAAATTGTTAATAAACTCCATCCAATCCCGATATTTTTTCGCTGGCGGTAAGTAGGAGTTATTATATAAACCTTTATTCACAAAATCCTCTGATGTTAAACGATAACCTTTTACCTTTTCAAATTCGCGAATGGCATAAGCATTAACGGAGAATTCATATGAGCCCCAATCGTTTACAATGAACCTTTGTTTTGGATCATCGCTCCATAACCAGAAAAAGTTATAGAATAAGGAAGTGAAGCGAACCACCTTAGTATGAGGATGATCGATTAACCATTGTTCTAAAATCTCCAAAATTCTTGCTTGAGTTTCTGGGTACATTGGTTCAATCGGCATTAAATGTTCCCGATCGCCCCAATCATTAGTCACGTGGTTATATGCGGAAATTTCTTCCCAAATCCGATAAACTAGAAAGTTGACTGTATAGCGATGCCATTTAAATGTATTTTTCACTGTTACAGTTCCCTTTTCCGGATCTAAAGTCCAATCACTTAAGGGCACTTCTTCTCCTGTTGTCCGGTTAAAGACTTGCCAAAATTCTTTCGGATCATCATTGCAATTCACCAAAAACTGGTCTTTGTTATAACCGCGTAACAGATCAATGGTTACCGTATCCGATTCGGCTACTACTGGATAACTCATTAAAAAGCATTGCTGCAGCTTATCCATGTTTGCCTTGGCCCACTCATTATCAGCCCGTATTAAACAAAGGGTTGAATAAATATCATAATCAGAGGCTAAAATCTGTTCGGAAAGTTGGGTACCATCACTATCACGAATTACATCTGCACCCCATTTTTCTGCTAACTCCAAGGTTAACTCCTCATAGCCAGCTTCACCTGGCAGTGTAAAACTACCCTTTGTATAATCTTTGCCCATTGCAATCCTCCTCTATTTAAATTTTATAGTGAAGTTACTCGATCAACCTCTCAGATTCCTGCCCTTCTGGAAACAAATGGATTACCCTTGATATAAAATCTCCAAGGTTTTAAAGCATCTTCCTCAGCATAATCTACATTAATCCGCCGATCTGCTATTATTTCAAAAGCTGTTGGCTGAAAATGTTCAATAATAAATAACTCTTGGCCAGTAACTAGATTGTAACCATTAAGATTTCGATCTATATTTAAGGCTTGACAAAGCTTACCTGGTCCATTAGTCAAATTAATTAGTTTGTTGTTCTTTACCTTTCTGTTTTGCTGCATAATATCAATACCAGCCAGTGGCTCCACTGCCCGAATTAATACTGCTTCTGGACGGTTTTCTTTACTCGATACTACATTAAGACAGTTATACATACCGTAAATTAAATAAACATAAGCATGTCCGCCAGGCAAAAACATAGCTTCAGTACGGGATGTTCGTTTATTCTGGTAAGCATGGCAAGCTTTATCATCAGCACCCAGATAGGCTTCTGTTTCTACTATTTTGCAAACCAATTCTTCACCATTAATTTTTCTAACTAGTAATTTGCCTAACAATTCCTTAGCTACCGTTAGAGTATCTCGTTGATAAAAATCTTCAACTAAACGCACAAAATCACCTCTATTAACTAAGTATCCTGTTTGTAAAATTTGATAAACTAGATATTGACTTCTCTTATAAAACATGTAATTTTAAATGCTCAACAATATATAAAGCTGGTGATAAAATGTACAAGTTTTGGCGAGCGTTTCTACTGGCAAAAAAGCAATGGAAACGACATCTGATTGCTGGAATATCATTAATTTGTGATACAGCATCTCTAATTCTTGTTCCTTTAATTTTGAAGAACTTATTTGACGTTTTTTCTGCCGCTCTACCAAGGGAAACAATTTTAAGAGAAATTAATCGCGGTGTCCTCTATGTTATTCTGCTAGCATTTTTGCGGTCAGTAATTACATATTTAGGCATGTATTTTCAAGAAGCCACTGGTAACTACATTAGCCATGACCTTCGCCAACTGCTATTTGGCAAAATACTGCGCTTTCCGTTCAAGTTTTTTGATACGCGTAAAACTGGTGATTTGATGTCAGTTTTAACTCGTGATGTAGACGCAAATTTTAGTGGATGGTTATGACATCTTCCAACATAATCTATTAAGTTATCGACAACAAATTGGTCTAGTACTTCAAGAGCCATTCTTGTTTTCAGGCACTTTACGGGATAATTTACTTTTTGGTGCGCCTAATGCCTCTGATGAACAATTGTGGCATGCGTTAGAGACTGTAGGGCTTGCTGAACAGTTTCGGCAAAATAAAATTACATTAGATTCTATGTTAACTGAGCGAGGTAGCAATTTTTCTACCGGACAAAGACAATTAATCTCTTTTGCCCGTGCCTTATTAGCTAATCCACGAATCCTAATTTTAGATGAAGCTACAGCACATGTAGACACCATAACAGAACAAAGGATTCAAACTGCACTCAATAAATTGCTAGAAGGCCGTACTTCGTTTATAATTGCCCACCGTTTGTCTACAATTAGGAATTCAGGTCAAATTTTAGTGATTGGTAATGGGCAAATATTGGAACAAGGAACCCACGATCAATTGTTACAATTAAAAGGCGAATATTGGCAATTATGCAATAGCCAATTGCTCGCAGTCGAACAATAACTTTATGTAAATCTAACAAAACTTTACCATCTTTGAAGGACTTTTAACTCTATTGTTGAAGATAATTTAACAGAAGCTTTTGCATTTGTTAAGAGGATATTCCTTTGAATATCAATTCTAACAGGAAGGAGGGCAGTACTTCTTTTTTACAACTGTTCGACAACTAAAATGAGGCTTTGTAAACTAAACATGAAAAAATAGCACAATGTTTTATAGAATTGCTTTAAATTACTTTCAATTTCGCCTTGACGATTATAAAAGTCCGCCTTGAGATTGTCAAGGGTAAAATGAACGCGC
>JAAYMV010000078.1 GCA_012521185.1 Bacillota bacterium
AAAATATGATTAAATAATGTGACCACAGAAGATGCTGCCAGTATACTCGATATCTGACAGCGATTTTTATAATATTGCGGCATAAATCAATAGAATTGCAACATAAATGAACATATATAATATATAACGATAAAATTTTGTTGTGAACTTCAAAATATTAGGATATAATTTATTAAGCATGATACTTGTCATACCCCCCTGAAGGCAGCTTTGTCAACTACCCAACGACTAAAGTCGTGGGCTTGATAGCCCTATGTTGACCAGGCTAAGGTTTGCAACAGAACCTACGTTATTTATGTTATGACACTTTAGGATGCTCCTTCAGTCCTAAACACTGTCGTACAACATTAAACAAGTGTAGTGGGTTAAGCCAGTGTAGAGACGCAATTCCTCCACGTGGCTAAAGCCAGTGGCTTCCTTGCGTAAGAATTTGTGAAACGCTATATTATAATAAGTCCGCAAGCAAAGCAGAAGGGAATGAGATGGTGTGAGAAAAGGAACAAAGAAGATTAGGAAGGTGTTTACAGGCACACAAGAGTATTGGGTTTACGATTTAGACGAGGACGAATTTGGGAAAAGGAAACGTCTGTATGCGAAGACCGAAGGAGAATTAAAACAGAAAATTGAGCAAGCGGAAAAAGAGAAGCGTGAAAAGATTGCTCGGTACAAACCGAAAACAAGTTTACTGTCGGATTATGTAAGGTACTATTTCAAAAACGCAGTAGGAAATATCCCATCGAGGGAAATCAAAAGATTATTGAAAATGTTCGAGAAAATCGTATTTGGCAGTGAAATCGACAAAGACATGAATACTATCACAACTAAGGAAATGCAAGATTTCTATGCCGCCCTGATAGAAAAGTATCCGTATGAAAGCGTGCAAGAAATAGACAAAATACTCAGAAAGACATATACACTTGCAAATCAGGATGGAGTATCGAATTTCAACTATGATGAGGTTACATTGCCGGAAACTGAATTAAAAGGAACATCGACAAGCTATATACTTAGCCCGGATGAATATGAGAACCTATTTAGTTTTTGTCTCGCGGATAATTGTACCCGCTACGGAAGAAATGAACTAATAATAATATTCCTCATGTTTACCGGTCTGAAGGTATCAGTAATCAAATCGTTGACCGCAAAAGATTTTGACCTCGAAAAGGGATATGTCATAGTAAAGGGAAAGCCATTTAAGCTATCGGAGCAATGTGTTAACTGGCTCAGGTGGCAGGCGGCCAACCATATAATCCCGCTCCAATGGGATATTGAAACAGAAGAATACGGATTTGCTGGCAATGAAGCGGGTAAAAAGAAAGAAATGGAATCAACACAACCGGAACTATCGTACAACCCCGATGCACCTGTATTCGTCAATTCAAATGGTGTATTCCCGACCTTACAAAGCTTACAGTCTACTATTTCGGCAATCACAAGGCGCTGCGGCCTACCAAAAGGGGTAACAAGTAAGACATTGTACAAATCCTATATTATTTCAGAATTAAGTAAGGGTGTGTCTGTGGAAGAACTTTGCGAGCGATTCGGATACAAAAACCGCCGTTATATCACAGACATTCAGGACGAGTACGAAGTGCAAAAGATTCTCTTCTAATCAAAACAGGAAAAAGGCAGTACGAGTAAATTAG
>JAAYMV010000079.1 GCA_012521185.1 Bacillota bacterium
ACTAAAGGCACGAAAATACTGGTACCAGGTCAAAGAGATCAAGATCAAAGTGATCCTCCATAACCTAACGAAGGCAGTACAAACAGTCGTGATTGTCGTTGTCTGGAAGGAATTCAACAGAGCCGATATTCTTTGGATCGCGGCCCTGCTGTTTAAGTATGGCAACAATGGACTTCTTCGCGATATGGTCGTCCAGATATGGGGCGATCAAGGATTTCAGGACGTTACTGTCAAACTGTGAACCGCCAGCAGAAAGAATCTGGATCGCGTTTGCGAATCCTGGGTCAGAAATATACTTCGAAGAGGACTGATCCTTTTCAACCTCCGCAATCGTTTTGTCGATCTGCTGGAAGAAATCGGCTTCCAGTTTTTCAGCCGTACTTTTCATTTTAGTTTTAAGGCTTTCAATCCGTTTTTCGGCTTCGGCTGATTGAAAAGTCTGCATGATCTCCTTTTTGTCGTCGTAGAACTTCTTAATAGCCTTCTGGTAGTCCTCAATAATTTTCAGTATTTAGGAATCGCTTAAATTTAGATTCGTTACCGTTTATTCTAGTGATTAAACTTGTATGAAACACTACCCAAAAAATATTCTCCTATTATGTATTATGCTACTTCGTAACTATATTCTTGTAGTAAAACCCTCCCGTTATTATTTTATTTTCACAGGAGGGTTTTCTCTGTATCAACTCAAAAACTCCAACGCTCGCTCTTCGCCTTCTTCTATTGCTATTTCCACTGCGCGTTTGGCTTTTTCAAGCAGAGTTTTCGATTCTCGCCTGGCAGTGTGGGACTGTTGGACTAAATGAGAAATTTGTTCTATCTTAGATTGTGCTATAGTTGGTACAGGTAATAATTTAACATCGTTGTCATTTATGGTAGGATATGATGTGCCTTTACAGGGTTTCTCAAGTAAAGTCTTGCCAATGGTAGAGCGCAGATATACCTGAAGAAATTCACGTTCTGGCGACGGAATTTTTAAAACTACAAAAGCGTTGCTACAAACGCCATTATCTCGACACTCGTTCGGGATGACGCCTATAGCCCCGCGAGTGGGTCTAACCTTCGAAACAACTAATTCACCACCTTCAACTTTAATTTTAGCATTCGCTGGTAATTCTTTAGCTACTCTCTCGGTAAATTCTACTTCTCCCGTCGCAGTATTAACATCACTAATTTCAATGTAACGATAAATTTTGTTCTCGTCTAATTTTATAGTCTCTAACACTTGACTCCCAAAACTAGTTATTGGCTTTGGAGAATATTGGTGAATGCGAGCTAATACTTCCTCATACTTCGGCTGAAAGTGTTCTGCATCCATACGATTTGCTTGTTTAACTTGGCTGAAACTTCTCACATACGTGAGGGTGTGCCGGGGCTTCCAATCATGTAAGCCCAGTTCGGAAAGAAGGAGTTGTTCGGCTTGGGTGTAAAATTCTTCAGATAGTATAAATCTATTTATTGCCTTATATATTTCATTACCAATTATATCCTGAATCTTAAAATAAGGAATTTTTAGTTGCTTAATCTTTTCAAGTGCAAGATGTTGTCTGTCTTGCCCTGTTGTATTAAATCTTATTTGTAACTGTCCATATTCAGATAACAAAAATGCTGTTAGATAAAAAGGATTTAATACAGTTTTATTAAAAACATGGATTCTAGCGACATCCTGGTCAATATTTGCTGGTAATATTCTCGAAGTAACTATACCAGCTATACCAATTGTTCCTGCTGTAGTTAATAGCACATCATTTTCTTCAAGAGCTGATCTTTGATTCTTTTTATGAGTCAATATTGATAGCCTGTCTGCTTCATGATCTAAAACAATTCCTTCTTTAACATTTTTTGCGGTAATGTGACGAATATTACTTTTTTCATCTACAATATGATAACCATGTTGACCATCAGTAATATAGGCCACTTTTTGTAGAATTATTATATTTTTTATTGATTGCAGCCTTTTTCTTTCTCTAATAAAAATTGGCTGATAGAATTCAGCATCAATTCTTTTTGAACCTTCAAGTTTCTTTTGATTTATAATTGAAATAACCGCCATTTTTATTCCTCCGTCCAAAAATCAAATCCCTGTTCTTTTGCAAAAGCAATAAAAGCTTCAGCAATCTCATCAAGGTCGTGGTCTACGATTAAATGACCATGTTCATCCAGCATCAATTCGCCATTTTCGTCTTTCTTGTAAATCGGTTCACCGCTGTTGTCTTTGCCACCTTTTTCTGATACTGCAAAGAAGATCGGGTAGTCGAGTTCTTCGGCTGCTCTATCTGATAGCCACGCCTCTCTATAGCGGGAAAGCATTTTTTCATCGTCAAGAAGATACTTAACTCGACCTTTGACAGAACGCGACGCCAGCTTGCGCTCAGCTTCTGCCAATGTTCTTTTGAGTTCGGCTTTTCCTTTTGCTCGTCCCGGCATTGCGGCAAGCTGAGCTTTAAGGTTTTCAATCCGCTCTATAAGTTCATCGTCGCTTTCGGTCTGTGTTTCTTCGTTTTTGGTTTCGTCTTCATTATTCTCAAATTCGACGGTATCGTCTTCTTCAAACTCAGCTTGCAGGAACGACATCAAAAGCGGTGGTAAGTCGTCTTCGGTCAGTTCTTCTCTCTCGCTTAAGGCTCTAATTTCGGCATGATGATTATCCCATTCAGCTATATGCCGATTCTGCACCTCACGTATATAAGCTAATTCCTCATCAGTGTATTTTTGCAAAAAAACAACGCTGGTTTTTGTGCCTGTATGCGGTTTAAAAGTATTAGGGTGTAAACCAACTACCGCCAGAATACGGGCTTTGCTGAAAAGAAAGTTGCGGATGAATAAGTCGTTCGTATTATTGAGACGACCTTGCGGCAGTACAATTGCCATTCTGCCTCCGGGTTTTAGAAAATTAAGGTTGCGTTCAATAAAGAGAATATCGCGCCCTATTTTGGAGACTGTTTTACCATTCTTTTCTGCAAGGCGGTACTGGCGCAAAATCTCACGCTCGCTTATGCTACCCGCAAACGGCGGATTGGTCATCAGAATATCAAAATCAAAGTATTGAAAGTTGCGTTGGTTAGCTTCGTCTTGCTCGTAGTTGCTAAAACGGGTTAACAGCGGACGAAAAGCCGCTTTGCCTTCTTCGCTCCATTTGGGTGGATTGAGGCTGTTCAGTTCATACACATTTGACTTACCATCACCTGCTATCAGGTTGAGCGCTTTGGCAATTTTAACAGCTTTAGGACTGGAATCGATGGCATACACCATTTCACCTGCATACTCTGTAATTTCACGTGGCAAGCCATTCGCTGTAAATTGCTCACCTGCAACCCAAAAGATAGAGTGAACAGTGAATCCCGAAGAACCGCAAGCAGTGTCAATCACCCGTTCATGAATTTTGGGATTGAGCATTTTTACGCACATATCAATTACCCAACGAGGGGTAAAATACTGTCCTTTCTTTCCTTTAGCAACTTCAGTAATCAGATATTCAAAAGCTTCGTCAATTACTTGTAAGTTGGCGTTGAATAGTTTGACATCCTGCAAGAATGAAACGCAGGTAAGTAAATGTTCAGGCTTTAGGCG
>JAAYMV010000080.1 GCA_012521185.1 Bacillota bacterium
AAGGTTATTGGTCTGAAAATGATGGTGGCGGTGGAGTTTTTGTTTATGACCCAGAGAGTACCGCTAAACCTGACGGGGGAATGGTTTTAGCTGCAGGTGATGGGAAAGGACGTTGGCATCGAGTAGTGTCAGATAATCAGCCGGTTAATGGAAAATGGTTTGGATTACAAAGTGATCAGAAAGAATGTCAGTCTGGTAGATTGTATCAAGCTATGAAATATGCAATACTTACAGAATCCAAGACTTTATATATTCCTCAAGGTTCTTATTATATAGCTAATCAATTAAGATTTCCTGCAGGCTTGAATATCACTGGTGATGGATTTGGTAAGACCATTCTCTGGAGTGATAATCCCGGCGGATATTTAGTCGGCAACCCTACAGGTGGTAAAAATTATCAGAATGCTACAATTTCCAAACTAACATTATCTAATTCGACGCGCCTGTTATTGATGGAAAATGTAAGTAATATCCAATTTTATCAAACGGAATTTATTGGCGGAATTGTTCGGTTTGAGAATAGCAGTTATATCACCATTGATCAGTGCCAATTTCGCAATAATTTAGGTAAGGCCGCTTATGCTAGTGATCAGTGTAGTTATATAACTTTAACAAATAATATAATTATTAATCCAGAAGAAGGCGGGATTAATCTTAGTCGGCACCAAAACTCATATGTAGCGCATAATGAAATTATTTCGGATGTAAATATCCAGTCAGGATATGCAGGCATTCGCTTGCCGAATGATGCTTATAATAATGTGGTGGAAAATAATATAATCACACGCATGGGGCGGGGAATTTTTGTTTTATCCAACTCCACCAACAATGTTATAAGAAATAACATTGTTTCAGAAACCACTTATCAGGGGATATTCGTACAATCTTCAAATAATCTGATAGAGAATAATCAGATTATTAATGCTGGTGATGAAAGTATTTATGTAGTAGATGATGGTTCATCGAAAGCTAACAATAATATCATTCGTGATAACAATATTTATGATACTAAATATCATCCAGGAGGAAGTCGCTTTATCGGATTAAGAGTTTATGGAAGTGGCAATCAAGTGTTAAATAATAGAGTTTCTCGTGAATATGGCAGGGTCTTTAAGGACATTAGTTCTGGGAATTTGGATCAAGGCAATCAGTATCTGTAAATAAAATGGTATTGTAATCCTAGCACGCTAATTCTATTTTCTAATAAGATATATTGAAAAAATACTATAAGAAAAGGAGGGTTTTATATTGAGCAACGGACGCGTTCCGGCTTCATGCCCACCTAATTTTTCTGGACGTTATACAGTGCGTGCTGGTGATTCTATGTTCTTGATTGCCCAACGCTTTGGAGTAAGTTTAAATGCTTTAATTGCAGCTAATCCTCATATATCTAATCCAGCTATAATCTTTCCAGGTGATGTGCTTTGCGTTCCTGGTGCTGCACCTCCGCCAGATTGTCGTGTACCAGCGTCATGTCCTCCAGGCTTCCAAGGACGTTATACTGTGCAGCCAGGCGATTCTATGTTTACTATCGCTCAACGCTTTGGAGTAAGCTTGAATGCTTTAATTGCAGCCAATCCACATATCAGCAATCCTATTATTATTCGTCCTTGTGATGTGTTATGTGTACCAGGTCCGGCACCAGACTGTCGCGTTCCAACGTCATGTCCTCCAGGCTTCCAAGGACGTTATACTGTGCAGCCAGGCGATACCATGTTTACCATCGCCCAACGCTTTGGAGTAAGTTTAAATGCTTTAATTGCAGCCAATCCACAAATACCTAATCCTAATCAAATTCATCCATGCGACGTACTTTGTGTTCCAGGGACAGCACCGTCAACTATACCACGGGTGGCATTGATTAATGCACCAACTGGTGTGCTTACTGATGCTAAGGGTAGTGTTTTAGTTCGTTTCTTGGCAACAAATCAACGTTCTATAACTGTATCTGCAGTAGGTGTTCCAGCGCCATCTAGTCTAGGTAATTTCAACAGTTACCAAGCAGTTGTATCATTTCCACCGCCAGAAGATGCTTCCTTTGAAATTCATTTATCACCTACACCAGATATAGCTTCTCAACCTAGGACTTGGTCAGGTTCACTTAACTTAGTCCCTGGCAGCGGTTGGCCACTCGATACTTTAGTTGTAGTGCGGCCGATCAACACGAATACTGGAGCAACAGGCACTGCTGTATTAAGAGGTACCATTGCCAAGTGCACTGAATAGTAACTGAATAGTATGGAAAGAATAGGGCCTTGCGTTAGCAGGGCTCTATTTTTGCTGATCTGTTTTGTAAAGCTATGGAGTCATGGATATCGAGCAGGAAACTTAACCAAAGCGGAGAATATTGTCATAATTAAGAGAAGGTTGATCCAGGAGGGATTATAGTGAATGCGGCACAAAACTTACTATGGTATGCTCAGCCAGCAAAGAAATGGGTGGAGGCATTACCACTTGGTAATGGCGGAATTGGTGCCATGGTCTTTGGTGGAATTACCCAAGAACGGATTCAATTAAATGAGGATACCATTTGGTCTGGTCGGCCACGTGATAAGCATAATCCCACTGCCCATCAATATTTAGAGCAAGTAAGAGAATTAATTTTTGCCGGTAAATATAGTGAGGCTCAGACCTTAATTGAGGATAAGATGTTAGGCAGTTATACTGAGTCTTATCAACCATTAGGTAATTTGTACATTGATTCCGATTTACCTGGTGAGATAGGAAATTATCGCCGGGAATTAGATTTGAGAAGAGCAGTAGCTGGTGTCAGTTTCACAGTTGATGATCTTTGCTATCAAAGAGATGTGTTTGTTTCAGCCCCTGATCAAGTTCTTGTTGTCAGGCTTACTTGTAATAAACCAGGAAAAATCAACATCAGAGTTAGATTAGATAGTTTACATAAGTATAAGGTTTGGATCTCCAATTCGCAGCACTTAATCCTTGATGGTCGCTGTCCTGTTCATATAGCTTCAAACGATGATGAAAGGCTGGAGTTTCCGTTAATATATGAGGATCATGTTAGCGGCGGAATTAGATATTGTGCTCAATTAAAAGCTATTCTAAAAGGCGGTTGTTTAACCACAGAGGAAGACATGCTTCGTATTTCTGAGGCTGATGAAGTTGTCTTACTCTTGGCGGCTGCCACTAGTTTCAACGGTTTTGATAAGAACCCGGAGTTTGAAGGTAAGGATTACCAAAAGCTTTGTACAGAAACTTTAGCCAAAATTGAGGGTAAAACTTATGGGCAGTTATTGGAAGATCATATTTTAGATTTTCAGAAGTTCTACAATAGGATGGAAATTTTTTTAGGAGCATCCATTTATTCAGATTTGCCTACAGACCAATGGTTGGCTAAGGTAAAATCAGGGATAGATGATCCGGCGTTGATTAGCCTATATTTTAACTATGGCAGATATTTATTGATTTCTTGTTCACGTCCTGGCACGCAACCAGCTAATCTGCAAGGAATCTGGAATCAAGACATTCGTCCTCCATGGAGTAGTAATTATACTACAAATATTAATCTGGAGATGAATTATTGGCCTGCTGAAGTATGTAATTTAGCAGAATGTCATTTACCATTAATTGAAATGATTAAAGAGTTGGCTATTACTGGTGAAACAACAGCACAGCTTTATTACAATTGTTCAGGCTGGACTGCTAATCACAATGTGGATATTTGGCGTTACTCGGCACCTGTAGCTGGTTCAGCTCGCTATGCATTTTGGCCAATGGCAGGCGCCTGGCTATCACTGCACCTTTGGGAACATTATGCCTTCGGCGGTGATCTGGAATATTTAGCTGAAGTTTATCCAATCATGAAAGGTGCAGCCCAGTTTTGCTTGGATTGGTTAGTTTTAGACAAAAACGGAAATTGGGTAACCTGTCCATCAACATCACCAGAAAATGATTTTATTACCGAAGATGGCAGTGTTTGCTCTGTTGCCTACGGAGCCACAATGGATATGTCTTTGATATGGAATTTATTTACTAACTGTATAGAAGCTAGTCAAATATTAGATGTTGATGAAAATTTTCGCCGCCGATTATTGGTGACGAGAGAACAATTGCTGCCTTTACGTATTGGAAGAAGAAGGCAGTTAATGGAATGGCATCAGGATTTTGTAGAAGCAGAGCCAGGTCATCGACATGTATCTCATCTATTTGGTCTCTATCCTGGCAACCAGATTTTAGTAGAGCAGCATCCGCGGCTTAGCCAAGCTTGTGCGGAAACTTTGCGTTTAAGGCTTGAGCATGGAGGCGGTCATACCGGCTGGAGCTGCGCTTGGTTGATCTGCCTGTTTGCTAGGCTAGAAGATGCCGAAAATGCTTATCAATGTGTTACCAAGTTATTACGCAAATCCACATACGATAATTTATTTGATGCTCATCCTCCTTTCCAAATTGATGGTAATTTTGGGGGAATTGCTGGAATTGCTGAGATGTTACTCCAAAGTCATGCTGGTGAGCTCAAGTTACTTCCAGCCTTACCAGAGGCATGGACATCGGGATATATAAAGGGATTGCGCGCTAGAGGCGGTTTTGAAGTGGATTTAGAGTGGGATAACTGTAGGTTAACCCAGGCTAAGATTAAATCTAAGCTAGGCCAAGTTTGTAGGTTGCGCTTGAAGGATGAGGTAGTGATCTCATCAGGTGGAGAAAACATTTCATTTAAAGTTGATCAAGACGGTGTTGTGTCATTTAATACTCAAGAAGGACAAGAATATGTAGTTCAATGTAAATAGGAAAAGTCCCTAATGGGACTTTCTAACTTGTCTTTCGATAGCGCAATGGTGATACACCAGTTAGACTCTTGAATACTCTACCAAAATGAGTTACGCTGTCAAACCCAACTTTAACAGCTATTTCAGATACTTGTAAGTCAGTTTTTCTCAGCATATATTGAGCATGTTTAATTCGTAAGTTATTAAGGTATTCTACAAAAGTAAAACCTGTAGCCTCCTTAAAGGTTTTGGTGAAATAGCTCATACTAATAAAGAAGCTGTCGGTGATATCGGTTAAGGTGAGTTTGTGCATATAATTTTCGTTGATAAAACTAATTATTTCATTAATTTTGCTATTTCCTACGTTTAGTTTAGGTGCTATTAGGTTTTTACTTTCACTCATCCGATTAATATAGACTAGCAGTTGTATAAAAAGTGCTTCTAAATATGCTTGATATCCTTCTTGTCGTTGAATACATTCATCAGCAATGGTATAGGTTAACTTTTCCAGATAAGCCCTTTGGCTATCTGTTAACTCTATAACATGCATGTCCTTATGAAAAACTGCAAAAAGCTTGAGTGATGGAAAGCGATCATTGATTTGCCTTTCAAAGTTTTCATTGAAATAAAATAAGGCACGTTCATAGCCGTCATTAAAGGTACCAGTTGTGCGGTGGATGGTGTGTTTGTCGATTAGTACTAAGTTTCCAGGTTTAACATGGTAGGTTCGATTGTCAATAAAATAGTAACGTTCACCACTGAACAAATAATATACTTCATAGCGATCATGAAAATGAAAAATAGGCATGTCCTGTTGTTGTTCTACCCGAGTAAATTCAAAGGAAAATTTGTCGAAGTTATTAACGAAAGAATAAGGGATCTTACTCATATCTATCCTCCTAACAGGATAAATAGCCTAGTTCCTGTTAGTTCCTGTTAGGTAAAGGTTAACATATTTATCGATTTTTGTAAAGAAAACTAGCATAGAGGTGGTTTTTGTGAGTAAAGAACAGGCAGTATTTGGCGGCGGCTGTTTTTGGTGTGTAGAAACTATTTTTTCTGATTTAAAAGGAGTCGAAAAAGTAACTCCGGGATATTCTGGTGGAATTACTGAGAATCCAACATACGAACAGGTTTGTACAGGTACAACAGGACATGCCGAAGTTGTGCAGATAGATTATGACTCTAGTCAAATAAGCTATCATGATTTGTTGAAAGTGTTTTTTGCTATTCATGATCCGACAACCCTTAATCGTCAGGGAGAAGATGTGGGTACTCAGTATCGTTCGGTTATTTTTTATTTAAATGAGCAACAAAAGCAACAAGCTATGGCTGCTATGAAAGAAGCACAAAAATTATGGGAGAATCCGATTGTTACAGAGTTAGCTAGCTTTGAAAAATTTTATCCAGCCGAAGACTACCATCATGACTATTTCCGGCGTAATCCAGAACAAGGTTATTGTCAGTTGGTAATTGCGCCAAAAGTAAGCAAGTTTCGTAAAGAGTTTGTCGATCGGTTAAAGAAATGAATAAAAGGCTATGACAATGATTTAAAGCTCATTGCATAGCCTTTTAATATATTTGGTTAGGATTCAATAAGGTGAATAAATAATCCGCTCAGTAGTTTAGGTTCAAACCAAGTTGATTTTGGCGGCATTACCCTGCCTGCATCAGCTACATTAATCACATCATGGATCGAAGTCGGATAAAGTGAAAAAGCAACTTTCATATCCTCCTGTACTCGCCGTTCTAATTCTTTTACTCCTCGAATACCGCCGATAAAGTCAATTCTTGGTTCAGTACGCGGGTCTTTAATATTTAAAATAGGTTCTAACAGATTGTCTTGAAGAATAGCCACATCTAAGCTCTTTACTGGGTCATTTGCGTCAACAGTTCCAGGTTTTGGCGTTAATTTATACCATTTACCTGCTAAATACATACCAAAGGTTTGTTTTGTCTCAGGTTCATAAGGTGAGCTAGGAGCTAGTTCAACTATAAACTTTTCTTCGATGCGACTAATAAACTTAGATTCAGAAAGTCCATTCAGATCCTTTATAACACGATTATAAGGCATAATTGCTAAGTCAGAGGCTGGAAAGATGACCGATAGAAAATAGTTGAATTCTTCGTCTCCTGTATAATCTGGATATGCTTCCCGTCTTTTTAAGCCAACTTTAACTGCAGCAGCAGTTCGGTGATGACCATCGGCAATGTAAAAGTTTTTGACTTTGGCAAACAGCTTAACCAATTTATCGATCACAGCTTGGTCATTGATAACCCAACAGATTTGACTAACTCCTTCATTGGAAACAAAGTCGTAAACTGGTGGATGATTTGTAGTCCATTCATCGATTATGGCATCGATTTCTGGCTGATTGCGATAAGTTTGAAAGATAGGGCCAGTTTGAGCACTTAGGGAATCAATATGATTAATCCGATCTATTTCTTTTTCAGGCAACGTAAATTCATGTTTTTTAATAACATCATTAAGATAATCGTCAACAGAAGCGCAGCAAACAATACCAGTTTGAGCCCTGCCGTTCATAATTTGCCGATAAATGTAGAGAGATGGCTGTTCGTCTTGGATATAGGCTTGGTCATCAATCATTTTATGTAAAATTTCTTTGGCCTTGGCATAAACTTGAGGATCGTAGGGATTGAAGCCAGGAGGAAAATGTATTTCAGCTCTATCGATGTTTAAAAAAGATAGGGGATTATTTTCTACCATTTTCCGGGCTTCTTCGGTATTCATAACATCATAAGGTAAGGCAGCAATTTTTTCTGCATAGCCTTGATTTGGCCGTACTGCTTTGAAAGGTTTAACAATCGCCATGTTTCTCTTCTCCTTGTCTCTGAAATTATATTGTTATGATTATATCACAGGCTTATGATGAAGGAAAGCTTGAAGACACTTAATAATTTGGCAGGAAATTTAATAGTTTAGTGGAATGATTATTATAATAATGGGAAAGGGGTTGTCCGCGGTGACTAAAGTCCAACAGCAAGTCGAAAAAAGTTACATACAAGCTAAAGAAACATATGCCAAATGGGGCGTTGATACAGATCAGGTGTTGGAAAAGTTAGCCAACATTGCTATTTCGATTCATTGTTGGCAGGGTGATGACGTTTCCGGTTTTGAAGGAGCAGAAGAATTAACTGGTGGAATTCAGGTTACAGGCAATTATCCAGGACGTGCCCGTACACCAGATGAATTAAGGCAGGATTTGGAAAAAGCATTATCGTTAATCCCGGGTAAGCATAAAGTTAATATTCATGCTATTTACGCTGAAACAAAAGGAGAAAAAGTAGAACGGGATGAATTAGAACCAAGACATTTTCAAAACTGGGTTGACTGGGCAAAAGAGTTAGGAATAGGTTTAGACTTTAATCCAACTTTCTTTTCGCATCCGTTAAGTGATGATGGATTTACTTTAAGTCATGCAGATCCAAAGATTAGACAATATTGGATTGACCATGGAAAAGCCTCTCGCAGAATAGCTGAGTACTTTGGTAAAGAGTTAGGGATCACTTCTGTTAATAATGTATGGATTCCAGATGGATATAAAGATATACCAGTTGATCGTTATAGCCCGCGTCAAAGACTTAATGAGGCATTAAATGAAGTTTTTTCTGAGCAACTATCTGCTGAATATGTTTTAGATGCAGTAGAAAGTAAACTTTTTGGTATTGGTTCGGAAAGCTATGTTGTAGGTTCCAATGAATTTTACTTGGCTTATGCCGTAAAGAATAATGTCTTGCTGTGTCTTGATGCTGGACATTTCCACCCAACAGAAGTAATTTCTAATAAAATATCTGCCGCGTTAACTTTCTTAGATCAGATTTTGTTACATGTTAGTCGACCTGTTCGCTGGGATAGTGACCATGTGGTAATTCTTGATGATGAAACGCAAGCGATCATGGAAGAAATAGTTCGCGGCGATTTCTTAGAACGAGTGCATATTGCACTAGACTTTTTCGATGCTAGTATTAACCGGGTTGCAGCTTGGGTTATTGGAACTCGCAATGCGCAAAAAGCCTTACTTAAAGCTTTATTAGAGCCAACAGAACAATTAAAAACTATGGAGTTAGAAAAAGATTACACATCACGCTTAGCTATTCTTGAGGAGTTAAAAACTTATCCTTGGGGTGCAGTGTGGGATTATTTCTGCTTACAACAAGGAGTGCCAGTAAAAGAAAGATGGTTAGACGTAGTTAAGCAGTATGAAAAGGATGTATTGCTGAAACGGGGCTAAGCAGCGGTTATTGAAAGGAGACATGTAATTTGAAGGTATGTATTGTTGGTGCTAGTGGACATGGTAGTTTTGTTTTTAGAGCTATGGAACAAGATCCAAGTATTAAAGTAGTGGGTGTTGCGCCAGGTTCTGAAGGTGAAGATGCAAGTAAAATGGCGAAAATGGCAGAAAAGCAAGGCCAATCTGCCAAACTATATGATGATTATCGTGAAATGTTAGATCAAGAAAAACCCGATGTGGTAGCAGTTAACTGTTTCTTTGGCGATCATGGTAAAGTTAACTTAGAGGTTTTGCAGCGTAGAATTCATCTTTTTGCAGAGAAGCCACTTGCTACTGAATTGGAAGAACTTGAATTGTTAGAGAAAGAATATAAAGCTGCCAATGTAGAACTAGCAGCGATGCTAGGTTTGCGTTATTTACCTGCTTTTTATACAGCTTGGCATGCAGTTCAAGATGGAGCGATAGGACAAGTTCGTTTATTAACTGCCCAAAAATCTTATCGTTTAGGTACCCGTCCTGACTTCTTTAAAGATCGCAAAACTTATGGCGGAACTATTCCTTGGGTAGGCAGCCATGCAATTGACTGGATTTATTGGTTTGCTGGTGAAGAATTTGTTTCGGTGGCAGCTCAACATTCAGCCATGTACAATAATGGCTTAGGCGATCTTGAAATGTCAGCTCTTTGTCAGTTCCGGTTTAGTAATGAGGTAATGGGTTCAGCCAATATTGATTATTTACGCCCTGCTAAGGCGCCTACTCACGGTGATGATCGAGTACGAGTTGCCGGTACTAAAGGCGTTATTGAAGTAATGGATGGCAAAGTAACTTTAATCAATGACCAATCTGAAGGAATTCAAGAACTAGCATTGCTTGATGCTCCTGCATTCTTTGCCGAGTTTGCTAAGCAAGTGAGAGGCGAAGGCAAGTGCTTGGTAAGTGCTAAAGATTCCTTTGAGGTTACTAAAGCTTGCTTATTAGCTAGAGAAGCAGCTGATAAACAAGAGATTGTTTATTTTTAACCGGCTAAAAGTAAAGCCTAATCCGTTTTGGATTAGGCTTTTATTATTAGTTGCGCAATTCTTCTGGTGTATCCCCGATGGTAATAGTTAATAGTAAAGTACGTCCATCTCTTAAGACAGTAATTACAACTTCGTCACCTGGTTTATATTGAGCAACTGCACTAGTTAAATCATTAGAGCTTTGAATATCGATATCGTCAAAACGTCGAATGATATCCCGTGGGCGAATTCCGCCTTGGTGAGCAGGACCGCCATTGATTACATCGGTAATAACTACACCTTTAGTATCAGGTAGACGTAATTGTTTAGCAATTTCATCGGTAATTTCTGTGAACCAAACTCCTAACCATGGTTTAGGCGGTAATTTAACTTCGCCAGTTTCAATTAATTCTTGTAAAACTTCTTTTGCCACATTAATTGGAATGGCAAAGCCGATTCCTTGGGCTTGGGCATGAACTGCAGTGTTAATTCCAATTACTTTACCTTCTAGATTGAGTAAAGGGCCACCTGAGTTACCGCTATTAATGGCGGCGTCAGTTTGCATTAAATTTTGATAGACACGAGTTGTGCCGGTATCTGGGTCACGAATAGCTATTTCGCGTCCTTTGGCACTTAATACTCCGACTGTTACTGTATGGTCAAATTGTTTACCATAGGGATTTCCAATAGCAATTACCCATTCGCCGGGACGGGATTGATCGGAATCACCTAAAGCAACTGTCGGAAATTGATCGTTTCCATTTTCGATTTTTAAGACCGCTAAGTCTAAACGTGCATCGGCACCAAGTATTGTAGCTTTATAGTCACCTTTGTGTTCAGGAGAGTTTAAGGTTACGGTAATCTCTTGGTTTTCACCACGATTACCTACTACATGTTGATTGGTGACAATGATACCTGATTCTTCGATTATAAAACCAGTTCCCTGAGAAACTCGTTCCCTGGGGATTTGCTGGAAGGGTTGGAAAAACCAGAAATCAAAAAAGTCGTAAAATGGATCATTACTCCAAACTCTTGGAGTGCTGCTTTGTTCTGCTGGCCATTTTACGTGAATATACACGATCGCCGGATTAACTGCCTCGGCAATATTAGCAATTTGATAGGGATCGTTTAAGGAAGCAGCTAGTAAGGATGGCGCTTGACTGTTGTTAATTACATTTTCAATTTGCACAGCTGTAGGAGTTTCCTCTTTGGCTAAGGAGACTTCCGGAATAAATGTATAATTTGTAACAAATACTCCTAATAAAATAGCCAGTAGAATTGAGAATGTTAAAAGTAATCTTTTCTGCTGCATGGAAATCCTCCTTTTATGTTATTAATATCTATAAATTAATTATATCCTACCTTGTGACTTTTTCAAGATAAGCCACTGAGGCAAAATCAGGGCAGAATTGAGGCAAATTTGCAGCAAAATATAAAACCACCAGGATTTAACCTGGTGGTTTTGTTAGAAATCAATACTTTCAATGGCGGTTATTTCCGGTATTTCCATTACTTTTCTTAAGACATCATCACTTGGTGATTTATCAACATTTAGAATCATTAGAGCAGCTCCGCCAGGCACTTTACGGCCAACTTGCATGGAACCAATATTGATGTCATGGGCACCTAATAATTGACCAAGGTTACCAATTACGCCTGGCTTATCAATGTGATCAACTACTAGCACATGACCTTGTGGTTCGAAATCTACGTCAAATCCATCGATATTAACAATGCGGGATCCAAGCTCTTTAATATGGGTACCTTCTAGAGTAACTTTTTCATTATTGCTGCTGGTTACAATTACCTTGACGCTATTGGCGTAAGGGGATCCATTATCCCGATGTTTTTCGCCATAAGTGATCCCATAGTCTTTAGCAATAGCAGGTGCATTTACATCATTAACGATCCAACTTACTTTTGGTTGCAAAAATCCTGCAATAAAGGCTCTAGTGGCTAGTGATGTTTCAAGTTTAGTAATATCTCCGCTGTAGATTAACTCAAACTCTTTTACAGAACCTTTAGCTAGTTTGGAAATAAAAGTTCCCATTGCTTTATTAAGTTCATAGTAGGGTTTGATTTTTTCTAGTATATCTGCAGCTACCGAAGGTATATTAATTCCATTTCTAACTGGTTTTCCGTTAGCAAAGTTTAACACTTCCTCAGAAACAATAACTGCTACATTTAATTGAGCTTCTCCGGTAGATGCTGCGATGTGCGGAGTCGCAATAACTTGATCTAAAGCTAATAACTCTGTGTTTTTGGTGGGTTCTTCTTCAAATACGTCTAGAGCAGCTCCACCAACATGTCCATTTTCTATGTAATGCTTTAGAGCATCTTCGTCAACAATTCCGCCGCGAGCACAGTTAATAATTAGCACACCAGGTTTTGTTTTCTTTAAAGTCTCCACATTTAATAGACCTTTGGTTTCTTTGGTTAATGGAGTATGAACTGTAATAATATCAGCATTCTCCAGTAGGAAATCTAAATCTACTTGTGTAACTCCTACTTTATTGGCACGGTCTGGCGTTAAGAATGGGTCATATGCTAATACTTCCATTTCGAAAGCTTTTGCCCGTTTTGCAATTTCCATACCAATGCGACCAAATCCAATGATACCTAATTTTTTACCGAGTAATTCCATACCTTGGAAAGCACTGCGATTCCATTCGCCGCTTTTGATTGAATTATTAGCTTGACATATTTTACGGGCTAAAGCCATCATCATGGCAAAAGAGTGTTCTGCAGTAGAAATAGTATTACCTGATGGCGCATTAACGACTATGATTCCTCGTTTTGTGGCTGCATCAAGATTAATGTTGTCAACACCTACACCTGCTCGCGCAATAATTTTAAGGTTAGGCATTTTTTCCATTAGTTCCTCAGTCACTTGTGTGGCACTCCGCACTAATAATGCATCGTAGCTATCTAAGTCTGTAACATCTTTTACATTCTTTTGGATACACTCGATATTGTTGCTCTGCAATAATGGAGCTAAACCCTCTTCACTCATCTTGTCTGACACTAAAACTCGAAACATACTTAACTCTCCTCTCGGTACTGTACTATTTCTATATAGTTTACTACTAAATGCGAAAAAATGAAATAGTGAAATGCTTAACAAACGAAAAATGAATGTAAAATCTGCCTGAATGTACGTATTTCATATTTGTAATACTATTATTTTATGGTAGGATAGAATAAATATATATCTATTTGGATCAGGGAGGTAATTAATTTGAAAAGAGCATTCAATTTTAATGCAGGACCAGCAGCTTTGCCATTGGAAGTTCTGAAGAGAGCACAAGCCGAGTTATTGGATTTCAATAACACAGGTATGTCTGTAATGGAATTAAGTCATCGCAGCAAAGATTATGATAGTGTGCACAATCGAGCAAAGGAACTTTTAATGGAACTAATGGAGATTCCTAGTAACTATGATGTGTTGTTTCTCCAAGGTGGTGCTAGTCTCCAATTTGCAATGGTTCCTTTGAACTTGCTTGGAGAAGGTCAAGTAGCAAATTACATTTTAACAGGTGTATGGTCACAGAAAGCCCTTGATGAGGCTAAATTAGTTGGACAAACTCGAATTGGTGCAAGTACAAAGGAAAATAATTATACCTCAATTCCTAAACTAAGTGAAATAGATATCGATCCAAATGATGCCTATGTACACATTACATCAAATAATACAATTTATGGTACCCAATGGCAGGAATTTCCTGATACTGGAAATGTACCACTAATCGCTGATATGTCTAGTGATATTCTATCAAAACCAATAGATGTTAGCAAGTTCGGTCTAATTTATGCTGGAGCTCAGAAAAACTTAGGTCCATCAGGAGTTACAGTGGTGATTATTCGCCAAGACTTGTTAGAACGTACCCCTGAAAATTTACTTACTATGCTGAAGTATACAACTCATGCTAAATCTAACTCATTATTCAATACTCCGCCTACTTTTAGCATCTATTTGTTATCTAAAGTGTTGGAGTATGTGCAAGAGCAGGGCGGTGTTGCTAGTCTAGCGAAACAAAATGAACTTAAAGCGCAAATGATTTATGATGTAATTGATTCAAGTGATGGTTTTTATAATGGCCACGCCCAAGCAGATAGTCGTTCACGCATGAATATTACTTTCACACTAAATTCTGATGAATTAACTCAAGCCTTCTTAGCCGAATCTAAAGCAAGAGGAATGGTCGGATTAAATGGTCATCGCTCTGTTGGCGGCTGTCGGGCATCCATTTACAATGCAGTACCGGTAGAAGCATGTGAAGCATTACGTGACTTCATGATTGAATTTAGAAAAAATAATTAGATGTTATTACTAGCTCTCACAAGGTGAGAGCTATCTTTTTGTCTAAATTATAGCTAGAAAGGATGGGTCTAATAGGAAAAAAGCTTATTAAGTCAACGTATCTTACCTTTGCACTTTTAATAATTGTTTGGATAGGAGCCTGGTTATTAAAACTTGATGCCGAAGAGTATCTGCTTTGGCTTAAATCAAGTGGAGGAAGTTTTGTTTATTGGTTAATTGCCAAAATATTGATTTGGATTATACCAGCTATGTTTTTGTTAAAAATCTCTAAGCGTGATTTGAATGTTGTGTTTAATTTATCAAATTGGCGCTCTTGGTTAGGCTGGGGAGGTGGCATTGGTTTATTGATCGCACTGACTGGAATAATTCCTAACTATGTGCAGAATAAACCAATATTACCTACTAGTTTTAGCTGGCCATTAATTAACGTACTAGTGATAGCACCTATATTTGAAGAATTTTTATTTAGGGGAGCAATATTAGGTAACTTACAGAAAAAGTACTCACCCTTTATAGCTAATCTGATTTCATCAGCCATGTTTCTGCTATTACACATACCTGGATGGTATTTTATGGGGGTTCTAACAGATAATCTTACTCGTCCCGCTGGAGGAGCTTTATCAATTTTTTTAGTAAGTATAGCTTTCGGATTAGCTACACAGCGCTCTAAATCCGTTATGGGAGGCATCATAGCTCATTTTCTAAATAACCTTTTTTAGTTAAATTAATGATGAACAAAATATATGGCAAGAAATTATTACTTACTACTTAAATTATGTTTAAGATGGTATATCTTTTGCCGATATTACAATAAGGCTTTAAAAAACTGATAGAAAAGAGGATTGGTAAGATGACTAAAATTGGTATTGTTGTTGGTAGTCTCCGGAAAGAATCCTTTTCTAGAAAAATTGCCAAAAATGTTGCTGAATTATTCCCTGAAGGTTATGAAACTAAGTTTATTGAAATAGGGAATCTAGCTTTATATAGCGAAGAATACGATGCGAATCCACCAGCTGAATACACTACTTTTCGTAATACTGTTAAAGAAATGGATGCTATTTTATTTGTTACACCAGAATATAATCGGTCGGTTCCAGGTGTACTAAAAAATGCTATTGATGTAGGCTCTCGCCCTTATGGAGCAAGTGTCTGGGATGGAAAACCAGCAGCGATCATTAGCCAATCAATTAGTAACTTAAGTGGATTTGGTGCAAACCATCACCTTCGTCAAGTATTAA
Source organism: Bacillota bacterium (assembly GCA_012521185.1). Classification (GTDB taxonomy): domain Bacteria; phylum Bacillota; class Limnochordia; order Darwinibacteriales; family DTU012; genus JAAYMV01. The sequence continues at coordinate 15,538 of JAAYMV010000080.1, forward strand.
CATTCTTAAATATGCCAGTAGTGCAACAACCTGAGGTTTATTTAGCTAATTCACCAGAATTATTAGATAGTAATGGTAAAATCACTAATGCCGATACACTGAAGTTCTTACAATCATTCGTTGATATTTTTGTAGAGTTAATTAAAAAATATCAGTGATGATTTTTCCGCCTCGCCATGAGGCGGTTTTTTGTTGACATTTTCTTGTAGTCACGCTATACTGTTGTTAGCTAATTTAGCTAAGTTAGCTAATGGGTAGGTGAGGTGTTTCCGTTGCTGAAAGTAAGTTCAACAGAGATACAAAATAACTTTGGTAAGTATTTGATGCTAGCTCAAGATCAAGATATTATCATTACTCGTAATGGGCAGGATGTAGCTAGGTTATCAGCGATAAAGACTAAAGAAGAACCAGTTGGTTATGTAGCAGAAGCTATTTCTGGTGGATATGGAGTAAAAAAAGCTTCCTTTAAAGAGTTTCTTGAGCTAACTAAGGACAGCCAAGAACGTTATGAGTATATTGATGGGGAGATATTTTTACAGGCATCACCGAAAACTGATCATCAGTTAGCGGTGACTGGAATTTTTGGTGCTTTCTATAGTTTTTTTGTAGGTACGAAATGTATTCCGATTGTAGCCCCCTATGACATTACCATTAAACGCTCTGCAGAAGATATCAATGTTGTTCAACCTGATTTGATGGTGATTTGTGATTTAGAAGAAAATCTAGCTGAGGATGGTTATTATTACGGAGTGCCAACGCTGCTTGTGGAGGTTTTATCAGAAAATACCCGACGACATGATTTGCTGAAAAAGTTAAATCTTTATCTAGAAGGTGGCGTCGAGGAGTATTGGGTTATTAATCCTTTTAGCCAGTCTGTCTTAATTTACTATTTTAATGCTCAAGAGATTACAGAACTACGTACTTATCGAATGCCTGAGAAAGCATGTTCCATAAAATTTCCTAACTTAGAAGTTGATTTAGAGCAAGTTTTTAAGCTGAGTGAATAAAAAATCCCTTGCAGGCAAGGGATTAAAACATAATACGCATTGTCCGGTGTGGTATTCCAGCATCGTCGTAAATACCACCTTCAGCTTTGAAACCAGCTTTTTCATAGAAACCGATAGCGTGGGTTTGAGAGCTTAAGTAGGCCTGTTTTAACCCTAGTTGTTGGCAATAATCAACAATAAAATTTAATAGCTTTAATCCGGCACCACTGCCGCGATATTCTTTTAGCACTGCCATCCGCCCGATTTTGCCACCTTCTTCAGTAATGACTAGCCGACCAGTTCCCACCAATTTACCATTAACAAAAGCACCAAAATGGGTAGCTTTCTGATCATATTCATCCTGTTCAAGCTCGATTGGAACATTTTGTTCATCGACAAAGACTTTGATTCTAATTGCTAAAGCATCTTGAAATTCTTCTTGAGTAAGTTGACGACAGGTTATTTCCATTTTAAGAACTCCTTAGTTAGATAGTTTTTGTTATATATTACTAGCATTTTAGGAAAATATCCTGCTGAATACTTATTTGCAGGTAATTCCTTGTTAATCTGGTATATAAAAGATAGGAGGCGAGAGCTGTGAGAAAAGAGATTATTGTAGAGAGCTTCACCTTTGATCATACTAAAGTGAAAGCTCCTTTTGTGCGAAACTGTGGACGAGTTGTTACTCCCAATGGAGATATAATTATGAAATTTGATTTACGATTCACTCAACCAAATCAAGACATTATGCCAACGGGAGCTGTGCATGCTCTGGAACATTTATTGGCTGGATTTATCCGTGAAGAAGTCGATGACGTAATCGATTTATCACCAATGGGCTGTCGGACAGGCTTTTATTTGATAAAAGTTGGTGAATCAAATGAAGAAGAAATTAAAGAGGCATTGTTTGCTAGCTTACAAAAAGTTTTAGAAGCTGAAGAAGTTCCGGCAGCCAATGAAATACAGTGTGGAAATTATCGTGACATGTCATTGGCTGATGCTAAAAAGTATGCTTCAAAGGTATTGAAAGGACTAAAATAAGGTAAAAATTTCTCTTGACATTTAGATTAAATCTGGTTATAATACGATAAACTAATATAAACTAAATCCTATGATGGGAAAGAGTAGATAAGTTTTGAAGGGATAGCGAGCTGGGGATGGTGGAAGCCTGGCCTGGATGGCTTATCGAATGGTTCCTTGAGGAGCTGAGTGAAATCTCTGGAGAGTAGCATAAGCCGTGATTCTCACGTTACAGGGACAGGATATCGAACTTATTGGTTTAAGTTCCGTATCTGGAGAGCTAGATAGATTGCTTCTATCCTATAGGTGGCATAACGAGTGATAAACTTCGTCCTATTTGGGCGAAGTTTTTTTGTCGGAGGCAATTATCTAGAATTAGGGTGGTACCGCGGAATCAGCATTTCGTCCCTTTTTTAACTTAAGGGATGGAATGTTTTTTTATTATTAAGTTGAGTAGAGGTGAGAAGAGTTGAGTAGAGTTAATTTAAGTTTAGCTGAGTATCGAGATTTAGCAAAAACAGGAAAGGTAGTACCACTTGCTTTAACCATGGAAGGTGATTTAGAAACACCGATCAACTTATTTTTGAAATTATGTTCAGCACCTAATAGTTATTTGTTAGAAAGTGTAACCGGAGGTGAGAAGTGGGGTAGGTATTCATATATTGGGAGAAATCCAGTTGCAGTTATTAAAGCTCATGGTAGTACAGTAACTATTGCAGAGCGGAGTGGAAAAATTATTCAACAACAGGGAGAAGCGTTACAGCTGATTGAGGACTATTTAGCTAGGTATCAAGCAGTAAGTTTACCGAATTTACCTGATTTTACTGGTGGAGCTATTGGCCAGATCAGTTATGATTATGCTGCTAAGTTTGGAAAAAACAATGGATTTCAATTCCCAGAGATTCATTTATTAGTTTTTGATCAAATAATTGCCTATGACCACTTAAAACAGAATGTAATAGTAATCCAGAATGTAAGTCTAGATGGTGATTTAGAAGCTAACTATACTCAAGCATTAAGGGAATTAACTGAAGTTAGTCAAGAAATTATGGAAAGAGTAGTTGAATATCCTTTTTTAGAACAGTCAGCTCCACAACTAAACGGCAAGCTATTTAGTAATGAAACTAAAGAATCTTTTATGAAAAAAGTTATTCACGCTAAACAGTATATTGAGAAAGGTGTAGTAAGTCAGGTAGTTTTATCTCAGCAATTTGGTTTACAGACCAGCATAAATCCTTTTACTGCTTATCGAAAGTTACGCAGTATTAATCCATCGCCTTATTTATTTTATATTGACTATGGTGATTATCAATTAGTTGGCTCTTCGCCAGAACTTTTGGTTAAAGTAAAAGATAATTTAGTAGAAACCTGTCCCATAGCAGGTACTAGGCCGCGAGGACGCACTGAAGCGGAAGATGAAGCTTATGCAGCTCAACTCTTAGCAGATCAAAAAGAATTAGCAGAACATTTAATGCTTGTAGAACTAGGCAAGGCTGATTTAGAAAAAATTGCTCGACCTGGCTCAGTAAAAACCACTAAGTACTTAGCCATTGAAAAATATTCTCATGTCATGCATATGGTATCGCATTTAGTTGGTGAATTACAAGCAAACTATACCATGTTTGATGCTATAGAAGCTTGTTTACCAGCAGGAACTGTATCTGGTTCACCGAAAGAAAAGGCCATGGAAATCATTGCCCAATTAGAAAATCATAATCGTGGAATCTATGCGGGAGCAGTTGGTTATTTAGGTTTCAATGGAAATATGGATTTGTGTATCACGATTAGGACTTTACTTTTCCACCAAGGTAAAGCTTATGTTCAGGCTGGTGCCGGCATAGTAGCAGATTCAGTACCAGAAAAGGAATATGAGGAAACCATGATTAAGGCTAGAGCTTTATTAACAGCTATCAATAGTTAGTTAGGAGAGAGTTGAGTTCAGCTGAGTAGAGGAGAGATAAGTATGTTACAGGGAGTATTTAATAAGTTATTTAATCGTCAGGATTTGACAGAAAATGAAATTAAAGAAGCCATAGATTTTATTACTGAGGGTTTAGCTAGTCCAGCTCAAATAGGTGCGTTTTTAGCTGCTTTAAAATTAAAAGGTGAAACCATTACTGAGATTGCTGGCAGTGCGCAAATTTTGAGGAAAAAGGCGGCAAAAGTCACAATCAAACAATCTTATGCGGTAGATACTTGTGGAACCGGTGGAGATGGCGCTAAAACTTTTAATATTTCTACTGCTGTTGGCTTTGTAGTTGCCGGTGCTGGAATTCCAGTAGTAAAACACGGTAATCGTTCAGTATCTAGTCGGTGTGGCAGTGCGGATGTATTAGAGCATTTAGGGGTTAATTTAGAGTTAGATGCTGATCAAATTGCCCAATGTGTTGACCAAGCCAATATTGGCTTTGCCTATGCCCCTAGCTTTCATCAGGCCATGAAACATGTAGCGGGACCACGAAAAGAAATCGGAGTAAGAACCTTATTTAATGTTTTAGGACCCTTGCTTAATCCAGCTCAGGTTCAAGGGCAAGTTCTTGGTGTCTATGCACCAGAATTAACCGAGGTGTTGGCTTTGGTGCTGCAAGAATTAGGATGTGAAAGAGCATTAGTGGTTCATGGTTTAGACGGCTTAGATGAAATAACTACTACAGCGCGGACGAAAGTAACAGAATTGAAAGATGGAAAAATCACTACCTATGAGCTGGATCCTTTAGATTATGGCTTAAATTACAGTTCATTATCAGAATTAGTTGGTGGCGATGCTGTTGAAAATGCTATTATTTTATCTGAAGTTTTGCAAGGTAAACCAGGCCCGAAACGGGACATTGTATTATTAAATGCCGCAGCAGCTATTTATGTGGGTAAACAAGCAAAGTCCATTGCAGAAGGAATGGAAATTGCCAAGGAAGTGATCGATCAAGGCTTAGCCTATGCAAAATTGGAACAGCTGGTAGAATTAACCCAGGCAGGTGCAGGCCGATGATTTTGGACCACATCATTGCTGCCAAACTCGAACAACTGGTACAGGAAAAACAGGTAACTCCTTTAGCTAGTTTAGTAAGTCAGTTAGAAAATAGTTTTTTACCTACACCATATAGTTTTATAGCTGCTATTCGGCAAAATCCCGGTTTAGCTATTATTGCGGAAGTCAAGAAAGCCTCACCCTCTAAAGGACTAATCCGTGAGGAATTTGAGCCGGTATTAATTGCTAAAGAATATGCTAGACAGCAAGTAGCTGCTATTTCGGTTTTAACAGAAACAAAGTATTTTCAAGGTTCGGCAGAGTATTTACAAGCGATCCGTCAGGCAGTTTCACTACCTTTATTGTGCAAAGACTTCATTGTTGATCCTTATCAAGTGTATCAAGCTCGTTTACTTGGTGCTGATTGTATTCTGTTAATTGTAGCAGCTTTATCAACTGAACAACTAAAGCATCTATATCAGTTAGCAAGGAACTTGGGTTTAGATTGTTTAGTAGAAGTGCATAACCTTGAGGAGCTTAAAATTGCCCTAGATATAGGTGCTGACCTAATTGGAATTAATAATCGGGATTTAAAAACATTCAATGTTAGCCTGAGTGTTACTGAGAATTTAATAAAACACATTCCACCGCAGAAAACCGTGATTAGTGAAAGTGGAATTCATACCAGAGAGGATTTTGGACGTTTAGAAAAGCTAGCAGTCGATGGAGTACTGATTGGCGAGAGTTTAATGCGGGCTCCATCAATAGCCGCCAAACTACTAGAATTAACAGGTGGTTTTGATGGTGCAAGTTAAAATATGTGGTTTGACTAGTGTAGCTGATGTTGAGATTGTGAATCGGTATCTGCCTGATTATGTAGGTTTTGTATTCGCACCTGGTAAGCGTCAGGTAACTTTAGCGCAAGCTGTAGAGTTAGCAGCAGCAGTATCTAAAGACATTAAAAAAGTTGGCGTCTTTGTTAATTGTCCAAGGGAGCAAGTTAAAGTAATTGCCAACGCTTGTAACTTAGATATTTTGCAGTTTCACGGACAAGAATCACCAGTGGATTGTTATGGTTACAAGTATCCGATTTGGAAAGCATTTAACGTTAAAGACGCTGCAAGTTTAGTAGAAATTAAAAACTATGATGTAGCTGGTATTTTAGTCGATAGTTATCATCCACAAGTTTTAGGCGGGACTGGGGTTAGTTTTGATTGGTCTTTAGTAAAAGAATTAAGTCAGAGAGAATTTCTGATTTTAGCTGGCGGTTTAAATGTAAGTAATTTAGAGGATGCAATTACCTTAGTTCAGCCAGCGGTAGTTGATGTCAGTAGTGGAGTAGAGAGTAATGGTAGAAAAGATGAAATGAAGATTAAGCAGTTTATTGAGAAGGCGAGGAAGTTAAGATGAGTGGAGTTAAGCTGAGTGAGGCAAAGAAGTTTGTAGGTAGATTTGGTGAATTTGGCGGGCAGTTTGTACCAGAAACCTTAATGAATGCTTTAATTGAGTTAGAAGCAGAGTTTGAAAAGGTTCGTGACGATCAGCAATTTCGCTTGGAATATCTATATTATTTAGAACACTATTGTGGTCGGCCAACATCTTTATATTTTGCAGAGAACTTAACTAATTATTATAATAAGGCGAAGATTTACTTGAAGCGGGAAGATTTAAATCACACTGGTGCTCATAAGATTAACAATGTAATTGGTCAGATTTTATTGGCAAAACGGATGGGGAAAAAACGGATCATTGCTGAAACAGGAGCTGGCCAACATGGAGTAGCTACGGCTACGGCCTGCGCCATGTTTGGCTTGGACTGTGAAGTCTATATGGGTGCTGAAGATGTTAAAAGACAGGCTTTAAATGTTTTTCGCATGGAGTTATTAGGTGCTAAGGTTATTTCTGTAACTTCAGGAACCGCTACATTAAAAGATGCTACCAATGAAGCAATTCGGGATTGGGTTACTAATGTGGCAGACACGTATTATGTGATCGGTTCGGTAGTAGGACCTCATCCGTATCCGACCATTGTTAGAGAATTTCAGAGAATAATTGGAGATGAGACAAAAGCTCAGATCTTAGAAAAAGAAGATCGACTGCCAGATTATTTAGTAGCTTGTGTAGGTGGCGGCAGTAATGCAATGGGAATGTTCTATCCATTTGTGGCTGATTCATCAGTGCAGCTGATAGGTGTGGAGGCAGCTGGTTTTGGTTTGGATACTAAGCAGCATGCAGCCGCTATTGCCAAAGGCACTGTTGGAGTTCTCCATGGGATGCTCACCTATTTGTTACAAGATGAAGATGGGCAAATTCTACCAGTACATTCTATTTCCGCTGGTTTGGATTATCCAGGGATAGGACCAGAACATGCTTATTTACACAAAGCTGGCAGAGCAAGCTATGTTTCTGTAACAGATCAACAGGCTTTAGCCGCTTTTCATCGTTTAAGTAACGTAGAAGGAATTATCCCTGCTCTAGAAAGCGCTCATGCTTTGGCTTATTTAGAAGACTTAATGCCTAAAACTAGGAAGGATCAGATAGTGGTAGTGAATCTTTCAGGTCGTGGAGATAAGGATGTCCATACAGTAGCTAAGGCAATGGAGGAGGGAATATAAATGAAAAGAATTGCAGCTAAGTTTGAGGATTTAAAAAAGAAGCAGAAAAAGGCATTGATTACTTATATAACGGCTGGCGATCCGGATTTAGCAACCACAGCAGAATTAGTTCTAACTTTAGAAAAAGCTGGTGCAGATATTGTGGAACTAGGTATTCCTTTTTCTGATCCTTTAGCAGATGGCCCAGTAATTCAAAGAGCGGCGCAGCGCAGTTTACAAGCTGGAACCACCTTGCGAAAAGTATTTGAATTAGTAGAGAAGTTGCGCAAGCGAACACAAATACCGTTAGTGTTTTTAATCTATTACAATCAAGTATTACAGTTTGGCTTAAATGAATTTGTAGCTCGCTGTGATCAAGTAGGTATTGATGGAGTAATAATTCCAGATTTACCTTTGGAGGAACGGACGGAGTTATTGGAGATTATAAAAGGGGGTAATTATTTAGTGGATTTGATTCCTTTAGTAGCACCTACGTCTGACCAGCGTGTGGCTAGTATTGTTAATAATGCTACTGGCTTTGTCTATTGTGTATCTTCTACCGGAGTAACCGGTCAGCGGGATAGTTTTTCTGCTGAACTTCAAGATTTTGTTGCTAAAGTTAAAGAAGCAACAGATATTCCCGCTGCTATTGGTTTCGGAATAAGTAGTGTAGCTAGCGTTAAACAGCTAAAGGATTATGCAGATGGGTTAATAATCGGTAGCGCTATTATAAAAGAAATGGAAGAAACCCTAAATGATAATAATCAAAGCCAGCTTCAAAAGCAAGTTCATCAATTTGTCAGTTCATTAAGGCAAGCTTTAGATAGTTGAGTCCAAAACTTCGATCCCTTGGTTGTTAATGTTGGTAATAACAAAGTCACTATTGATTTGATGTTCAGCAAAGGCTTGCTGCATAGCCCGACCTAATTTTTCAGGGTCATCGGTGGTAAAGGCTACTACTGATGGCCCTGCACCACTTAAGGCAGCAGCTAAACCATTAGCTTCTATTGCTGCATCAAGCACTGCATTAAAGCCAGGAATTAGTTTAGCGCGGTAGTTTTGATGAAGCCGATCTTTACAAGCAGCTTTTAAGAGTGAGTAATCTCCGGTATAAAAAGAACCGACTAATAAGCCTACTCGGCTAGCGTTATATGTAGCTGCTGAAAAATCAACTTTTTCTGGCAGAATAGCTCTGGTGGCTTGAGTACTTAATTTAAAGTCGGGGATTACTACTACTACATCTAAAGGCTTAGCAGGTTTGATATTGCAGTATTTAACTTGATTGTTATCTAAACATGATACAACCAATCCTCCTAGTAAGGCAGGAGCTACATTATCAGGATGTCCCTCAATTTGGCAAGCCGTATCTAGTAATTGATTGATTGTTAAAGGCCTGCCCAATAGTTCATTAGCTGCCACTAAGCCGCCAACAATAGCAGCTGCACTACTGCCCAATCCACGACTTAAGGGAATCTCATTCCGTTGAGTTATTTTTAATCCCGGAACGTCTTTCTTTAGTTTTCTAAATACATATTCGATCCCTTGGTATACCAAGTTATTATGATCCTGGCTTAATTCTTGTTCTCCTTGACCAAAAACACTAATTTCTAATCCGTCTGCAATGGTTTCCACTTCCAAATAGTTAGCAATATTTAAAGCAAGGCCCAAAGTGTCGAACCCTGGGCCTAAATTAGCTGTGGTAGCTGGTATTTTTAATTGGACTTTCATTTGAATAAGCCTCCTAGTTTTCAATCTCTCTTTCAATAGCTTTTAACTCAGCTGGAACTACTTTTGGTTCAATTCCAAGAGAGATAGCCGTATCTGGATCCTTGAGTCCATTACCAGTTAAAACGCAAACTACTTTGCTGCCTGGTTTAAAGTAATTGCTTTTTGCTTTTTTAATTATACCAGCTACAGATGTGGCTGAACCTGGCTCAGCAAAAACACCCTCTTGACTAGCTAATAATTGATAGGCTTCTAAAATTTCTTCGTCAGTAACGGCTTCAATAATACCTCCGCTTTGGTCACGAGCTAATTCGGCCCGTTTCCAGCTAGCTGGATTACCAATCCGAATAGCTGTAGCAATAGTTTCTGGTTTTTCGACTACATGTCCTAAGACAATCGGGGCGGCACCAGCTGCTTGGAAACCACACATGATTGGTAATTTGCTACTCAGTCCAGCTGCTTTAAATTCTTGGAAGCCCTGCCAATAGGCGGTAATATTACCGGCATTTCCTACTGGAATTCCTAGATAGTCTGGTGCATCGCCTAATTGTTCACAAATCTCAAAAGCCGCGGTTTTTTGCCCTTCAATCCGATATGGATTTATAGAATTCACTAAAGTAATAGGCTTAGTTTCCGCAATTTGACGAACAAGTTTTAGAGCGTCGTCAAAATTACCGTCCACTGCTAATACTTGTGCACCGTAAGTAATTGCTTGCGCTAATTTACCTAAGGCAATAGCATTTTGCGGAATTAAAACTAAACATTTAATTCTTGCCTTGGCAGCATAAGCAGCAGCAGAGGCCGAAGTATTTCCTGTAGATGCACAAACAATTGCTTGGGCACCTTCTTCTACTGCTTTGGTTACAGCCATGGTCATACCCCGATCTTTAAAGGAACCAGTAGGATTTTGTCCTTCATATTTCAGATAAAGCTCGATATCTAGTCCTAACTTTGCTGTTAAATTATCAGCCTTATGGAGGATGGTGTTTCCTTCATTAAGAGTAATTACAGGTGTATCATCTGTTACAGGTAAAAACTTCCGATATTGGTTAATCAATCCGGCCCAAGCCATTAGTCTAACCCCTTTCCAATACTCGCATCACATTACTTAAGTTTCTAATGCTGCCTAGTTTTTCAATTTTATCTAAAGCCCGATAGAAACGTTCTTCAGAAACATCATGAGTGACCAATACAATTTCAGCCACATTATAGTCTCGTCTATTCTGTAAAATCATGTCTAAGCTAATCTGTTCCTCACCAAAAGCCGTGGCTACACTGCCAAAAACACCTGGTTCATCTTTGGCTTTCATGCGAACATAGAAACGGGATATCCGATCTTTCATAGGAACAATAGGTTTCTCAGGGAAGGTAGTTTCGATAATTCCATTCTCAATTTCATGGTTAATATTGCGAACTACCTCAATGATATCTGCTACGATGGCACTGCCTGTTGGTAAAGCACCAGCACCTCTTCCGTAAAACATCACTTCTCCTACAGCGTCTCCTTCTACATAAAGGGCATTAAATTCGTTTTGTACAGAAGCCAAAGGATGATCTTTCGGAACTAAGGTTGGATGAACTCTTAAAGAGAGTCCAGTATTGGATTCTTCACCAATGGCTAGCAGTTTAATGACAAAGCCTAATTCTTCGGCGTACATAATATCACGGACGCTGATTTCAGTAATTGATTCAGTGTAAATATCGGCGATATTTACTTTACTATTAAAGGCTAAGGAAGCTAAAATTGCTAGTTTGAAGGCGGCATCTTTACCTTCTACGTCAGAAGAAGGATCCTGTTCAGCAAAGCCTTTTGCTTGTGCCTCTGCTAATGCTTCAGCAAAGTCTTTTGCTTCGTTAGTCATTTGAGTCAAGATATAGTTGGTTGTACCATTGATAATTCCCATTACACTTTTAATCTTGTTTCCAGCTAAACAGTGTTTTAATGGCCGAATCAAGGGAATTCCTCCACCAACGCTCGCTTCGTAATAGATATTTCGCTGACATTGTTTGGCGATGTTGAGTAACTCTACACCATGTTGTGCCATTAAGTCCTTATTGGCGGTGACCACATATTTTCCGTTCTTTAGAGCAGTGGTAATAAAATCCTTGGCTAAGGTAGTTCCGCCCATTACTTCTACAATGATATCAATATCAGGGTCATTTAACACTGCTGCAGGATCAGTTGTTAATTCAACACCTTCATGAGATACTGAACGAGCACGGGAAAGATCCCTAACCAGGGCTTTGGTAATTCTAATCTGCGTGCCAGTTTTTTTATAAATCTCGTCATGATTGTTTTGTATGATTTGTAATGTGCCACTACCAACCGTTCCAAGTCCTAGTAGTCCAATGTTGATAACTTGCCGTTTACTCATTACCAAAACACCTTCTTTCTAGCCGATAAAT
>JAAYMV010000081.1 GCA_012521185.1 Bacillota bacterium
CATCAACTTAGTAATCATTTCTTCTGTCGCAGCTATAATTTGCTCACGTGTATTCTCTTGTACTGTAATCGCTCCTCTGATAGCTCTAACCAGTTGACACCCTCCTTAAATTCTACTATCTTTTAAAATTAAACTTTGCTAGCGTTAATTCCTGCTAGATAACCAGTAGAAAAAGCTGCTTGTAAATTAAAGCCACCAGTAACACCATCAATATCTATAACCTCTCCTGCAAAATATAAGCCAGGAATCAGTTTTGATTCCATTGTCTTAGGATTAATTTCCCCAACATCAACGCCACCTGCAGTCACAATGGCAGTTGAAGTTGGCAACGTTTTTGTAATCGAAAAAGGTAAGGCTTTTAGTAGACTAACCAATTTAATTCGAGCTTCTTTTGTAATCTGATTAATTGGTAACTCCGGCGATATTTTACTTAACTCTATTATCACGGGAATCAAACTACTTGGCAATAAATCAATTAATCCGTTCTTAAATTGTTTACGGCTATACTTTTGAAAATCCCTTTGCAATCGTAAATCTAACGTTTTTTCATCCAATGCTGGTTTAAGATCAATAGTCAAATCCACTTGAGCACCTGCATTTAACCAGATGGCTGCTTGACGACTAAGAGTTAGAATAGTCGGGCCTGTTAGTCCAAAGTGGGCAAACTGCATTTCGCCAAACTCTTGATGGATTTCTTTGCCATTAGTCACTGAAACTGTTACATTTCGTAAAGTAAGGCCAGACAGCTCCTTAACCCATGTTTCTTTGGTTCTCAAAGCTACTAAAGCAGGAAAGGGAGTAACAATGTTGTGTCCTAACTGCTTAGCAAATTGATAACCGTCACCAGTAGAGCCAGTCTTCGGGTAACTAAGTCCGCCTGTAGCAATGATCACTCGATCAGCAACAAAATTTCCTCGATTAGTTACTACCTTAAACGATCGATTTTGATTGACTAATACATTTTCTACTAAAGTATTTAAACAAATCTGCACCTGTTGCTGTTTAACAAACTTAACAAGAGCATCAGCCACTTGATCTGCGTCATCAGAAACAGGAAATATTCGGCGTCCTCGTTCTTCTTTGGTTTGGACACCAAGAGAATGAAAAAAGTTAATTACATCATAATTGCTAAACTGATATAAAGCGCTATATAAAAATTTACCATTGCCTGGATAATTGTTGATAAACTCCGATAGCTCGCAGGCATTGGTAATATTACAACGGCCTTTTCCCGTTATTCTGATTTTCTTACCTAAAATATTATTGCGTTCCAACAAACTAACCTGTGCGCCATTTTGTGCTGCAAAACCGGCTGCTAATAACCCAGCTGCACCGCCGCCAATTACTAACACTTTACTTGCCACGAACCTTCACCGCCTGTCGTAATTTACCCACTTCTTGTTCAGTTAGCTGGCGGTATTTTCCAGGCTCTAGCTTTCCTAATTTTATTGGACCCATTTGCACCCTAATTAAGCGTTTCACAGGATGGCCGACCGCAGCACACATTCGTCGTATTTGTCGTTTACGTCCTTCATGAATACCAATTTTTAAAAGGGATTCTTTCCCATCCGAACTGATTATTTGAACAATCGCTGGACTAGTTAAGCCATCCTCTAATTCCACTCCTGTTCTCAACTGTTCTAAAGTCGCAGACGATAACTGACCTTCCACTTTGACTAAATAGTACTTACGAATTTGATAACGTGGGTGGATTAATCGATTGGCTAAACGACCATCATTAGTTAATAATAATAGACCTTCAGAATCATAATCTAAACGCCCAACTGGATATATTCGCTGTTTTACTTCTGGCAGCAACTCCATTACAGTCTTACGTCCTCGTTCATCGCTGACGGAAGTTATAAAGCCTTTTGGCTTATGTAAAAGATAATAAACTAATGGTTCCTTACCTTGAATTACTCGATTATTAACTTTTATAACATCCTTATTCGGGTCTACCTTGATTCCAAGTTGAGTAACAATTTTTCCATTAACACTAACTAATCCATCTAAGATCATTTGTTCACAGACCCGTCGTGAGCCAACACCGGCATGAGCCATTACTTTCTGTAATCTTTCCTTCATCTACCTATCCTCCTAGATATTCCAATAATACCCGAGTTAGAAATTATTTACAAGTAAAAAAAGAGGGGAAATCCCCTCTTAAGTACGCATCGGTCCAAGATCAAAAGCATTTTGTTTAACTACTCCATTAGTTGTTCCCCGTCGAGTTCCTTGAAACTGTTCGATCACCTTCGGTATTAAGTCGATAATCCGATCATAAATTGCTGAATTATCTACTGGAAGCAACCTAACTTGTTGGTTCCCGACCACTAAAAAAGCTACAGGGTTTAACGAGATTCCACCACCGCTTCCACCGCCAAATGGAAAGCTAGCCTCTGACTCACTATCAGAACTAAATTCTGTGCCCCCAGCTGCAAAGCCAAAACTGACTCTGCTAACTGGTAAGATTACGCTGCCATCGGACGTCTCTACTGGTTCACCTAAGATAGTATTCACATCCACCATCATCTTTAAATTTTCCATTGCTGTTTCCATTAAGGCCTCAATCGGGTGATTATCACTCATCCTGGCACCCTCCTTTTCCCAAATTGCTGTTTAAGCGCTCTAAGAATAATTTGACCTACTCGAGTACGAAATATACAGCTCAACCTAATCTCTAGTTTGGCCTGACCAAAGGATGGTGTAATATTAATCATCGGGCGAGTTGCAAACTTAAAGGAATTCCTCATCCAAGAATACACTGTACTTATTCCAGCCCACAGCAAGCCATTGGCTATTCCAGTAATAGAGGCCTCACCAGTACTATATTTAACCAACAACTTTAACTGCTCAATTTCTTGGAAAATTAGGGTGGTATCAAAAACCGGATTTTTTTTCCTATTGGGTACCACTTTATTCTTCATAAATTGAACTAGTGAATTATTAATCCCTATTGGCAAGCGCCACAACCAAAAAACAACTTGTAATTGATCAACCAGATCATTTCGTGAATACTGAATTTCTAACTTTAACGGCATTATAAGAATTAAGGTCAACAAGGACAATAAAAAAAGACTGAGAAACATCGGATCACTCCATTATCTATCTCAGTCATACTTTCCCCATCTCTAGTTCTTACTTATGCATCCCGGGATTTATAATCTGGTAAATTATCAACTTGAGGTAGATCATCCAAAGACTTTAAACCAAAATGAATCAAAAATTGATTGGTAGTACCATAAATAATTGGTCGACCTGGACCATCACGACGTCCTAATTCAACAATTAACTCTCGTTCTAACAATGTGTTAATCGCACTTTGAGAGCTTACTCCTCGAATTTCTTCAATCTCACTGCGAGATATTGGCTGCTTATAAGCAACAATTGCCAAAGTTTCTAGACCAGCTGCCGATAATGGTGTAGTAATCACTGGCCGCCCAATTTTTTCAATCCATGGCGCAAATTCAGGCCGAGTAACAAATTGATAGCCACCAGCTACTACTCTTAAAGTAATCCCGCTTTTGGCATACTGCTCTTTGATCATTTCTATAATCCGCTGTACTAGCTCCTGTTCTAAGTCCAGAATATTACTAATCTCCAAAACAGTAATTGGATGAGGAGCAGCAAAAATTAATGCTTCAATGATTCGGCGCGCTTCATCTAAGGATAAGGACATAAAATACACCCTTCCACACTACTGGCTAGCAAGTTCTATATAAATCTCACCAAATTCATGTTCCTGCCGAACAACTATCTCACACATACGAACTAATTCAAGTATCGCTAAAAATGTAGTTACAATATAATACCGTTCTTTAACTATTAATAAATCGCTAAAGGTTGCCCGTTTCTCTGCTAACAAACTTAGTCTGATTTGAGCAATACACTCATTTAACGAAATTCGTTTTCTTTTTCCCACTTCGTGTACTGTTTCACTTTCGGCTAAAGCTTGTAAAACTTCTTGCAATAACAGGGCTAAGCAATTCGGATCATTTTCTCCAACTAAATTTGTAAAGACAGGCTGTTTTTCACTAAAATCATCAGGTATGATCCGGGGATATACCGCTTCTGCTGCTTGATAATGTTCTTGTAATAAATTGGCAACTTCTTTATAGAATTTATACTCTAATAACCGAGCAACTAAATCTTCTCGTGGATCCTCTTCATCATATTCTTCTCCATCAATCGCAGGTGGTTTGGGCAACAACATTCTGGCTTTAATCTGTAGCAAAGTTGTAGCCATTACTAAAAACTCACCACTAACAGCTAAATCATGCTCCTGCATTTGATGTAAATAATCAAGATAATCATCTGCTAACTGTGCGATAGGAATATCTAGAATATCAATTTCCGCTCGTTCTATTAAACTTAATAATAAATCAAAGGGACCTTCAAAAACCTCTAGTTTTACCAAATATCCCATAACCAACCACCATTCTAGCGAATACCAATTAAAAAGTACAAGACATTTACCACAGGTGATAGAATTTTTTGAAATATGCCACTCCATAATAAGAGGATTAATACAACTGGCGAAAACTGAGCTAACCGCTCAAAAGAAAGCCGATATTTTAACGGTAAGAATCCACCTAAAATTTTTGAACCATCTAAAGGTGGAAACGGCAACAAATTAAAAGCCGCTAAACTTATGTTGATAGCAATATTGATTTCCAGAAAAATTGCTACTATGCTAGCAGAAGTTAAATTAGGCAAGAGTGGTGGTACAATCTGATAAATTTGGTAAAAGATAAACGCTGAAGTAATATTCGCTAATGGACCAGCAAAGGCCACTAGCATCATGCCTTTACGTCGATCTTTAAAATATAATGGATTAACCTGTACAGGCTTGGCCCAGCCAAAACGAAATACTAATAACATGATCGCGCCTAACGGATCTAAATGAGCTAATGGATTTAGCGTTAGCCTACCTTGGTACTTGGGCGTAGGATCCCCTAAACCATAGGCCATTGCTCCATGGGCGAACTCATGGATAGATATGGCAAATAATATTGCCGGTACTAGAAACAATATTTCAATTAACAATCCAACCACCTCTTAATAGCGTTAAATTCCCGCTTGCCATCGTTTTGGGATCCTGTGCAATCTGATCAAATCAGCGTAAGTTTCCCTTTCAACCATTAACTTACTTTCTCCTCGGTAAACAGTAACAATTGCTGGACGGGGCAATGAGTTATAGTTACTCGCCATGGAATAATTATAAGCCCCTGTGGATAAAACTGCCAGTAAATCACCAGGTTCTAATTGAGGTAGTTCTATATTTTCGATTAATTTATCACTTGATTCACAACATTTACCCGCAATCGTATACGTTTTTTCGGCTGGTTGATCAGCTTTATTAGCTACTATCCCATGGTATTGTGCTTGATATAATGCCACCCGTGGGTTATCAGTCATTCCGCCATCTACCGATGCATAAGTCCGAATCCCGGGAATATCCTTAATCGCACCAATTTGGTAAACTGTCGTACCTGCTTCGCCCACAATAGAACGACCTGGTTCAATCATAATTCTAGGGATCTCCAAATTCCGTTGTTCCGCCGCTTCTTTAACAGAACTTACCAAAAACTTAGTAAATTCCGGAATGGGAACAGGTTGATCCGCCTTAGTATATCGTATACCTAATCCGCCACCAAGATTTAATTCCGACAAAGTAATTCCCTTAGATTTATAGTTTAAGATAAAGTCCATCATCACATTTATCGCAACTTTATAAGAAGAAATATCAAAAATTTGTGAACCAATATGGCAGTGAATCCCTTTAAGGTTAATGTATTCGAAACCATCAGCTAAATCCACAGACCGCTCAGCATCTCCATTGCCAATACTAAATCCGAATTTAGAATCTGGCTGTCCCGTTTGAATATAACTGTGAGTATCTGCTTCCACACCAGGATTCAATCTGAGTAATATATTTACTTGACGGCGCTTGTTCGCAGCTATCTCAGCCAAAGTCTCTAACTCATAGAAATTGTCAACTACAATCCGGCCTACTCCTACATCGATAGCCATCTGTAACTCAGAAATAGATTTATTATTACCATGAAAATAAATCCGATTTACTGGAAATCCAGCTTGCAGTGCCACATAAAGTTCGCCACCACTAACCACATCAATACTTAGGCCTAAGGCTTCTATTAATTTACACATCCCCAAAGTTAAGAAAGCTTTACTAGCATAAATTACTTCATAATTTTCTAATTCCGCTAATCCAGCTAAATAAGCTTTGGCATTATTAATTACTGTTTCTTCATCAAAAATATATAGTGGAGTACCATATTTTTGAGCCAATTCAACAACATCACAACCACCAATTTCTAAGTGTCCTTGCTTATTAATTGACATTGTTCCGTTCATCAATTACACTTCTCCCCAATCACCTACAATGTGGAAAAACCCCCGCGTAGCGAGGGTTAAATTTATTTTAGCACAAAGATCGTGAAATAGCAACAGTTGACAAACTGGCATGCGATTTTCCACAGCGCGCTCCCCAACTGGCAACTAACTGTTGATCCTTGTAAATATTTACAATTTCACAGTGATTAGGGCAGTCAGTACATTCAAAACTATTGTTTGAATACACACACCTAAGCAAGTCTTGGCCATAAAATTTAGTTCGATGTCCTTGTTCAATATATTCTTCAGCTAGAATAGCTGCCCCAATAGCACCCATAACATCATGATTTTGTGGCACATATATATCCATGCCTAAGATTTCTTGAAAAGCTTTTCTCATCCCCTTGTTGGCAGCTACTCCACCTTGAAAAACAACTGGAGCTTGAATATCCTTGCCTTTTCCTAAATTGTTGACATAATTACGAACCATTGCCTGACATAGACCAGCTAGAATATCTGGTAAACTATGACCTAATTGCTGCTTATGAATCATATCAGATTCAGCAAATACAGTGCAGCGTCCAGCAATCCGAACAGGCGTTTTGCTCACTAAAGCTATATCACCAAACTTATCAATTGGTATATTTAATCGACCTGCCTGCTGATCTAAAAATGAACCTGTTCCAGCAGCACAAACTGTATTCATCGCAAAGTCCACTACTACCCCTTGCTTAAGGATAATGATTTTTGAATCCTGACCGCCTATTTCTAGAATTGTGCGAACATCGGGTACTTCATTAGCTGCAGCTATTGCATGAGCTGTAATTTCATTCTTGATTACATCTGCACCTAACATTACTCCTGCTAATTCTCGAGCACTGCCAGTAGTCCCAACACCAACTATTTGATGCTCATCCGCTAAAAGCTGTTTCATTCCTTGTTGAAGCACTTGCATCGGTTTACCTTGAGTACGGATATTTACTTTCTTCAACAACTTCTTAGTTTTAGGTTCTAATAAAACCAAATTTGTACTAACTGAGCCTAAGTCAACACCCAAATAAGCTTGTTGCTTTTTCATGCTGAAACTCCTTTTGTTTGCGTTGTAACAAATCGACAAAAGCTTCCAACCTTGTTTGA
Source organism: Bacillota bacterium (assembly GCA_012521185.1). Lineage (GTDB taxonomy): Bacteria > Bacillota > Limnochordia > Darwinibacteriales > DTU012 > JAAYMV01. The sequence continues at coordinate 7,495 of JAAYMV010000081.1, forward strand.
TAACCTGCCTCACCCGTATGCTCATCAACAATTAAAAAGAGGATTGGAATTTGCAAATCTGCACTAACTTTTGTCAGGACACTTTGAGCAATAATTTCCGGCATACACGTAAAAGGCATAATGTGAACGATCCCATTATAATCCGCTTTCGCCAGCTGAATAGTACTGGCGACACTTTCTAAACCATGGCCGCCTACCCAGCTATTCAAATATCCATCGGTTTGTTTAACCAATCTTTTAATGCGATAAGAAGCAAAGGGACTAAGGAAAATATGATCTCGTACCCAGCGAAGTACACTCACTTCCCTAGTAACCTGTACACCAAGATGTCCTAGCCGCTCTTCTAAATTTAAGTTCGTAAATGACTCTAAAATTGTATATATCTCACCGATTAAGCCAACTTTTAATGGCTGAACTGGACTATGGTTTGCTAAATCTAGGATTCTAGCCTGTTCTTCCCGGCATATTCTTCTAAGAGAGGCGATACTATTAGCCTGTCGAATATTAGCCAAGCTAGCTTGTAGTACTCGTGAAGTAATTCCTAGTTGTTTTTCTCGCGGTCTAACATAACATGCGGCATTTTCTAAAAGTTCCACAGCTTTTTGTTTTTCCCAAGCCAGACGTAAACCCCGCCATAAACTACCTATCCCTTTTGGCTGGGCTAACCGTAGGATCTGATCTTTTAAATTCTTTAAACCTTCCCTGGCAGGCTCTAACACAATCAATTCAACATCTAACCCTAAATCTTTTAAGATCTCCTTTTGTACTTGAGCAAAATAACCTAAGCGGCAGGGACCAGAACCACCAATCATCACAATCCCTTCTGCTCCTAATTGGATGGCTTCGATATAATTTCCTACATTGATTTTCATGGGCAGGCAAATCGTTTCGGGACTATACTTTGTTCCTAGACTTAGAGTTTTCTTACTACAAGTAGGAGGCAGAATCACTTCGTGACCCATTTCTTGTAACAAGGCCTCAAAGGCTATGTAACAATTCCCCATGTGAGGAACAGTTAACTTCATGGACTGCTCTCCTCTCTAACATATCTAAAAATGCTTCTAATCTTGTGAAGATACCAGCTTGTCCAGTGTGTTCATCCAAATTCAACAACAGATGGGGTATCTGATTTCGTTGGCAAAATCTTTCTACTAAATCACAAACCAGAGAATCAGTTCCACAAGAAAAAGCTACCAAAGAGATAAAGCCATCAACTTGTTCTTTTAAATAATTTGTACCATTTATTATTTTCCGACCAGATGTCCAAAACATGCGTTTAAAGGATGGCTCCCTAAAGTGTTTTAACAAGTTAGAGTCAAATGAATCGAGTGTATACAGATTATAGCCGCCGGCTTTTAGTCTGCTTACTATACCCATAGTTAAGTAATCATCATAGATTAAATACTCATGACCTAAAATACCTAAAGTTAATCTATTAGGTTTAACTGAGATAATTGGAGAATTCTGCTTCATTTGCAATGCTTTACAGGCTCGGTAATAAGCCTGAACTACTTTTGCTGGCGAAGCAAACTTTCTACCTAAGGCAAAGTATGCCTGAAAAACTTTCCATCCATTTCTTCTAGCATCAATCACCGGAACTAGAACTGTTGGCAAATTAGGAACGCTACTGCAAATCATATCTGGTAACCCCATAAACTTAGGGCAAATATACTCCCTTTGCACTACACTAATAATTCGCGGAATAAAAATATAGTCAACATTTTTCTGAACCAAATCATAAACATGTCCATGATAGATCTTTACGGGTAAACAAGCACCATCCACCGCATAGAAAACTCCCCAATCCATAATTTCTTTATTAGTTTTACGGGATAGCACAATTTCAAATCCTAGCTTATGGAAGTAAGTTTCCCAAAACGGATAATGCTCGTAATAGTATAAGGCCCGAGGAATCCCTATTTTCACTCTGCTTCCTCCTTACTTTCTTTTGGCTCGAGCATCTTTATCTTTGGGTTTAGTAATCGTTGGGCGATTACGAACACTTGGAATTGGATAACGAAATATTATCCTTAATAGTGCTGGTCCATCAAATGGAATTAGCGGCCACAGATAAGGCACACCGAACGACTGAGTTAAGCCAAAGACTAATAACACAAATAAAGTAGTTACTCCAAGACCAATCCAGCCAAACAGTACGGTGCCGATATATAAAACATAACGAAATAACCGTAGTGCCTGAGATAATTCTAAACTAGGTGTGCCAAAGGTACCGACAGCCACTACTGAAATATACAGAATTGCCTCAGGGGCAAATAATCCGACGGAAACAGCTAAGTCTCCAAGTAAAATACCACCGACGATACCTAAAGATGTTGCCAAAGCATTAGGTGTATGGATAAAAGCCATCCGAATCAAGTCCAAACCAATTTCTAGAATCAAAAACTGCAGCCATAAAGGGATAACCCCAATTTCTTTCGGGCCAATCCAGGATAAAAAGTCAGGTAGATTTTCAGTATGCACTAAAGCATACCACACTGGTACTAAAAATAAGGACAAAAAGATACCTAAAGTCCTAATCCAGCGTAAATAAGTTCCGACAGCAGGATTTTGAAAATATTCTTCTGCATGCTGGGTAAAATGCCAAGCAGTCACCGGCACAATTAAAGCAAATGGAGAAGTATCCACAAAAATTGCCACATGACCTTCATAAAGATGAGCAGCAGTTACATCCGGTCGTTCTGTGTAGCGAGCAACTGGTAATGGGTTGTAAGACGTACCTAAAATATATTCTTCTAAGTTCTTACCGCCCATCGTTAGAGCATCGCGTTCAATACCATGAATTCTTTCTTTAACTTCATCAATTAATGCAGGATCAACAATATCTGCTATGTAGGCCACAAAAATATCTGTTTTGGAACGAGTACCTACCTGTAAGGCTTCAAATCTTAAATTCGGATCACGAACCCGGCGTCGTACCATAATCGTGTTAAAGAGAGCCGTTTCCACGAATCCTTCCCGGGAACCTCTAGTTACCCGCTCTAAATCTGGTTCTTCAACTCCCCGAACAGGGTATTCACGCACATCAATAATAAAAGCAGTAGCAATACCATCAACAAATAGCAGGAGCGGACCACATAGTAATTGATCAATAGCTTCATCCATTTTGTCTGTGGTATCTATCTCAAAATACGGCAGATAATGTTCTAAAAGCTGCTTAACTCCATTTGGTGCTAAACCTCCCCGGGGGATGTTCATAAGAATCTGCATTAACTCAGAGGTTTCCCGATCTTTAATAAAGCCATCGATAAACACAATGGCTGCATTTTTTTCGGCTACTTTAAACTCCCGAATAAATATATCAAAACTGATTCCATAACCGAGTTTGTCTTTAATTACAGCTAAATTGTCCACTAGCTTTCTTTGCATCTAATCACCTTTTAATGTAAATTGATTAAAAGCGCCTTGGTGGCGCTTTAGCGGACTACAGTTGGTACAAACATGTCTATTATTCCAATGGCAAAAGCAGCCAGTAACGCACCGATAAATGAAACAGCCATGCCTGGAACAATAAATTGAGCGGTCCAGATTACCAAGGCGGACACAATAAATCCAACAATTCCTCGGCCATATGGAGATACATTTTTACCTAATGTGGCTTCAATTACCCAGCCAATTGCAGCGATAGCAATAGCTGCCAACAACGCATTCAAAAAACCTAAGGTTTTAAAGCCAGGAATGAACAGCCCCACTAGCATTAGTACTAGTGCTGATACAATAAAGCGCACTATCGTACCTAGCCAATCCATGGAATCACCTCATTTTCAAGATAATCACATTGCTAGTATTACCAAAAAGTCGTTTACGATTCAACGCGAAAAGCTACTTGTACATTTGCTTTATATTCTTCAATCTCACCAGCATCATTTACGCCACCTGTCCAATTTAATACTTCCACTCCACTAATGTGACGAATTGTCTTAGCCGCCTCTTTCACGGCAACTTGCACAGCATCTTCCCAACTTTTATCCGATTGACCAACTAACTCCACAACTTTAATAACTGTCATTTTTGCACCTCCTAAATTTCTGTTCGAAATTAGTATAACCAAAAAATAAAAAAAGAGCTCTTTTACGAGCTCTTGGAAAATATCTCTTCTATTACACGGAAGAAGTTTCCACCGATGATTTTCTCTATTACAGCCTCGCTGAATTTACGTTTCTTTAGTTCATCAATTAGTCTAGGGATTTTAGAAATATCTTCTAATTCTTTGGGCACACAAGAAATGCCATCAAAATCTGAGCCTATACCTACTGAATCTGTTCCACCAACCTTTAACAAATATTCGATTTGATCAGCCACAGCTACCAAATCTACCTCATTTGCCGGCTCTTTTACAAAGTATGGATAGAAATTCACTCCAATTACGCCCCCTTGATCAGCTAAGGCTTTAATTTGAATATCAGTTAAATTACGTGGATGGGCGCATAGGGTTCGACTATTAGAGTGGGAAGCAATTACTGGAGCTTTGCTAATTTTTAACACTTGCCAAAATCCCTTTTCAGCCAAATGTGATACGTCAATAAACATACCGAGCTGATTCATTGCTTCTACTACTTCAAGTCCAAATTTACTTAATCCTTGGGCCTGTTCTCCTTCACCTACACCATCAGCTAACTGATTACGATTATTCCAGGTTAAGGTTAATCCTCTAACTCCTAAGCGATAAAAATTTCTTAAATTAGCTAAGCTACCCTCTAATGCTTCACCGCCTTCGAGCGACAGTATACCTCCAATTTTCCCACTATTTCTAACCTTCGCTAAGTCAGTTATGGATAATATCGGAAGCAAATCAGATTGGTATTTGTGAAAGTTCTGCCAGAAAATATCAACCATTAATAAGGCTTTATGCAAGGCTAAACCAAATCGATAAGATTCAGGGACATAAATGGCAAAGATTGCTGTTTTTATCTGTCCGGCTTTTAGTTTTTCTAAGTTAACGTGACTATCAGCTATGGAGTTCAAATCTTGATGGGAACCAGCTTCCAATAATTTTAGCAAAGTATCATTATGGGCATCAAAAATGTGCATTTTTTACCCTCCAAAAGTTTAAAGCCTGTTTGCTCTTGGCAAACAGGCTTTATAAATTAGATAATACAAAATTAATCTTTTTTACCGAGGTTCAACAATCAATTTGATGGCTGTTCTTTCTTCGTCATCGATCATAATATCTGTAAATGCAGGAATACAGATTAGATCGACGCCCCCTGGGGCCACAAACCCTCTAGCAATAGCCACAGCTTTAACTGCCTGATTTAATGCACCCGCACCAATTGCCTGAATTTCCGCTCTACCTCTTTCTCGCAAAACCCCTGCTAACGCACCTGCCACTGAATTTGGACTAGATTTTGCAGAAACTTTTAATACTTCCATGTGTAAGTGACCTCCCCTTTAAAATGAATCTATAGCTCAAATTTTACTGCTATATCTATATATATTAAGCGTCAAGGGAGAAATTCCTTTTTTATTCATAATATTTTTTTTACAACTTAAATATTTTCTTTTTCATAGTATAGACGGAATATTTTTTCTGCTTTTCCTTCGTGATTTAAATCAACAATTATACCACATAATTGACGAGGTCCTTTCGCTACACTAAAGCGAGTAGGCAGCTGAGTCAAAAACTTATTAATAATTGTTTCACGACTAACGCCTAAAACACCATCTAATGGACCACACATCCCTAAATCAGTAGTATAGGCAGTACCACCAGGTAAAATCCGTTGATCAGCAGTTGGAACATGTGTATGTGTTCCAACAACAATACTAACTCGACCATCAACATACCAAGAAAAAGCTTGCTTCTCAGAAGTAGCTTCAGCATGGAAGTCAATTATCACAAACGGAGTATGTTGTTGAACTTCTTCTAGCAGCTGATCGATTTTTCGAAAAGGACAATCAAAATCACCCATAAACACTCGGCCAATCAAATTAATTATAGCAACTTTTTGATCATTAATTGTAGCATAATATAAAAAATTGCCAGGTGTCCCAGGCGGATAATTAGCAGGACGCAGAATTCGTGGTTCCTGATCTAAATAAGGAATAATGTCCTTCTGATCCCAAATATGGTTACCGCTTGTTAGAACATCAATGCCCATGGCAAATAATTCCTTAGCTATCTTAGGTGTTAAACCAAAACCACCTGCTGAGTTTTCACCGTTTGCAATAATTAAGTCCGGACTATACTCCTGCTTTATCTGCGGCAAGATTTCTTTTAACATTTGTCTTCCAGGTCGTCCATAAATATCACCCAGTAATAATACGCGCAAAAATATCCCCCTAACTACTCAGGTTCCGATGCTGATCGCTATAGACTAATACTTTTCCATCAGAACGTAATCCTATTAACTTCGTTTTATTATTTTCATTGCGTGCTTTTATAATAAGCTCTTCTAAGTCATCTTTAGTAACAAGCAAGTCGTCTAAAAATTGAGTCCCTTCAGTTATAATTGCAGATTCTAAATTATCTTTTATAAGTTCTAATATAATTGTTATTTCTTCGCAAAAGGATAGATTAAGCTGATGTAAGATAATTATGCTAGACAAGTCTGCCGAATTATCCTGGTGAATCTCAACTGGATAATGATCTTTATACAACAATTGATTATGTCCTTCTAAATGCTCAGAAATTTTGTTACCTAACTGCTTAAAATTATCTTCTGTCATTTCTTTGAGAAATATTACCATCTTAATTTGATTTTCTTGCGGATAATAATGAACCCGACTAAGTATAGGAAACCTTAATAATAAAGCTACTAATAGGTTTACTTGGCTAGATTCTTGGTATAGCTCATCCATTGACGTCAATTCAACCTCATCTTTCTATAATACGGAATAAGCCAGGAAAAAATCTCCCGGCTTATTTAGCATATTCGACTGCTCGTGTTTCACGAATTACTGTTACTTTAATCTGACCAGGATATTCTAACTCCGCTTCAATGCGTTTTACAATATCTCTAGAGATTTTAACAGCACTAATATCATCAACTACATCTGGTTTAACCATGATGCGAATTTCTCTTCCAGCTTGGATTGCATATGATTTTTCGACACCTTCGAATTCATTAGCAATCTCTTCTAATTTCTGTAGTCGTTTAATATAAGTTTCTAATGTTTCACGACGTGCACCTGGACGAGCAGCTGAAATGGCATCAGCAGCCGTTACTAGAACAGCTTCAATACTTTCAGCTTCGTAATCACCATGATGGCAGGCCATGGCATGAATAACCTCATTGCTTTCTTTGTATTTCTTAAGCAATTCGATACCAATCTCAATATGCGTTCCTTCCACCTCATGGTCAACAGCTTTACCGATATCATGCAACAAGCCAGCACGGCGAGCTACACGAGCATCCACACCTAATTCGGCAGCCATAATACCAGCCAAGTGTGCCACTTCGACAGAGTGTTTCAACACATTTTGGCCATAGCTAGTCCTAAATTTCAGTCTACCTAATAACTTAATCAGCTCTGGATGTAATCCATGAACATTCGCCTCGAAAGTAGCTTGCTCCCCTTCGTCACGAATGATGGTTTCTACTTCCTTACGAGCTTTTTCGACCATTTCTTCAATACGAGCTGGGTGTATACGACCATCAGCAATTAATCTTTCTAAGGCAATCCGGGCAATTTCACGTCGGACTGGATCAAATCCAGAAAGAATAACAGCTTCAGGAGTGTCATCAATAATTAAGTCAATGCCTGTTAATGTTTCTAAAGCTCGAATATTACGACCCTCTCGACCAATAATTCGGCCTTTCATTTCATCATTCGGCAAACTAACAACGGACACTGTACTTTCTGCCACATGGTCTGCTGCTGTTCTTTGAATTGCTAATGAAATAATATCACGTGCACGTTTTTCAGCTTCTTCTCGGGCTTGATTCTCAATATCTTTAATCATCATCGCCGCTTCGTGCTTAACCTCATCCTCAACTTGCTTTAAGATAATGGCTTTTGCCTCATCAACAGTTAAGCCGGAAAGACGTTCTAATTCAGCTAATTGCTGCTTTAAAATTTGTGAGATTTGCTCTTTTTCGGAATCAAGTTCTTGTTCTTTAAGATGTAAAGCAACTTCTTTCTTTTCTAAAGCTTCACTTTTTCGATCTAAACTTTCTTCCTTTTGCATTAATCTGCGTTCAAATTGTTGTAATTCAGAGCGGCGTTCCCGATGATCGCGCTCTTGTTCACTACGAAGCTTATGAATTTCTTCTTTCGCTTCCAATAACGCTTCACGCTTTTTAGCTTCCGCATCTTGTTGAGCTTGAGTAATCAAGCGCTCTGCTTCATGTTCAGCTGAAATGATTTTTGCTTCGGCAATCGTTCTACGAATATAATATCCTAGACCGCCAGCGATAACTGCTACAGCTAAATATTTAATAATTGCTATGAAAATATCTACATTGTTCACCCCCTGTCAACAAATATGAGTAAAGAAAGCCGAGTTAGAACTCGGCCTCTCACTAGACCTTATTTAATTTCGCTCCAATACCTATATTGTAGACCTTTTACAGGTCAGTGTCAAGAGAGGAACCTAACAGCCTATCTAAGACATAACGAATGACATCCCAGCTAAATCCTCTTCTGTTCAACAATCCAATGATCCTTCGCTGTTTAGTCTTTAAGGGCAAATTTGCCATAGTTTTAAGCCGTTTTTCGGCTAAAGAAATAGCTAACTGTCGCTCATCCTCCTTGGAGATCATTACTTCTTGAATAATCTCTTCTGCAACTCCTTTTTGTCGCAATTCATAATCTAATCCTTTAATTCCTTTTGGACGAAATCGACAGCGGGTCTCAACTAAAGCAGCTGCTGTTAATCGATCATTAAGATAACCTAGATCAAGCAGCCAGGAAATTACAGCTTCCACATCTGTTTCTAAGTACCCATCTTTGAGCAGTCTTTGTCTTAATTCTGCAGCAGTCCGATTCTTTACTGTTAGTAGGCGTAAGGCACGAGCCTTTATATTACTCGTCCTTGCTTGCTTTCTTTCCATCTTCTGCTTTTACTTCTTCCTCAGTTGATTTTATTAATCCATAATGTTCCTTAACTTTACGCTCAATTTCATCCGTTAGTTCAGGATTCTGTTTGAGAAACTCTTTAGCATTTTCCCGACCCTGTCCGAGACGCATTTCGCCATAAGAATACCAGGCACCACTTTTATTTACCACATTAATATCAGCCGCCATATCGAGGATGCTACCTTCACGGGATATACCTTCACCATACATAATATCGAACTCTGCTTCTTTAAAAGGAGGTGCCAACTTGTTTTTCAACACTTTAACTCTAGTACGGTTACCAATCATTTCATTATTAGCCTTTAAAGTTTCAATTCTCCGAATATCCAATCTAATAGAAGCATAAAATTTTAAGGCTCGTCCACCGGGAGTAGTCTCTGGACTGCCAAACATTACTCCAACTTTTTCTCGAATTTGATTCGTGAAAATTACTGTAGAATTTGATTTACTAATGGCACCTGTTAACTTACGGAGAGCTTGAGACATCAATCGAGCCTGTAAACCTACATGGGAATCGCCCATTTCTCCTTCGATCTCAGCCCGAGGCACTAAAGCGGCTACCGAGTCAATAACTACCACATCTACAGCTCCACTACGAACTAAATGCTCGGCAATTTCTAAGGCCTGTTCAGCATGATCTGGTTGAGAAATTAATAGATTGTCAATATCTAAACCTAGTTTGCGGGCATAAACAGGGTCTAAAGCATGCTCAGCGTCAATCATGGCAGCAACTCCACCAGCTTTCTGAGCTTCAGCCATAATATGTAAGGTTAAAGTAGTTTTACCAGAGCTTTCTGGTCCATAAATTTCCACTACACGACCTCGTGGTACACCTCCGATACCTAAAGCAATGTCTAGGGGTAAGGCTCCCGTTGGAATAACATCAACATTAAGCTTGGCCTCAGCCTCACCTAATTTCATAATCGAACCTTTACCAAATTGTTTTTCAATATGCTGTAAGGCAGTATCTAACGCTCGTTGTCTATCACTCATTATACAATCACTCCTTAAGAAAAGTTGTCCACCAAACCCTTGTTCGCCCTCACGACAAAGAAAAAGGAGGAAAACAACCAGTTATTAAAACTGGTGATTTCTCCTTGCGAAATCAATGTTCGTTACTGGATTTCATTTATAGTTTCGACATCATCTATATTATTCCTTCTATCAGAATTAATGAATATACGTTCAAGAGAAAAACTTGATGACAAGCCTTGAACATTGATACCGTCTACAGCAATTAAGCTATATTTATTAGTGGATTCATCCAAAGCGAAATGTAATAAAGCTAAACTAAAAGGAGTTGGTTCTTTACTTTGCAGTCCACGTATACCAGCTGCGCCGGTAGTTCCTGCATTAACATACACAGTGTTTTCCACAATATTAATGGATTGTCGATGATTATGACCAAAAAGTACTACTGGAAAAATATTAGGCTCAATTGCAGCAGCTACTCGATGATTATGTACTAAAAAGATGTCTGGTGGATCTAGGACTGCTTGATAATGTTGATTAATTGCCTTTGCCAAATCAGCTAAGTCAGTCAACGGAACCACTTGCGGTGAATAATCATCGGCGGATAAATCACCTACACCAGCGATTCTTAACCCGTGAACAGTTCTTTCATGATCATCAATGATAATAACTTGCTCTAACTCCTGTAAACGCTGGAGTACATCAGGTGATTCATGATTCCCAGAAACAAATACATACTTCACATCCAGGTCAGCAATTCTATTAACTATTTCTGCCTCTAAAGTTGTACCCCAATCGGTTAAGTCTCCTGTATCAATTATAAAATCAACCGGGAAACTAGCAACTACTTGGCGAGCAAAATCGTAAGCAATTGGATTATTATGAATATCCGAAACATGTAATACAGTAAGATCCGCATCCAAACTACCTATAGTCGTTAAATTTTCAATCTGCTGAAAAGCACCATACAAATTCGTGGCTAAAGCTTGAACTTGTTCACCTAGCTGATCTACCTTAAGAATACTTTCTTGGATTAAATTTATCATCCAAGGAGCTGCTTCTACAATACCTTCATACTCTGGATGATTGAAAGCATTTAAATCATAGGTTAAATAAATTCCGCCTAATAATGCAGTAGTTAATAATACACCAATAAAAAAGCCACTTATGATTTGTCTCAAAGATGTTTGCCTTAAAAGAATAACTCCAAAAGCACTGCCTAAACCAGCAATTAGCACTAATTTTAGACAAAAGAAAAATAAAATTCGCTGTCCCTCGCTATAAATTGCATTGACTACTGCTTCTCCGGCACCCTGCTCATTTGCTAAAATAATACTACGTAAAATATCTAAGTCAATGTTTTCTAAGGCAACTTTAATTTGCACTGGCAGCCAGTGAGTTGCGGCATTAATGTTACCAATCGGTGGAATACTTAGGCTTGTAATTCCAGGCCAAGCAAACTTAGCACTAAAAGATAGCCGTAAGGCACTAACTTGATAACTTAAACTGCCTAATAGATTCATGGCTAAAATTCCAGCGATAATCGCAAATACAAAGGGCAACAGTTTTTTTCTTTCCCGGTAAGTTAATTGGCGCCGCCGATAACTGCCATATGTTCCTGCATTAAATGACATCAATGTTTCCTCCTATTTAATAGTAACCCTTACTAAGTTTAAAGCTGCTTGCGCTGTTCGCTGTTTAATTTCTTCCCGATTTCCGGTAAAACGATGGACTTCTGCTTTAGTAAAATCCTGATGAGAAATAGCCATATACACTAATCCCACTGGTTTTTCACCGGTTCCTCCACTTGGACCGGCAATCCCAGTTACAGCTAAGCCCCAAGTGGAATTGGCTAGATTCCGAACTCCCTCAGCCATCGCTTTAGCCACGTGTTCACTAACAGCCCCATAATTAATAATTAACTCTTCAGGGACAGATAAAATTTTAACTTTTGAATCATTGCTATATGTTATGGCTCCTTGCATAAAATAATTAGAACTACCTGGAACATTTGTCAAACGATGAGCAATTAATCCACCTGTACAAGACTCAGCAGTGGCAATTGTTTCCTTACGTTCGATTAACATTTGACCCACAACTGCTTCTAAAGTGTCCTGCTCTAAGCCATACAACCATTGTCCAAGAGTTTCTCTTAACTGCTTTTCAACAGGAGCAATTAAGGCCTCTGCTTCAATAGAAGACTTAGCTTTAGCAGTAATTCTAATTTTAACTTCGCCAAAGGACGCATATGGCGCAATAGTTGGATTTGTCTGGTTGCTGATAATATCTTTTACCATTTCCTCTAAAGTAGACTCACCAATGCCAACAAAGCGCAAGGTACGAGAATATAATCTATTCCCATCTGTTTTGTTAATTAAATAAGGTACAACTGATGCTTGAAACATATTTTTTAATTCTCTAGGCACCCCAGGTAAAGAAATAAGGATCTTATTACCTAATTCCAACAATATACCAGGTGCTGTTCCCCATTGATTAGGAATAGCTTGGGCACCTTCTGGAAGAAAAGCTTGTTTTAAATTATTATCACTCATCGGCCGATTAGTTTTAGCGAAATAAGCACGGATCTGTGCTTCTGCAGTCGGATTTAATACTAAAGAACGATTAGCTAAAGCAGATAAACAGGAACGGGTTTGATCGTCCATGGTTGGACCTAAACCACCACTAGTGATGACCAAATCGGATCGACCTAAGGCTTGCGTCAATACTTCAAGCATTCTCAACCAGTTATCGCCGACTGTGGACTTATAATAAAGATCAATCCCTAAGTTAGCTAATTCTTGTGCTAGGTACGCCGCGTTACTATCCACCGTTTCTCCTAACAACAATTCGGTACCAATCATTACTAATTCTGCTCGCATCACTGTCACCTCCTTATCACTGTTGACTTTTCTGAAAATTGTGTTATATTATGAGGTGTGGCCTAAGGGAGAGAACAAAGGAGAATTACAGATGCAAAAAAAGTCCCTTATTTTAGTGCTCATTTCCCTATTATTAGTAGGCTGCAGTTTACACTCACCTACCATCACACCCAAGAAAACTGGTCAAGTTGTCATTCAATCTACTAATCTTCCACTAGACATAAATAACCAGTGGACCGCCTACATCATTCTCACTAGAGGAAAACATCAACTTGAACAAGTCGTCCCCGTTGCTAGTAATAGTTTTACAACTACCCTGTCAGTTCCTGCCGGAACCTGGGATATTTCTTTGCAACTGCTTGATGAACAAGGTGTTATAAACTATCAGGATACCGTGAAATCTGTTACAATTCACCCTAATCAAAACCACACACTGAATTTCCAATTACGACCAGCTAATGGTGAACTAAGATTAATGATCGATTTATCTAGCTATCCTAATGCTCAAGAAATTCTTCGGGTAAGAGTTCACTTTAATGATCAGGTTAAAGAATTAACTCGTTCTGATGCTAGCGAGCCATTTATCGGTGAATATTCCCTTGCTCCTGGCAGCTATGATTTTAAAGTCGAATTGTTCACTGAATCATTTCGCGTAGGGGATAAAGTAGATCCAGGGATTTGGCAAACTATCCATATTGAACCTTCTTCACAACAAACCATTACTTGGCAACCACTTTTAAAACAATTGACTATTACAGCAAATATCTTGACAATTCCAGAAGCACCTACCAATTTTTATGCCACTAAGCATCAAGAAACAGTTCTCTTAGAATGGAATCCAAGTCCTTCAGATAATGTTACCGAATACAATATTTATATGAAAAAATCACCGTTTGATCCTTTTGAACTGTTAGCTACCGTACCGGGAGATACCACCGAATATACGCATGAACTCACCGCTGAAACAGAACTTCCAAAATCAATTACCTATTGCATCCAATCTTTATCAACGGGTATTAATGGTTATCGCTCTGATGAAATTGAAATATTTTTGGATTAAAAAGCAAGAAGACTGGGAAGATAATTCCTAGTCTTTTGCTATCCACGCCACAGCACTACGCCAATCCCAACTGCTGCACCAATTAAAACCTCAAAAGGTGTATGACCTAACAGCTCGCGTAGTCTTTCTATATGCAATTCTTTTTTATTTAAGTCACGGACAATCATGTTTAAAACTCTAGCTTGTTTACCAGCTGCTCGCCTGACTCCTGCAGCGTCGTACATCACTACTAACGCAAAAGCAGTTGCTAAAGCAAAAATTGTGGAGTTAAATCCTTCAACCAAACCTATGCCAGTAGCTAATGAGGTAACAAAAGCTGTATGTGAACTAGGCATTCCTCCAGTCTCAACTAGCCGCTTAAAATTAATCCGTTTTTCTTTAATGCCAAAGATTATAGTTTTACTAACCTGTGCAATCGCCCAAGCAATTACCGAGTTGATTAGCACAGTATTTTCACCTATCTGTTGAAAGAAATAGCTAATAATAATCCCTACCTTTCATCAATCCTTCAGTTGTCGAATATGAATATTTTAATACATCAGGGGAGGAATGTAAATTGAACAATGTATGGCTTTTGTTATTAATCTTTTGCATTGCGATTTTTACTAAAAACAACATCCTGGCATCAGCAGCAGGAATAGTCCTTATTCTGGGATTAATGAATCTACAAAGATTATATCCATTTCTGGAAAGACGAGGGTTAGAAATGGGAATCCTATTTCTTACCATTCCAATCCTAATCCCGTTTGCTACCGGACAAGTCAAAACATCTGACATTCTTAAGGTGCTCACTTCACCAATTGGTTTACTAGCAATAATTGGCGGCCTCTTAGGTGCTTATTTGAATGATCAAGGCCTCACTTTATTACAACTCAGTCCAGAAATTATCCCTGGAATAATTATTGGTGTGGTTATTTGTGTTTCCTTGTTTGGCGGAGTTTCTGTTGGTCCAGTAATGGCTGCAGGCATTACCGCTGTACTGGTAACCTTATTTAATTTACTATTCTCCCGTTAACTCCTTTAAAACCGAAATAAAATAATCGATTTCTTCCCTGGTATTACTCCAGCCAAGAGAAATACGAATAGCTTGTTTGATCTGCTTTTCTGGCACATGTATAGCCTGCAATACATGAGACGGCTGTTTGCCTTGGCATGCAGAACCGCTCGAACAAGCAATCCCATAAACATCCAAATCTAAAACTAAGTCTTGACCAGAATAATCAGATATTGAGAAACAACAATTATTCGGCAATCGCTGTGTTGGATGACCATGAATAGTTACTCCAGATAATAGTTTTAAACTATCTTCTAAGTAATCTCGCAATTCTTTCAGGTACTCCACATTTTTTAGCTGTTGACAAATTCTCTGACAAGCTACCCCTAAACCGACGATCCCTGCAACATTTTCCGTGCCAGCACGCCGCTGGTTTTCTTGTGCTCCTCCATAAATGAATGGGAGATAAGGAGTGCCATCTCGTAAATATAGTGCACCTACACCTTTTGGTCCGTAGATTTTATGGGCAGACAAAGATAAGGCATCCACTTGTAATTGATTAACATCGATGGAACATAAACCAACTGCTTGCACTGCATCGGTATGAAAATAAGCACCTACTTGATGAGCCAACTTAACTAATTCTGCAATTGGTTGAATAGTTCCCACTTCATTGTTGGCATACATAATACTTACTAAACCCACTTTAGAACTTAAGGCTTGTTCTAATACTTCTGGTTCAACTAAACCTGTATCAGTCACTGGCAGAACAATAACGCGATAACCAGCTTTTTCCAAAGCAGGTATATTATTTAGGATTGCAGCATGTTCAATGGCCGAGGTGATCAATACTCTTCGTTCTGGAGGTAAAGCTTTTAAAATTCCCCATAAAGCCGTATTATCTGCTTCTGTACCACCACTAGTAAAGATTATTTCCTGCTCGTTTGCCCCAATTAATTGCGCAACCTGATGTCGAGCCTTAAACAAAGCTTCTTTACTCCGCCTACCATAATAATAAGCACTCGAAGGATTACCAAACTCTTGAGTCAAGTACCACCACATGGCTGAAGCTACTTGAGGATCTACTGGAGTGGTAGCGGCATGATCAAAGTAAACTTGTTTAATTGAATTGGTTCCACGTGTTAACATAGGACAGCCTGCAGTAGTTAATGGACCATCCCAGGCCTTCATACCAGGAACAACATAGAAGAGGTTTTTAAATCCATGACTTTTTAAATAACGGCAAGCTGCTGCACTTCGATTTTCTGTATTGCAAATCACCACTAACTTAGTGTCAAAAGACCAAAAGGATGCAAGTTCACCAATTCGATTTAAAGGAAACCATAATGCCCCAGGTATGTGACCTTGCTCATACTCATAGTGTTCCCTAACATCTAAAAGAATCAAATCGGTTATTTGCAACAAATACTTTAACTCGTCGTTGGTTATAATTTGCATAATAAATGCTCACCCCCATAAAACAGATTATGCTCTGTCAATTCTAAGGGTGAGCAAAAATATATTGCTTAAGCAGATTGTTTAAATAACAAACGAAATTCTTGACCAGTTAATTTTTCATTTTCCAATAAGCGTTCGGCAATTTGCTCTAAAACGGCTTTATTAGCCAAGATATACTGCCGAACTACACTTTCTTGTTCTTTTATAATCTGTCGAATGACTCGAGCCACTATGGTTGGCGATAAATCATCACTAACCACGCCTAAACTGCTTAAACCAGCAAAAATCATTTGTTTAGCAATTTTTGTAGCTTGTTCAATATCACCTATTGCTCCAGTAGAGCGTTGACCAAAAATAGTTTCTTCAGCCACAGCACCAGCCATGCAAACTTGAATTCGATCTAGTAATTCTTGTTTAGTATACAAATATTGATCATCTTCTGGATTTTGTCGCATATAACCTAATGCATTTCCCCGAGAAGTTATTGTAACCGAAGAAACTGAACCTGGTTTAGTCTTTTCAGCTAGCAAAGCATGGCCGATTTCATGATAAGCTATGCGGCGCTTTTCCTCTATGCTAGGTTTACGCTCTAATTTCTCCCCCAGCATTACCTTTTCTAAGGCTTCCTTAAAGTCAGCATTAGTTATCTCCAAACGTTTACCACGCAAAGCTTGAATGGCAGCTTCATTTACCAAGTTCTCGAGATGAGCTCCGGAAAAACCAAATGTTTCTTTAGCTATTTGTTCTAAATCAACATCTGGGGCTAAAGGCTTACCTTTAACATGAATCTTCAAAATATGCAGACGACCATTTTTATCTGGCAAATCAACTTTTACAATCCGGTCAAAGCGTCCCGGCCTTAGTAAGGCAGAATCTAATATATCCACCCTATTTGTAGCAGCAACCACTAAGATTTTGACCTTTTCATTTACTTTGATACCATCGATTTGGGTTAATAACTCATTCAATGTCTGATCATACTCCATGTGACTAGAACTACGACCACGCTTAGCCCCTAGAACATCAATTTCATCAATAAAAATGATCCCCCGATTCTTCGTTGTCTTCTCAGCTTCAGTTCGTACCTTGGTAAATAATTGACGTACTCGTTGAGCACCTACTCCAGCATACATTTCTACGAACTGAGAACCTGAAGCCGTTACAAAAACCGAATCAGTATAATTAGCAGCTGCTTTAGCCATCAAGGTTTTTCCTGTACCAGGAGGTCCAGTTAATAAAATTCCTTTTAAAGGCCGAATACCAAGCTTACGTACTTGATTACTGAGTAACATAAAATCTAAGGCTTCCTGGAATTCACGTTTAGCAACTTCCTGACCGCCAATATCATCAAAAGTTACTACAGGGATTTTAAGATCAGAAACTCGATTGGCTAAAGGAAAACGCCGAGCTGCAGTTTTACCCTCTAACATAAATAACAATAAAAAAAACATTGCTCCAATAAATAAAAAGGGAGTTAAATCAAATCCCTGTAAAATTAAATAAACTAGTACTGCTAAGGCTAGTCCGATAGATATTTCTTTTGCTACATCCTTCATCCAAATCCCCCTTAACCAGATTGCCTAATGACGTTTATTCCATCATGACGACTAAATACTTGATATAAATAGTTCTCTTGGTGGTGCAATTGAACATAAACATAATCGCGACTAACATAGATCCTATGCACAATTTCGGAATCGACGATTAGTTGATCAATTGTCTCTGCCATCTGTTGAAAATTTCCAATAGCAATAGCTTCTTCAATAGCTAAGTGGATGTCATAAAAAGCAGCTTCTAACTTTTGATTAGCTCGATCGACAATAATAATTTTCTCTGCTAGACCAAGTTCTTTTGCTTTTTCAATTACCTGATCCATGGTCTGTTCCAATTTTTCAACTTCTTCCAAAGTGACGGCTACCTGTAATTCTTGACCTTGCTCTGTTAATAGAATCTGAGAAACCCCTGGAATATCTTGAAAGATATCGTAAATTGGAGCTACTACCCGACGCTGATGAACAAAATAATTAACCCCAATTACTAATCCAAGCGACAAAACAAAGACCAAAAGGATGATTTCAACCCGATACCCTTTAAATTTCAATGAATCACCTTCTATCTAAGCCAACACTTACTTATGTTAGTCATAATTGTGAAATAAAAAAAGTGTCATAATGACACTTTGTATTATAGCATATTTTTATAATGATTTTCGCAGCAATTCTTGGGCATTTAAGAAGTAATCTACTCCAGAAGCAATAGTTACCAAAACCGATAACCACATTAAATAAATGCCGCCTGGAAGGTTTAACAGCAAGCTAACGATAGCAATAATTTGCAGCACTGTTTTTAATTTTCCCCATTTTGAAGCAGCAATCACTACACCTTCTGCTGCAGCCACATTTCGTAAGCCTGAAACGGCAAACTCTCGCCCAATAATAATAAAGGCAATCCAAGCATTAATCTGCCCCAATTGAATTAAACAAACTAAGGCCGCACTGATTAATAGCTTATCGGCTATCGGATCGATTAACTTACCAAAAGTAGTAATCTGTTTACGGGAACGAGCAATATACCCGTCTAAACCATCAGTAGCTGCAGCTAAACCAAAAACTGCTGCAGCAATTAGCCCGCTATAGGGCAAATCACTAAGCACTATCAACATAAATATCGGTACTAAAAAAATCCTTATCATTGTTATCCAATTCGCTAAATTCACTGGTTTGCTCCTTACACTATAATTTCTCCCACTAAATCATATGGGTCAGCTTGAGTTATTTTTGCTTTTACAAAATCACCGCTATTAACATAAGCATTTCCTACATAAACTAAGCCATCTACATCTGGCGCTTGACCGCGATGTCTACCAACTAAAACTAGATCACTTTCCGCCGAACGACCACAAATTAATAGCTCCACTTCTTTACCAATTAATTGTTGTTGTTTTTTCAAAGAAATCTGCTGCTGTAATTGCATTGCTTGGTCATAACGATATTGCTTTACTTCATCACTTACCTGACGCTCTAATTCAGCTGCTAAAGTTCCTTCTTCAGGCGAATACTGGAATATACCGGCATGATCAAAAGTAGCCTCTTTTAGAAAAGCCAATAGCTCCTCAAATTCTTGGTCAGTTTCTCCTGGAAAACCAACAATAAAGGAACTACGAATTTTAACATCTGGTACTTGCTGCCGAATCTTATTTATCAAATTCAATTGACTTTCGTAAGAACCACCACGCTTCATTCGCTGAAGCACAGATTTAGCACTATGTTGCAGCGGTAAATCAACATAACTTAATAAATTGTCGTGTTCAGCCATTAAATCTAACAATTCATCAGAAAAGGTATGTGGATAAGTATACATTAGTCTAATCCACGGAATATCAAGCTTGACTAAATCCTTTAATAAAGTAACTAAAGATACATTATTTAGATCAAGGCCATATCTAGTTGTATCTTGAGCAATTAGGATTAGCTCTTTAACTCCATTACTGGCTAAAATCTCAGCTTCCTGAAGGATTGATTGAGGTTGACGACTCCGGTAAGGTCCACGAATTAGTGGAATAGCACAAAATGAACACTGGTGATCACAGCCTTCCGCAATTTTTAAATAAGCTGTGTGATTACCAGTAGAGATAACTCGTGGAATATTTGGATTATCATAAGAAAAATACTGTTGGGAAAGATTAATCACCCTTTGGCCGCTAAGCACTTGCTTAATTACCTCTGTTACTTTATCCATTTCATTAGTACCTAGCAAACCGTCAATTTCTGGCATTTCTTGCCACAATTCATCTTTATATCTAGTAGATAAACATCCAGTTACAATTAGACAACGGCATCTACCCGTAGTTTTATACTCAGCCATTTCTAAAATACTGTCAATTGATTCTTCCTTAGCAGGACCAATAAAACCACACGTATTAACAATTATTACATCAGCTTCCGCTGGATCACTAACTATCTGAAAACCATCTTGATCTAAATAACCAAGCATAATTTCACTGTCTACAAGATTTTTGGCGCACCCTAATGAGACCAGACCTACAGTTAAGTTCATTTTCGGTTCCTTCCTTGTCTAAGTATTGCATATAGTAATTGTTTCGCTTTTTCCTTACCATTTCCTGCTTTTATGTCAGATTAAGCATCTTTTTTGGATACAGCTTTAGTCATAGGGCAAAATAAACCTAGTAAGGTTAAGGAGGCCGATAGTATGTTAGACCCATCTTTAATTATTATTCCATTGCTCCAGTACAACAACGCAAGTCTAACAGAAGATAAAGAAGAACTCTTTTATCCTCCAGTAGAATTGGATAATTTTAGTGTTAAATATTCCCTGTCTGCATTTAAAGGAATCATTCGTGAACTACGAAAAAAATTTTTTGATGATTTATCCTGGTTCCGCTTAGCTCTAGAAGCAGATCAAATGAGCTTAACTCATGGGTTTTCAGAATTGCTTTGTGTTAAACATTTAGAAGAACATTGGAAACGTGTTGGTGTTGTCCCCTATCCTCATCAAATTAAAACTGCTGAAAATGTTTTAAAAAATCTTCGGGGACAAGCTATATTAGCAGATGAAGTAGGTCTTGGCAAAACAATTGAAGCAGGAATGATTCTCAAGGAATATATGTTGCGCGGATTTGTTAAAAAAGCCCTGATCCTAACGCCAGCCTCCTTATGTTGGCAATGGTATCAAGAACTCTACGAGAAATTCAATATTCAAACTGCGATTCAAAAAAGCGAATGGGACTGGGAATACGCTGACGTCTTAATCGCCTCCCTTGATACAGCTAAACGTGAACCCCATGCAAGCATTATCCAAAATATAGCCTATGACATGTTAATTATCGATGAAGCCCATAAATTAAAAAACAATAATACTATTGCGTGGAAATTTGTGAACTCATTACAAAAGAAATATTGTTTAATGTTAACCGCAACACCCATTCAAAACGATTTAAAAGAACTATACAACCTAATTACCTTACTTAAACCAGGTCAATTAGGCAGCTACCGTGAGTTTAAAAAGAAATTCATGCTTGATAAACGAACTCCAAAAAATCCCGAAAAACTAAAAGAGTTACTTTCAGGTGTTTTAATACGAAATCGTCGTGGTGAAGGTACTGTTCAGTTTACAGAGCGACACGTTCACCCTATTATTGTCGAATTATCCCCAGAGGAAAGAAAGCTTTATGATCAAATTACAAACTTTATCAAAAAATCCAGCCAGTTACTGCCTTTTCAGGCAAACATTCTGCCCCTATTAACCCTTCAACGGGAAGTTTGCAGTAGTTTTATTGCTACAGCCATTACTTTAGAAAAGATGTGTCAACAAAACCAACTAGGCCCAGAATCTGGCTTAAATCAGTTATTACAAGATGTGTTAAAGCTAAGGGTTAATAGCAAGTATGATGTTACTGAAAGACTTATACGACAAATAAATGATCGGGTAATTATTTTCACTGAATATCGTGCTTCCCAAGAATATATTAGGTATCGCTTAGAACAAGTTGGGTTTAAAACTTTAGGATTCGATGGCTCCTTATCACGTGGACGGAAAGAATGGATCCGATACCTTTTCCAAAAAGAAGGCGGTGTATTAGTTAGTACAGAATCGGGTGGCGAAGGATTAAACTTTCAGTTCTGTAATCAAATCATTAATTACGACCTGCCGTGGAACCCTATGCGGCTCGAACAACGAATTGGACGAGTCCATCGCCTAGGTCAAACCCGAGATGTGCATATTTACAATTTAGTTACTAAGGATACAGTTGAAGAACATATTATGTATTTACTCCACGAAAAAATTAACATGTTCCAAATGGTACTTGGAGAACTAGATGCTATCTTACTGCATCTCAACCTGAATAAATCAATTGAAGCGCAATTAATGGAGATTTTCTTGAAACACAATACCAAAGCAGAAATTCACCATGAACTTGATAAACTAGGTGAACAAATTATGAAAGGCCGAGAAGAACTAAAAAAACAGGAATGGAATATTTATTAAGGAGTGGAATATGAACAAAGTTGCCGATGTAGTTTTTAACTTCTTCAAACTATGCAATTTAAAACCTGTTCAAATTCGGAAAGGTATCTATCAAGTTCAAATTCCAGATGCTTTAGCTAAGGAGCTTGATGGCTGGCGTGCTAAAGGCGGCTTATTCCAATTTACCTTTGATCAAAAACTAGCAGAAACCTATGGAGCTGAACTAATTAGTGAAGGTGGATATCGGCTCGATTCAATCATCAAAGTTATTCAAAAACAAGCAAGATTATCGAATGCCATCTTACCACATACTACCTTCTTTGAGCCAACTATCCGCAGGAAAATTCTAGATAGATTAGCTAAAGAAAATCCTGGTTATCGTTGGTATATTGTCGATTACCACTGTAAATACAGCCCTTATTTTCTATTTGTTCTTCAGCTGACTTACCTAGCTTATGAAAAACGGGAAGAAATTCGCAAACCCCTTGTAGATTTAATAACTGGTCGAGTACTAACTTTTGAAATACCGCTGGATTTATTAGTTGAAGGCGAAATAGAAAAAAGTATGCTTCTAAAACGGAGAATCAGCTATCAACAAGCATATCAACAAATCCAATTGGAAATAAATGAACAGTTACAATACTCTGATGCTACTTGGGCTAAGCAAGCCACAGAAATAATGCAAACAGAAAGAGAGCGCTTAGAAAACTTCTTTAAAGACCTACCTGACGATGAGCAAAAAGAACGAAGAATTGCTGAATTAATGGAGCGAGCTAAACCTCGAGTCCAAATTCGCCCACTTAGAGGAGTTTTACTATATTTTCCAAAGTTTCTATATCGAGTCATCCAAGTTGGCAGTAAAGAAAAAACTAACCGAATCAGCTATGACCCGGTTAGTAATCATCTAGAATATTTAGTGTAACAAGTCATTTAATTCTAAAGCGGTTTGCCAAATTGGCCCGGCACCCATAGTAATCACTAAATCATTAGGCTTTACAATCTGGGCTAAATGCCTAGCAATATCCTGGCGATTACTTATTAGATAAACCGCTTTTCCCTGCTGACGGATCATTTCAGCTAAGACGGCTGAACTAACTCCAGGAATAGGTTGTTCAGGCGGTGGTGCATAAATATCTGTCAGGACTACAAGATCTGCATCTTTAAAGGCCTTCGAAAATTCATCGAGTAAAAAATGAGTTCTACTAAAACGGTGCGGCTGAAATACAGCAATTACCCGGCGATTCCATCCTTCCCTGGCAGCTTGTAAAGTAGCAGCTATCTCAGTCGGATGATGAGCGTAATCATCAACTATAATAATACCATTTTTTTCGCCAATAATCTGGAAACGCCTTTGAGCACCAGTAAACGTCTTTAAATGTTTGGCAATTTGCTCTGGAGACAAGCCGGCCCAATCACAGGCGGCAATAGCTGCCAAGGCATTATTAGTGTTATATCTACCAGGCACATTCAAGACGAACTTACCATAAAACTTTCCTTGACGGTAAACATTAAATTCTGAAGTTAGCTCTTTAAAACTAACTATCTCGCCACACCAATAAGCATCTTTAGAAAAACCATAGGATTGAACATTGCTAAATAAATTAATTATCTTGCGTACTTCAGGGTCATCAATCCCTAAAATCCGAATTCCATTTGGCTTAACATTATTTAAAAACTGCTTATAGCCACAAACTAGCTCATTAAAAGCACCATTATAATTTTCTAAATGATCTGCTTCCATGCTTGTTACGATGGCTACTTCCGGATAATATCTCGTAAAACTGCCGTCAGATTCGTCTGCCTCTGCTACAGCAATAGTACCTTTGCCATACTTTGCTCCGGGACCAAAAGGAGCAAAGCGAGCACCAATAAGCACTACAGGATCAACACCAGATTGATCTAATATCCAAGCAATCATCGAGGTAATGGTAGTTTTACCATGAGCACCTCCAACTGCAATACCACGACGTTCATTTAATAATTTGGCTAACATTTCCGAACGATGATAAATTTGAATATTCCGCTCTTTGGCGGCTAGTCGTTCTGGATTATTTTCTGGAATTGCAGATGAATATACGACACTTGTTGAACCATTAATATTATCAGCAGAATGATAAAAAGTAATTTTAGCTCCTAGACTTTCTAAATAACGGGTTGTCTCAGAGGGTTGCAGATCAGAACCACTTACCTGCCATCCCATTTCTAAAAATACTTTTGCTAAGGGACCCATACCAGTTCCCCCGATACCTATAAAATGGATTTGTTGCTTCATTTGTTAACACCCTCCAAGGACTAGTACAAAAATACCAAAGCAAGGCAGGCTGCTACAACCTACCTTACTTTATTAATGTTGCAATTACATCCGCTAATAATATAGCACTAGCAGATGCTTGCTCTACGGTATTACCTTTCCAATCACCAATTACTACCATAACACTATTAGGATGTAAATCACCACTATAATCTGACTTAAAAACCCGCACACCGCGAGATAATCCTGGATATTTTGCATCTAAAGCATCACTAATTTTCTTAGCAAAAGCTATGTTAGCATCAATTTGTGCATTATCCTGATCGCCAACAATAAATAAAATTTTAGCTACCTCTTGCCCATTAATTGTAATTGTAGTATATCCATCTGGTTTATCTTGTAAACCATCCCGATGCAAATCTAGCACCATCTGGATATTTGGATTTTCTTCTAAAGCGCTTTCAATTAACTTTGCAGAATTGATAAAAGCATCACTATAACGTGGACGATCATGAATAGTTTGATCATGAACCGCAACTACATTTTTTTCTAATAACGCCTGAACAAATACCTGCCCCACCTTAACGATATCACCAGGTTCTCCACTTTTAGAATGACTGTCATTTGGTTGATAGTTTTCGGTAGCATGACTATGTAAGACTAAAACCTTTGGTACCATTGTAGCAGGATCTGGTGCCTCTCCAGGAACTGGTGCTGGTATCGGTGAGGGAGTAGCTTGATCAGGATTTTCGGGATAAAAACCGAAGTACTTAGCCCCAACAACAGCTACAACCACTAGCGTTACTAAAATAAATAATAAGCCAGGACCATTTCTCTCTTTTCTACGATTTCTTGCCATGCTTATACCCCCTTCCGCAGAAAATATATGCGAGGGGGCAAGCGATTATGCTAGTTTTCTTTCAGTTCATTGAGTATATCATTTAATTCGTCTATAGTAATATGATAGTGTTCCTCACAAAAATGACAAACTAAATCTAAGGTTTCTTCTTCAGTGACCAGTTCTTCTAATTCTTCAATACCTAAGGTAATTAAGCTTTGTTTAAAGCGTTCTTTACTACAAAAACATTTAAACTGTACTGGCATTTTTTCTTTAAAATCTAAGTCTAACTCTCCTAAAATAAGCTCCAAGACATCTTCAGGTGTTTTACCCTCATTAATTAAATTACTAATTGGCGGAATAGTTGCGATTTTTCTCTCTAATGTAGAGATTACAGTTTCACTAGCTCCTGGCATTACTTGAACCACAAAACCACCAGCGGCTAAAATTCGCTTGCTCGGATCTACTAAAACCCCAACGCTAACTGCGGAAGGTGTTTGTTCGGATAAGGTGAAATAATAAGCAAAGTCATCGCCAATTTCACCTGTCTGCAATGGAACTGTACCCCGATAAGGTTCTTTTAAACCACTATCTCTTACTACTGTGAGAGTACCTTCTCCAATAGCAGTACCAACTGCTAGCTTACCCTGAGCATTTAATGGAAGATGAGCATGGGGATTACCAACATAACCCCGGACATTTCCTTGATGATCTGCACTAGTCATTAATCCTTTTAATATCCCATCACCTTGGATATGGACAGTAACAGTTCCAGTTTTCAACATTGCTCCTAGCACCAAGGAAACAGTCATAGCTCGTCCAAGGGCAGCTGAAGGAATTGGATATAGATCATGTCGTTTTTGTGCTTCATTTGTTAGCTCTGTAGTTCTTAAAGCAAACGCCCTTAACTGACCGTTTGCAGCAGTGGCTCTTACTAAGTAATCTTTATTTTTCAAAAAGATAACTCCTTCCAAATCAATCTATCAATTTTCTAAGCTAGATGCATCTATCAAAACTTCTCGTGGTTTACTACCTTGATGCGGTCCCACGATAGATCTAGCTTCCATAACATCGATTAAGCGCGCAGCCCGACTATAACCAATCCTAAAGCGTCGCTGCAGCATTGAAATGGAAGCCTGTCCGGTTTCAACAACTAACCGAATCGCATCTTCCAATAATTCATCTTCATCTTCCCCATGAACTAAACTTTCGGATTGCTCTGGTATTACATCGTCAATGTAATTAGGTTCACATTGCTTTTTCCAAAACTTAACCAAGGCCTCTACTTCACTATCAGAAATCCAAGCTCCTTGAGCCCGATTAGGTTTAGACGCACCAATTGGGTAATAAAGCATATCTCCTTTCCCGATCAATCTTTCCGCACCACCCATATCCAAAATAGTTCTAGAATCCACTTGGGATGATACGGCAAAAGCAATTCGAGACGGCACGTTTGCTTTGATTAGCCCAGTAATCACATCAACTGATGGCCGCTGTGTAGCAATAATCAAATACATCCCAGCGGCACGAGCCATTTGTGCTAAACGACAAATTGACTCCTCTACATCACTAGCAGCCACCATCATTAAGTCCGCTAATTCATCGACAATAATTACCATATAAGGTAAATGCTCTAATTCTTGTTCACCTTTTGCTGCCTTTGTCAAACGTAACTTTTCATACATGTCAATATTTCGGGCGCCAACTTCAGCAAATATTTCATAGCGCCTTTCCATTTCAGCAACAGCCCAGCGCAGTGCACCAGCTGCTTTCTTGGGATCTGTAACTACTGGTGTAATTAAATGTGGAATTCCATCATAAATAGCTAATTCCACTCGCTTAGGATCAACCATTAATAGTCTAACTTCATCAGGAGTTGCTCTAAATAATATGCTGGCAATAATAGCATTTAAACATACACTTTTTCCTGAACCAGTTGCTCCAGCAACTAAAATATGAAGCCATTTTTTTAAATCGGCAATCACAGGTTGTCCGCTAATATCCTTGCCCAGTGCTATTGCTACTTGCGATTTTTGCTTAACAAAATCAGGATGTTCTAGTACATCCCGTAATAAAACAGGAACAGTTTCTTTATTTGGCACCTCAATACCAACAACAGATTTACCAGGCACAGGTGCTTCAATGCGCACGTCTTCAGCTGCTAGGGCTAAAGCTAAATCATCAGCTAAACTAGTAATTCGACTAACTTTAATGCCTGGACCAATTTGCAATTCATAGCGAGTTACCGTCGGTCCTTGAACCACATTAACAACTTCTGCTGTAATACCAAAACTAGCAAAGGTTTCTTCTAGTAGTATTCTATTGCTCTCAGCATTGCTACGACGTTGAATGCTTGTACTCTTTTTCAATAAACTAGTAGGAGGTAAACGATAATTGTTTACACTAGCACTACTAGATGGATTCGCTAGTTTATTAGAATTTGTGTGGATCTCCACTGTTTCTTCTTCAATAGGCTCAGTAGCAGCACTTACTTGCAGCTTTGTTTCCTTCAACAAAATTTCACTAAAAGACTCTGTTGACTCTGAGACTGCTTCAGGCTTATTAGCCATTGCGACAGTGTTTTCCAGCCTATTCAGTTGCCGACGGTCACGCCAATCCTGCAACTTAGCCTGTTGCTGATTAATAAATCCTAATATTGCGTACCACGCACTATCTTTTGACTTTCGCACTAAACCAGTTATTGAAAAATTAAAAACTAATATAAAACCGATTAAAAAAAGTCCAGCTAAAATAATATAAGCACCTGGTAAGCCAAAGCCCACTAAAAATAAGTACATTAATGTAGCTCCTAATACCCCGGCGCCGAATCCCATTCTAGCATAATGAAGTTCTTCAGCTAATGAAGGTGGTAATTGATAACCTTGATAAACAACCATTAAATGAAATAAAGTTACTCCCGTAATCATTAAAATAAACCCGCCAATTAGTCTTCGCCATTTAATTGGCCAAAAAGTTCCTCGAAAAAGTTTCAGCGAGGCGACCAACAATAGAACACCAAAAACTACAGCCAGCTCTCCAAAGGTTAATCTTAATAAACTTCTCAGTTTATTACCTACCCACCCAGCTGACTGTACATACAAACTTACTAATGAAAAAATTGCTATCGAAAAAATAAATATTCCTGCGATTTCCCTTTGTCTAGGGGTCATTGGATCCGAACTCAAAACTATTCACCTCACCAAGGACTAATTCGCCAGAATTTGTCAAAAACCTTCTCTTTTATAAAGCAATGCTGCCATTCGACCAGCTTTCAGTTGTTCTCGTCTATAAGAGAAAAAGTCCTGAGCATAACACCGAGTACAAATATTAGCCACAAAGAGATGTTCTGGTATAACACCCAATTTGAACAATTGCTGAGCATTTGCCTGCCATAAATCTAAGAAAAGCCCCTCTTCTTTCTGCAGAACTAAGTCTTCATTAAACTTTTCAGCTACCTCCTGACCCACCTGATAACAACAAGGGCCAATTGATGGCCCAATAGCGACCTCGATTTCCTTTGGTTCAACTTGGTAAAGCTTGTGAAACTGTTTTACCATATTAGCGTCAATTTGTCCAAGTGTACCACGCCAACCGGCATGAGCCATAGCAATAATTTTTCGTTGTGGTTCAATAAATAACAAAGGCACACAATCTGCATAAAAACTAGCTAATAAAACATTCGTCTGATCAGTAATTAAACCGTCTGTATCCTGCAAAGCAGAATCTTGGCTGAAAGCACCCCGCCCCCGTTCCAAATGAGAAATTTGCTGAATGTTAGTTCCATGAACTTGACTACCTGTCACCCAACTAGCTAACTCTATTCCTAGTGCATTGCTTAATTTCTTGCGATTATCAATAATAACTCCTTGGCTGTCTCCTGTATGTAGAGCTAAATTACCCCAATCTCTGGTAGTAAAACCATGCACTAGCCAAGAATATTCTTCCCAGGCTTTAACCCGCCACAAAACGAAGCCCTGCTCAGTAACACGATTCCACATACTTTAATCTCCTTTAAGCAACTCCTGCAATTCGCTAAGAAAGCTATTAATGTCTTTAAATTGTCGATAAACTGAGGCGAATCTGACGTAAGCAACCTCGTCTAGCCCTTTCAATCGCTCCATAACCATTTCACCAATTTCAGCAGAGTGAATCTCACGATCCATTTTATTGCGAATCTCTTTTTCGATTTCATCAATAACTTTCTCGATCTCAGTTAATGAAATTGGTCGTTTCTCACAGGCTCGCAAGAGACCGTTTAAAATTTTATTTCTATTAAAAGGTTCTCGACGTCCATCTTTTTTTACCACCATAAACGGTATTTCATCTAAACGTTCATAGGTCGTAAACCGTCGATGGCAATTAGTACACTCTCTCCGTCGACGTATTGAGGCACCTTCCTCAGTAGCTCTAGAATCTAAAACTTTACTATCAGAATGAAAACAAAATGGACAGCGCAATTAAATCCCACTTTCTTTACTATAGTTATTCTCATTATACATCAAATTCTTTTCCGCTGCCACGTCCGCTGGTAAGAGGAATATTTTTCGCGCATTTCCACTAAGACTACATCTGTGCCCACTAAAATAACATCATCCCAAGGAATTTCTAAGTCATCATGTCTTAAAAACCGAAAAAATCCAGCATTCGGTTTCTCAAGAATTAAGAAAAGCAACCGTCCAGTCTCAGGATCTAAATCAACATCACAAACATTGCCTAAAATACTGCCATCAGTTATATTAATTACGTCGAGTGAACGCAATTCTGAGGTTTTGATATACATCATTATCCCCCCAGCTAGCCTAATGACTTTATATTATTGACAACTTATTGTATTTAATATAGACTGAAATTCTGTTTTATATATTATTATTATGGATTATAGGAGGTAAAATATGCTGAAAGTCAAAGAACTATTTGCACCAAAAGATCTTACTGAAGGCACTCCATGGATCAGAATTGCAGAATTCTCTATTCCAATGCTCCTAGGTAATATCGCCCAACAATTCTATAATACTGCAGATTCGATTATTGTTGGAAAATACATCGGTGATAATGCTTTAGCAGCAGTCGGTAGTGCTATGCCAGTACTTAATTTATTGTTAGTCCTTTTTGTAGGTATTTCAGTAGGCGCTGGTATCATGGTATCCCAATATTATGGAGCAAAAAATAATGAAAAGCTATCCACCACGATTGGTACCTGTCTAACTCTTACATTCCTAACGTCACTGATTATTATGCTTATTGGACCTTTAGTTACTAAACCTTTACTTCGGCTTTTAAACACACCTGCATCAATTATTGATTGGTGTGCCGATTATCTTACTATTTTCTTTTTAGGAGCCTTTGGTTTTGCATTTTATAATATTCTAACAGGAATTTTAAGAGGATTAGGCGATTCTTTTTCAGCATTAATCTATTTATTAATCTCTACTGTACTGAATGTAATCCTAGATATCTGGTTTGTGGCTGGATTAGGTATGGGGGTACCGGGAGTAGCTTTAGCAACAGTAATTGCCCAAGGTGTCTCAGCATTACTTTGCGTTTTCAAGCTCTTAAAAATGCAGGATTTATTTGAATTAAGCTGGGATTTATTAAAACCAAATCGGCAAGACTCACTAGCCTTAATAAAACTTGGCTTACCATCTGGTTTAACCCAAGCGATTTTCTCTTTAGCGATGATCATGGTTCAATCTTTAACAAACAGTTTTGGAGAATTAGTCATCGCCTGTAATGTAATTGTAATGCGGGTTGATGGTTTTGCCATGATGCCAAACTTTACTTTTGGTAGTGCTATGACTACCTTCACTGGTCAAAACATTGGAGCAAAACGAATGGATCGAGTGGAAAAAGGAACTATTGATGGCACAAAAATGGCCGTAGCAGTTTCTACGGTGATTACGATCTTAATCCTAGTTTTTGGTCGATATTTAATCGGTATTTTCACAGACACGACTGAATTAATCGATTTAAGTATGCGAATGATGCGTATTCTAGCTTTTGGCTACATCGCCATGGCTATAACCCAGTGCTTATCGGGGGTAATGCGCGGTGCTGGCGATACGCTTACCCCCATGTGGATTTCCATTGTGATAACAGTTTTCTTGCGAGTTCCAATCGCTTATGGATTAGCGTATCTAACTCGAAGTGAACTATACCCAACCGGAAGGCCCGAATCAACTTTTATTTCCTTACTAGTTTCCTGGACACTGGGCGCTGTGATCACTACTATTTATTACCGAAAAGGAAGATGGCGGAAACACAGTCTTGCTACTTAGAACTAGCAGCAATCCGTTCTTCTGCTAACCGTTCAGCAGCTTTATTTGTGGAAATCTGATCCCGTTTAGAGATTTCAATTAGCTCTTGCACACGATCATAAATAGTGGCGGCTCGCGCCATCGCTTTATCCCGATTATATCCTTGCATTTCTTCATAGACGTTCATGGCACCGCCACTATTAATTACAAAATCAGGCACATAAAGGATGCCTTTAGCTAATAGCGCATCACCAAAACTTTCCTCAGCTAATTGGTTATTAGCTGATCCAGCAATAATCTTACAGCGGAATTGATCTATTGTATCAGAATTAACTACTGCACCCATAGCGCAAGGCACAAAAATATCACATTCAACACTGTAAATTTGATCAGGGGCTACTGCTTTAGCATTTAGCTCCTGAACTGCTCTTTCGACATTTTCTGGTTTAATGTCAGTCACATACAAAATTGCGCCTGACTCATGCAATCTTTGGCACACATCATATCCTACTGCGCCAAGGCCTTGAACAGCAACTACTTTTCCATCCAAATCATGATTCCCATAAACTTCATTTACTGCAGCCAGCATACCGCGAAATACTCCATAGGCCGTAATCGGAGCGGGGTTCCCACTTTTGGATTCTAAACCAACAACATGATCAGTTACTTCATGGATGTAATCAATATCTTGAGTAGTGGTATTCATATCTTCAGCAGTAATATAACGACCGCCTAAGCTATCTACAAACTTACCGAAAGCGTGAAATAACTCTCTACTTTTAATCTTAGCGGGATCACCAATAATTACTGCTTTACCCCCACCAAGATCTAAGCCAGCTGCCGCATTCTTATAAGTCATTCCTCTAGCTAGCCTTAAAACATCAAGAATCGCATCTTCTTCGGACTGGTAATTCCAAATTCTCAGTCCCCCTAGGGCTGGTCCTAAGGTAGTATCATGAATACAAATAATTGCCTTCAGACCAGTTTCGCCATCATGACAAAAAACTAATTGCTCGTAATCATACTTTTCTAGGTAATCAAATATTTTCATCAACTAACCCCTCGCATTTTTTAGACTTATTCCATTAATTGTTAAGTAATTCTTCCTTTTCGCCTGCTTTACCTTCTATCAAAACTGATAGTTTTAAAACAGAATCTATTTTTTTTATAGAGAAAGCGACACTTTATTCAGTGTCGCTTACATTATTAACTTGTTCAACATTCTCAATACCCGCACCTAATCCAATGGCCTCATTAACTGGCAAGGAGAAACAGATCCCATTTCCAGCAGTATTTAAACCTACTACTTTTGTAATATTCTCCATAATAGGACGACGATTGGTTTCAGGCGTTAAAATCAATACTAAATCCTTCTCAGGTTGAATAGTTATCCCTAAATATTTTACTGCTTCAGCTGATCCTAAACCCCGGGCATGAACCAATGTGCCTCCTTTAGCACCAGCCTCTTTAGCAGCCTCCATTACTTGTTCAAAATGGCCGGAATTAACAATAGTAATTACTAAATGATAATTATCAGTTGACGCTGCAGCCATTTCTTCACTTCCCCTCTGCGTAGTATTATCTGCCTGTGTTAGAGTCTGGGCAAGTGTCCGACTAATACTGCTCAGACTAAGTGAACATGCAATCCCTGTGCCAGGTTTATTTAGTTCAAATCGTTCCGTCAATTGATGCATAAAATTTTTGGACATGGCTTCGGTTTGCAAAGATAAGGCTACTATCTTCTTCTTGCCACCATAACCTAATATATCATACATCACCGACTTAGCTGTACCTTGTCCAGAAGTAGTCAGCAGCACTGGCATCTTGTTTTCGTTAAATAACTCTACTAGTTTTTCATTTAAACTGTAGTCTAGGATAATTAATAGTGCTTCTAGCTTATTGTTTATGGAATGTACCATTATTCTCTCTCCATTCCTTGGTTTTGAATGTTATTATTGTAGATCAATAATTGTATCTTCAGTAGCTGGTATTTCTACAACTTTTGCAGTTGCCTTAGATTTCAATGTGTATGCTACGCCAAATAGCAATAGAGTAAGTACTGGTGTCATAGCAACTAAGGCAACAATACCAAAGGCGTCAGTAAAAATGTTGCCTTGCACAGCTTCTGAAGCTCCAATAGCGAACGGCAACATAAAGGTGGCTGCCAATGGTCCAGACGCTACAGCGCCAGAGTCAAAAGCAATCGAAGTAAACAATGGGGGAACGATTCTTGTTAACACTAAAGCTAATACATAACCAGGAACAACAAAGTATAATATTGAAATTCCAGTCACAACTCTAATCATTGATAAAGCGACTGAAATACCCACCCCTACTGAAAGTCCGATTCCCATTGCCTTAGCTGAGATTACACCAGCACTAACTTCTTCTACTTGACGCTTTAAAACAAATACTGCAGGTTCAGCAGCTACCACAAAGTAGCCCATAACCAAGCCAACTAAGATTAAAAATGACCAATGATTGCTAGCTGTCAAAACCCGACCTAACTCATATCCAGCAGGCATAAAACCGACATTAACACTTAGTAAAAACAAAACTAAACCAAAATATGTATAAATCGTACCGGCACTTATTTTTAAAAGATCTTTGGTTTTTAAACGTAATGAAGCAACTTGCATGATTGCAAAAACAGTAATTATAGGAAATAACGCCACAGCAACTTGCTTAAAGTACTCAGGTAAATTAGCAAAATATAATGATAATATGTCAAAGAATCCCTGAATTAGAGGAATATACAAAACACTTCCACCAGATGGTGTAAAAAACATGCCTAAAATTAAAACGGAAATAATAGGTCCAATCAAACATAAAGAAATTAATCCAAAACTATCTTCTTCAGATGTTTTATCACCACGAATAGCTGCTAATCCTAGACCTAGTGCCATTACCAATGGTACCATAATGGGACCTGTAGAAACCGCACCTGATTCCCAAGCAATTGATAAAAAGTCAGAACCAGTAAATGCTGATAATACAAAGGCAACTAGATAGCAACCTATCAGTATGTATGACAGAGGTATTTTAAATAAAATCCGTAAAAATGCACCGACCAATGCTAAGCCAACACCGAAGGAAACGGATAAAATAATAATAATATCAGGTACGCCATTAATCTGGCCAGCTAATACTAATAAATCTGGCTCAGCCATAGTAATAAAAACACCGATAAAAAAGGTTAATGCCACGATTACTAATAAATTTCTACTTTTAACAACTGAAGAACCAATATGTTCCCCAATAGGAATCAACGAAATATCAACGCCAAGATTAAAAAGAGCAATACCCAAAACCATCACAAAGGCACTGATTAAAAATAAAACTAAACTCCAAAAGGGTAATGGTGCAATAGTATAATTCAAAACTAATACTATGGCAATTATTGGTACAACTGATAAAAATGACTCTTTGAACTTTTCGAACAACAATTCTAACATTCTATACACCCCAACCAAAATCGTTTTTTGTGATGCCCAGCAATAAAGCCAGATTAATAACTGCTAGATTATAGCTTGGCATACTCCTACGAGGTTAGCTGACGGGTTAGGGCTACCAAATCGCCCCTCTTAAGTGCCCAATTAAGATTCACCCCATGGACTAAACAGCCCTGATTTTGGTTCCCCCGTTGTATAAACATTCGGAGTGCAACAGAAACATTTTACCATAATTGATAAAGAAAATCAAATCTAAAGGAAACCGTTAATCTACAGCTAAAAAGCTTGCCAGCTTAAGTTAAGCACCGCTCGAACATTAAGACCCTCTTTATTCAGTTGATGTTGATAATTATTTACATGACCGAGTTCAAAATCTACACTAATAGCTAATTCTGGATTGGCACAATATTTAGCCCCAAATTTTGTGCCAATAGTACGTTCAACAACTCCAGTTAAAAATGCTGTTTCTTTACGATGTTCTAAATCCTTATACCATTTCGCAAGCTCGCGGTTTTCCCCTAACGCCCGATAAAAACCGCCAATAGAAGTTGTTAGTTGTAAATTCGGCCAATAACGAGACAGCCGTAAATCTAATGTTTCCAGATCATCGCCTAAAGGATGCCCTAATGACTGCTGGCCATAAACATAACTTGTATATAAATTTCCATTGGCATAAGCATAGTTACGCATGTGACTATATTCTACCAATACCAACCAATTAGGCAACAAACGATCAGTTTCTGCTCCTGCGGTTAAACCAAATAATGGAGGATTATTATTGTATCTAAAACCCATGGGAAACTCATTTACCAAAAGCTCACCGAATAAGGTAACAAAATCTAAGCGTAATTCAAAGTCACCATAAACCAAAGAATTATCCGCTGTTGAGGAAATTCCTGGTAAATATTTAGCCAAATAATAAGGAATAAAAGGCAACAAATCATAATAGATATCGCCTCTAAAACTAGAATCCCTAACCAAAGCCTCACCTATACCAATCGATAAACGAGGATGAACTAGCCAATCCAAATATTGAATACCAACACGTTTATTAACAGATTCACCGTTATAATCCGTTAAATCACCATATATCTTGGTATAACTATACCGTTCACCAGAGATCTGATAGCCAATCATGGGAAATGCGGGACTTTTTGGACTAAGCAACAAGGAGTAAAGTCGTGCCCGACCAAAATTCCGACCAACGGTTCCACCAAAAACCTGGTATTTTGGACTAAATTGATATTCTAAACCTAAACTAGTAACTTCAGTTCCGAACTCTTCAGCACTACTCATGGAACCAAAAGCTTTTATACCAAGATTTAAATTTAGATCATCAGTAAGCTGGACGCAAAAATCAGCATACAACTGATGGGCTTTAGAATTCATCTCCCAAACAGAGTCAATCTGTACGCGAGCAAAACCATATGTATTAAATAAAACGAATAATAGAACTGTTAATATTAGGGTCTTTTTGTACATTGACTAATACCTCCATCTAAACTTTGGTAAAGTTGCGCGCTCGCAGATATTGTTCTGGCCAGTACTGGTTAGATAAACGTTCTGTGGCATGAAGCACCCAATAAGGATTACGAAGCAACTCCCGCCCTAATGCAACAAAATCGGCCCGCTGATTAGCAATAATTTCCTCAGCTAACTCTACCTGACTAATTAAACCGACAGCAATA
This sequence comes from Bacillota bacterium, assembly GCA_012521185.1. Lineage (GTDB taxonomy): Bacteria > Bacillota > Limnochordia > Darwinibacteriales > DTU012 > JAAYMV01. Next base: position 44,365 of record JAAYMV010000081.1, read on the forward strand.
GTTCGGATATCAACTGCCTGTTTAATTTGTTCCGCAAATTTAACTTGATAACCAGGATAAGTTTCTATGTTAACAGGCAATATTCCTCCACTGCTAACATCGATAATGTCAACACCTTGTTCCTTCAGTACTTGAGCGATATAGACATGGTCCTCTATCTCTAATCCGCCAGGCAAATAATCACTAGCCGATAAACGAACAGATAAAATTTTTTCAGCTGGCCACTCTTCTTTTATGGCTGCAATAATCTCTAGCAAAAAACGTAATCGATACTCCCTAGAACCACCATATTCATCATGCCGTTGATTGGCTAATGGTGATAAAAACTGATGAATTAAATAACCATGAGCTGCATGAATTTGCAACAAGTCAAAACCAGCTTGATTGGCTCGCCGTGCTCCTTTCTTCCAGGCTTCAATTATTTCGGCTATATCTTGTTTACTTAAAGCCTGAGGATTTGGAAATTGGTTACTAAACTCAATCCCAGATGGAGCTACCAATTCATTTCCCCAAGCCTTCCTACCAGCATGAGCTAGTTGAATTCCGATACAAGCCCCCTGGCTTTTACATAAGTCAACGATAGCTTGTAATCCAGAAATATGTTGATCTGACCAAATTCCTAAATCATGATTACTTAACCGACCTCTTTTTTCGACAGCTGTGGCTTCAACAATGATTAGCCCTACTCCGCCAACAGCTCTACTACCATAATGTAGCTGATGCCAGGAATTGGCAAAACCATCTGTGTCTGCTGTGTACTGACACATAGCCGGCATAACCACTCGATTACGTAAAGTAATGTTCTTTATCTTGTAAGATTCAAATAACTTCACTAGTCATTCACCTCGCAGTTATGTATGTAAGGCTTTGAATGCTTACGAACCTCCAAAGCATGTTTCGCAGACAAATAACCTAGAATCGCACCAAACACTACATTACTTGGCCAATGCTTTTCCAAATAAATTCTAGACAAACCAACTAATGAAGCACCCGTCCAAAACCAACCAGCATATTCAGGGTAATACTCACTAAAAACTGTCGCTGCTGAAAAAGCAGTAGCTGTATGACCCGAAGGAAATGCTGCATAATCTGACTGAAGGTGGGGTCCAATAAAATGAATACCTTCATTAAGATAAGGCCTGGCCATCCCCACTGTAAACTTAAGTACAAACGTATTAGCCCCTGCAAAGCCTACGCTGTATAATAAGTCCTCACCTAGCGGATGATCGTTAGTGGCATAGGCTAAACCTAATAAGCCATAAAGAACAGGTTCGCCAAAGATGGATATAACTTCCCAGCCATGGAAATCGCGCAAAGAACTTTGATGGAAGATATCATAGAGTTCTTGATCCAAAAGAATAAGGGAACTGGCCGCAGCTAGACTCCCATATTCAAGATAGCTAACATCAGGTTTAGTAGTATACAGACGCCAAACATCTTCAGGTAATTGGCGCGTAAGTGTTTTCAATTCAAAAGTATATTTATCCTCATATGCTAATCCATAATTAACATAAATGATCAAGAAAATGAACAATATTAAACACTTGCTTTTAATGGGCATAAGGTCCTCCGAAATCTACTCTGTAATTTGAACAACATCCTGATAGCTTGGATCTCTTTCAAATTGAACCTTGACATAAGAACAAACAGGAATGATTTTCAAATTTTCTGCTCTCGCAAAACTAACTAACCGGTCTAATAATTGTTTAGCTATGCCTTGGCCACGCAGTTCCTCCGACACATAGGTCCGATTCGCTTTAATACAATTATTACCAGCAGCTTGATAAGTAATCTCTGCTATAGGTTGTATCTCGGAATCACCTATATAAAACTTATTTACACCTTTTTTGATTTCGTGCATCACAGCACCTCCATCAAGATATTAGTTTATCTTGGAACTTTACTATACCACAGCAACACCATCTATGCTAGATGGATCTTTTTTACGGACTTGGCGGCGAGCATAGAAGAAAATTGCTACCTGCCCTATTCCCGCTAAAGCCCAAGTTACTGGATAACAGGCAAACAATCCGATTACCGTTGGATACCACTTAAAAACAGTAACTAACCAAACGATACGCATTAAACAAGCACCAATTAACGTAGATAACATTGGCAAAATGGAATAGCCCATTCCTCTAGTTAAACCAGGAAAAACATTCATAGTTCCACAAGTGAAGTAAGCCACTAGAATTACTTTTAAGCGAACCATTCCTAATGCAATAACCTGAGGATCCGTAGTATAAAAACCAAGTAAATACTCACCTAATAAAAAGATTCCACTACCTAAAATTATCCATGTAGCAAAAACTAAAGCTGTACAAACCTTAGCAATATCATCAATTCGGTCATAGTTTCGAGCTCCCATACTTTGTCCTGTAAAAGTAATTGCTGCGTTATAATAAGCATTCATAGTTGTACCAATAAATCCTTCTACATTACTGGCAGCAGAACTTGCTGCAATCATCACTGAACCAAATGAGTTAACTGCTGATTGAATCAATACATTGGAAATGGAAAATAGCAACCCTTGTAAACCAGCTGGTAAACCGATTCTAACAATAGACTTTAATTTCTTAAAATCAATTCTTAGTTGACGAAACTCAAAGCGAAGAGAACCTTCGGCTTGTAAAAAGCTAATCAAAATCAGAACTAAGGATGCATATTGAGAAATAACCGTTGCCCAAGCTACACCAGCCACGCTCATCTTAAATTTAATCACAAAGATCATGTTAAGAATTACATTTATTATTCCAGCAATAGTTAAGAAATACATTGGTCGACGGCTGTCACCAGTGGCTCTTAACATAGCAGCTGCAAAGTTATAAATCATGCTAGCAGGTATTCCAACAAAATAAATCCGCATATATAAGACAGATAAATGAATGATATTTTCAGGCGTCCCCATTCTTAGCAATAAAGGCTCGCATAAAGATAGACCTAAAATCATAACAATAATTCCGCCAATAGTACTGATGGCAAACGATGTATGAATAGTACTACTAACACCAGAATAATCGCGGGCACCATAATCTTGTGCTACAATTACTGTTGACCCAACTGACAAACCCATAAACAAGTTAACAATTAAGTTAATCAAAGAGCCAGTAGCACCAACAGCTGCTAAAGCTTCACTTCCTGCAAAACGTCCAACAACAATCATATCAGCTGCATTAAATAAAAGCTGTAAGATATTCATTGCCATAATTGGAATGGCAAAAATTAAAATTTGACTAAACAGCGACCTCTCCGACATGTCCAGCTCAGGGTTTCTTACTATCATATAAGCATTCTCTTCCTTTACTTGATATTTTCCTTATTATTATATTAAGTTAGCAGCCTTCTAATTTCATTATAGCTAATACTATCTATAAATGTAAGGCATTAACAAAAATTTAGTGATTGAGATCACAATATCTGTCGCAATATTGGAATGTTTTACCTAAATACTAACACTAAGGAAATTGAAAATCCCTACGAAATCTATTTAATATTAAAGCCTGCTAAATACATAAAATAATTGAACATTTTGCTGGAGCATTTCCAACTTGGCTTGCACCAGTTCAAGTAAAAAACTTGCCGATTGCGGATGCTCATCATGAATATGCTAATGCTCTAGCTGAGCAGCTCAGAGACAATGGCATTCGGGTAGAGCTTGATTATAGAAATGAAAAAATCGGTTACAAAATAAGGGAAGCACAA
>JAAYMV010000082.1 GCA_012521185.1 Bacillota bacterium
CACTCGGATTAGAAGTCCGATGCTCTATCCCCTGAGCTACAGGCGCAGGTAAAATATCTGGAGCGGGTGAAGGGAATCGAACCCTCACAGCTGGCTTGGAAGGCCAGTGCTCTACCATTGAGCTACACCCGCTAATCGGCAGTCTATTTCTGCATAAATAAAAAAATGGTCGGGGCGAGAGGATTCGAACCTCCGGCCTCCTGCTCCCAAGGCAGGCGCGCTAGCCAAACTGCGCCACGCCCCGACTGTTTATTGCCGTAGCCCAATCGGACTGACATTTATTATAGTACCATGTACTGGTTAATATGTCAACCCATTTTTTGAATTTTTTCTGCTAAAACTTTTTTTACTTGATCTAAGGCTTTAGCACGGTGACTGATTTCATTTTTTAAGTCTGGATCAATTTCAGCAAGAGTCTTATCATATTCAGGTAATACAAAAATTGGGTCATACCCAAAACCTAATTCTCCTTTAGGTTGATAGCCAATCTTACCAACGCACTTACCTTCACATGTTTCTACTTCACCATCAGGTGTGGCTAAGGCAATAACACATTTAAACCAGGCATCCCGTTTTTCCCAAGGAACATCTTGCATTTTGCGAAGTAATTTTTCATTATTGCGCTGATCATCGCGGGGGATCCCAGCATAACGTGAAGAATAAACTCCTGGCTCACCATTTAAATATTCAACTTCTAAGCCAGAATCATCGGCTAAAGCCATTAATCCTGTTGCTTTAGCAACTTCAACCGCCTTTTTAATAGCATTTGCTTTAAATGTAGGCTCATCCTCAACCACTTCTGGTACATCAGCAATTTCATCGACAGCTCTCACTACAATTGGCAAATCTGCTAATAACCGTTTAAGCTCTTCGATTTTCTTTTTGTTTCTAGAGGCGATTACTAAATCAATTTTTTCCATAGACAATCACCTGCTTTTAATTTATTTGGTGTTTAAACCATTTAACTCACTTGTTAACTCTTGTCTTTGCCTCTTGATCAGTTCATTAATTCCAGACTCTGCCAAATCTAGCATAGTTATTAATTCGACACGAGTGAACGGTAACCCTTCTGCTGTTCCTTGAACTTCTACTAATTTTCCTGTTCCAGTCATTACAACATTAAAATCAACCTGCGCATTTGAATCTTCCACATAACACAAATCCAACAATGGCTCTCCATCAACAATTCCAACACTCACAGCTGCCAAAAAATCATTGATCGGCAAAGTCTCCCAGTTCTCTTGCTCTTTCAAAGCATTCAGAGCATCATACAACGCGATAAAAGAACCAGTAATGGCACTTGTACGAGTACCTCCATCGGCTTGAATCACATCACAATCTATCCAGATTGTACGTTCGCCAATAGCTTTTAAATCAACTACAGAGCGTAGAGCACGGCCGATTAAACGTTGGATTTCATGGGTCCTTCCACCAATCTTACCCCGTGAAGATTCTCTTGGATTACGAATTTCTGTTGCCCGTGGTAACATAGAATACTCCGCTGTAATCCATCCTTCACCTGTACCTCTTAAAAACTGAGGAACTCGATCCTCTACAGTGGCAGTACAAATTACCTTGGTATCCCCAACTGTAATTAAAACCGAACCCTCAGCATGTTTAATATAGTTTCTTTCTATTGTTACTGGACGCAGCTGGTTGGCAGCTCTTCCATCATGTCTAGCCATTTTATACCTCCTGTAATATTACTTGGATTCTAGCTCCCTAACAAGGTGACGAAAATGTTCTCCTCGTGCTACAAAACTGGGATACATATCAAAGCTAGCTGAGGCCGGTGATAATAATACAACATCTCCTGGCTTAGCTAACCGGCTGGCTAACTTAACGGCCTGCGCTAGAGTATCAGTTTCATGGAGCACAGTTGTTATCCGACCTTGTTCTTTTGCTAAATCTTCCATTGCTTTCTTTATTTTAGGACCTGTTTCACCAATTAGAATTAAATCCTTAACCCGTTGACTAATTTCCTTGGCTAACTCGTCAAAAGATAATTGTTTGTCATATCCACCAGCTATTAGAATTAGCGGAGCCGAAAAGGCTTTCAAACCGGCAATTGCCCGACTTGGTGAAGTAGCAATGGAATCATTATAATATGTAACTCCATCTAGTACAGCTACTTTTTCTAACCGATGTGGTACTCCCGTAAATTCCCGAGCAACTTGTCGAATGGCCTCCCAACTCGCTCCAGCCAGATGTGCAAATAGAGCAGCCGCAAGCATATTAGCCACATTATGTTCACCAATTAAACCTATTTCAGAACGGTGAATTATTTCTACTTTACCAGCTTGATCTGTATAATACAAGACATCATTCTCCAAGTATGTACCTTGAGCAACTTGCTCATTCATACTAAAATAATAAACCTGTGAAGCTGCTTCCTCAGCCATTTCTTCAGCTAGCGGATCATCATAGTTTAAGACTAACACTTGTTCCGGTGATTGATGTAAATAAATCTGCTTCTTGGCTCGAATATAGTTATCCATAGTTAAGTGGATATCTAAATGGTTCTCACTAATATTAGTAATTAATGCCCCATCAGGGCTTTGTTTAAGCAGTTCTAACTGAAAACTGGATAATTCTAAGACAATAATCGCCTCCGCCGGAATATCTACCACTTTTTCAATCAGCGGTTGGCCAATATTCCCGCCGACATAGCAGTCAACACCGCTTGCTTCTAACATTTTTCCTACTAAAGTAGTAGTGGTTGTTTTCCCACTGCTGCCTGTTATAGCAAAGACAGGAGCCTTAGCATAACTAAGAACTAGTTCTATCTCAGAAAGAACCTTACCTTTTGCTATTACTTCTTGAATCTCAGGCAAATGTTTAGGAATGCCAGGTGTAAGAAAAATGTAATCATAATCAGTTAAACCTTGTAAATAATCATGGCCTAACAAACAGTGGATCCCCAGTTCTTGCAAAATCTGATAACGTTCTCCTAATTCGTCGGCAGTTTTACTATCTCGTCCAGTTACTTTTGCTCCATGCTGCAGTAGAAATCTAATCACTGGTATATTGCTGACACCTAGACCTACCACTGCACAGTTTTTGCCTTGCCACTCATACATTAATCATCACCCCATTTTATGGACAACTTACTGATCAGCTGCTCAATCTGATCTGGCAATGCCTCTGGTGGTTGATGATAATGAACTTTATCGATTTGATAACCGATAAATTCAGCTGCTCGTTTTTGAAACTCAGCAGGATTTCCACTTACCCAAAAATTAAGTTGGCGTTGGGTAACTTCTTGAGACCTTGCCCCATGTTCTTGAATCCAGCTTTGGACATTCAAAGCAGTTTGCCAAGCTGGATCAACTATTTGAACTGCATCACCAACAATCTTCTGAATTTCTGGTAACAAAAACGGATAATGAGTGCAACCTAAAACCAGGGTATCAATCCCTTGGTTGATTAACGGATCTAAATATTCATATAAAGCTTCAGTAACAAGCTGACCTTGTAAAATGCCAGCTTCAATCAAAGGAACTAGCTTGGGACAAGCTTGGGCAAATACTTTAGTATGTGGTGCAACTTTTGAAAACAAGTTTTGATAACTACCACTTTTCACTGTTGCCACAGTAGCCATTAGACCAATACGATTATTTTTCGTGGTGGCTAGAGCCTTTTCTACAGCCGGCTCAATCACACCAAAAATCGGCATTTTAAAAGTAGAATGTAACTTTGGCAAGGCTAGAGCAGAGGAAGTATTACATGCTGCCACTACCAATTTCGCTCCCTGTGCTTGCAAGAAACTTATTATATTATATGAGTAGAATAAGATTTCTTCCCTGGATTTATCACCATAAGGAACATGTTTCAAATCCCCGTAATAAATCAGATCTTCATCGATTATTTTTTTCAAGGCAAGCCAAACAGTTAAACCACCTATACCTGAGTCATATAATCCTACTGGTATTACTGATTTCATAATTAAGTCCTCTCTTTTTCCATCACTACTAGCATATATATGTTCAAATAAACCTTATACATTCATTACTGCATTTTTGCTATCAGACTCTGGTCGCGTGATAAAGGCTCTAATAAATCAAGATGGCCAGCTAGTGTTGGAATTTGTTTACCTTCCACAAGGATTACTACTTTATTTATTTGTGGATCCTCAGTAACACTATTAACTAAACCATAGACGGTTAATAATTCACCTAAACTACCACCAGGATGATTATCTACGAAAGCCTGGTTAAAATTCACGTAAAGCAAATCATCTACAATCTGGTAACCAATAATTCTGGTATCATGCGGAAATACACGAACTAAATTCGGAGTACGCGGTCCTTCCACTAGAGCTTCTAAGCGATTATGAATTAAACCTTCACCCACTCTAATCTCTGGGACTAATGAGAAACCTTCCTCTGAAGCAAAATATACAATAAATGTCTGCGAGCTAGTTAAATGATTCGCTGGTTCCTGCCAATTAATGACCCTTATTAGCAAAACGCAAGCCAACACTAATATCATACCAGCAATTAATCTCTTGATTTTCATAATCCGCACCTCGCTTACAGATTAATTCTGCTGCATGAAATAACGAACTACTCCATTGAATAATGCATCAGCTGCTCTAGCACGGAACTGGGACGAATTTAACAATTTTTCTTCCTCAGGATGACTTAAAAAGCCAAGCTCAACCATGACGGAAGGCATACTAGTACCATTTAATACATGCAAGTTTGGTCGCGGACGTAAACCACGGTCTTGCATTTCTAGCTCAACTACCAATTCTTTTTGAATAATTTGTGCTAACCGGAAGTTTTCTAAAAAAAGCGGACTGTACAATGTTTCAATCCCTTTAGCAAGCTCTCCTTCATAAGAATTACAATGGATTGAGATAAAAATATCAGCATTAACTATCTCAGCAACTACCGGACGATCAAATATGGAAACATAGCGATCATCAATTCTAGTATAAGCAACTCTCGCACCAGCTGCTTCCAGCAATTCACCAAGTTTTAAACCAATGTCTAAGACGATATCCTTTTCAAATGTACCAGCTACACCAATGGCGCCTGGATCTGAGCCACCATGGCCAGGATCAATCACAACCACCCTGCCTTTCAGTGGTTTCTCTGAATCATCTAGGTCCATGTCTGCTTCTTCAGCATCAGAAGAAATTGCAATATAAGGATCAACCTCTGGCTGACTTAAAGTATATCTTTGGTAATCTTCTGCTGTTCCATCAAAAAAGATTACTTCAAACTGATCATTTACTTTCCCAGAGGATACTGGCGTTAAAGGTGCGGTTAAATCTAAAACTACTCGCGTCACAGAAGGAGTATATTGACTTACCCTAATTTGCTTAACTCGCGAATCATCAACGGAGAACTCCTTATATCCTCCAATCAAGGTAGTGTCCTGAAAATCCAAGGACAAACGGGTTGGACTATGAAAGGATGTACTTTGAAAAGGAGGTTGAGCTGTTCCAGAAAAGGCCAATTTGGCAATACCGTTAGCATCACGATAAAACTGAAAATCTCCAATTTGATAATTAAATTCGATTTCTAATCCGCCATTTGGCCAACGATGAATTTTATAATGAGTGGCCTCATTTAAATCTAAAACAATTCTAATAGTATTTTCATTAAACCGACTGCTGCGAATTCTTTGGATAATCGGGTCATTTAACTCTAAAACCGGTAAAGGATCACCATCAATGCCAATTAAATCAATAAACAAGCGATCTGGTTCTGTCAATAAAACACTCTCATAGGCAGTATAACCTTGTACATCAATAAAAACACGAGAACGAGGGCCATCTAAAAAAACAATTTCCCTGAGCTCAGCTCTTTCAAACTCATCCAAATCTGTTGATGAGGTAAAAACGGTCGGTGACTTTGGTCTTGATTCCCAATCAGGATCAGCTAATTTAGATGCCACATACTCTGCCATATCCTTGTTTAAGACTAAGACTAAAGCCATTTGCTGGTTATCAAAGACTATGCGAAAATTTAAGGCATCAGCAATAAACCTTAGTGGCACCATAATTTCATTATTGCTCACCATCGGAGGCACTTCTAATACCTGCTCTACTCCATTAACTAAGGCGTTTACTTCATCAATCTGCATAGTGATTGTTTTAGTGGGAAATTCCATTGTGAACCTGGTCTCATCAACCATTTCAATCTTCACTGCTAAATAATCTGCAATAACAGATAAAGGAACTAGAATATTACCATTTACTCTCTTCAGCGGAGTATGTAATTCGGTCAAATGTTCGCCAATATAAAGATTAAAAGCAGCTTGTGTTGAAAAACTGAAACTAATAATAAAACTTAAAAGAATAATAAAAATAAGGCCACTCTTCCTCATTATTGTTCCTCCTAAGCACGCTGTCATGCCTAAGATTCGCTCTTTGGCCAAGGAAATCCTGCTATGTAAAGGGAAACCTAGCTTGTAGAGAAGTTTAGATTTTGCTATAATATACGAAAGAGGTGGTGCTATGGGAAAGGATATCAAAGTCATTGCTGACAACCGGAAAGCAAGACACGATTATCATATTGAAGAAACAATCGAAGCAGGTATTGTCCTCCAAGGTACAGAAGTGAAATCCCTTCGCTTAGGCCGAGTTAATTTACGCGACAGTTTTGCTAAGATTTCTAAAGGAGAAGTTTTCCTTCATGGATTGCATATTAGCCCTTACGAACATGGAAACCGGTTTAACCATGATCCACTGCGGATTCGTAAATTATTGCTGCACCGCCGAGAAATTAATCGGTTAATTGGCCGTGTCCAGGAACAAGGGTATACTTTAGTACCTTTAAGACTTTATTTTAAAAATGGGATCGCCAAAGTTGAGCTAGCACTTGCGAAAGGAAAACGCCTACATGACAAACGCGATGCTCTAGCCCGAAAAGATGCTGAACGACGCATTGAGCGGGTGCTGAAAGAGTATCGTTAGCACATCTAACCATTGACCAAAATTTATTTCTATGTTAATCTATAATTGACCCTTGGGGGTGAATTAGGTTCGACATAGGTAGGATGAGCATCAGGAGCGAGCCGAGGTCCCCGAAACCTCGTTAAACCTTGGGAACTTAAAATAACTGCAAACAATAAGTACGCTTTAGCTGCTTAGTTCAGCTAACACTTCTCTAGTCTTTTCCTGCGGGATTAGAGCGGTGTCATACTAGCAGGGTACCTTATAGCCTTACCTGGAGCTATAGGGGAAACTAACAGGTTGGTTGGTTAATCATCCAGCTACAAGGAGGTTTAACCAACGAGATTTAAAATTGTAGCTGCGCTCGGAGAGCCTGGTGTGGGTTCACTTATGGACAGCGGTGCAACTCCGCTCACCTCCACCAAACATAATTAGTTATGCAAGTTATCGAGGCTACTAGTTAGCCTCCTTTTTTATTTATAAAACAAAAAACCTAGTAGTTGTCAACAACTACTAGGTTAATTAACCCTTTAGAAAATTAATACCGAAGCGAGCTTAATACCACGGATAACAAAATAAAAGCTATAGCTAAGTATTTAGTTGCAGCCTCCATGATTTTTTCAGTAGCACTAGCTTTACTAAAAAACATTTTGCTGCCACCACCAATTGAGCCGAGGCCTTCACCTTTACTTTCTTGCAGGACAACAGCGACAATTAGCCCCGTAGCAACTAGTAATTGAACAACCATTAAAAAGGTAACCATGTCTTAACGACACCTCCCTGCTTCAGCAATTACATCATCTAGTGTACCACAAGATCCAACCATTCGCAAGACAAACCTGTCAAAGTTAGCTAGTTCAACAAAACTACTGTAATGCTAAGACTACGACAGACTTAGATGGCAGTGTCACAACAAGCTTATTCTGCTGCAGCTTAGCATCATTGAAACTTTTTGGCACTACAGCATCTGGATTATCAAAGTCATTATAAGTATTAATCTGATCTGCGGTTAACACAGTACCATTTACAGAACTTAAATCCAAACCACGCAAGTCAATCTCTACAATACTTTCTTGAGCATGATTTAAGTTACATAAAGATATATGCACTTGACCCTGCTGATTCCGTGAAGCTGATACTGAAACTTCTGGAATTGATTGTTCACCCATTCGATACTCGGCACTGTCACAGCTAATCTCTAAGGCTTCTGCATCTTGATGCACCTTATACATATCAAACACATGATATGTTGGGGTTTTGATCATTTTCGCACCATCAGTTAAAATTATGGCCTGCAATACATTAATAGTTTGAGCAATATTCGTCATCTGTACTCGTTCACAATGTTTATGGAAGATATTGAAGTTAATCCCAGCAATTAACGCATCCCGCAATGTATTCTGCTGATACAAGAATCCAGGATTGGTTCCCGGTTCTACATCATACCAGGCACCCCATTCATCAATAATCAAGCCTACTCGTTTCTGTGGATCATATTGATCCATGATTTTACCGTGGCGTGTTATTAATTCGTCCATAACTAAGGTTTTCTTTAATGTGATAAACCAGGTCTGCTCATCAAATTCTGTGGCAGATCCTTTATTCTCCCAAGTTCCTGGAATAGTATAGTAATGTAAACTTAATCCATCCATTAAATATCCTGCTTCTCGCATTAACACTTCTGTCCAGCGATAATTGAAATCACTAGCACCACAAGCAATTCTATAAATATTATTGCCTCTAAAATTCCGGACATAAGTGGCATAACGCCGAAACAGATCAGCATAATATTCTGGGCGCATGTTTCCGCCACAACCCCAACTTTCATTCCCAATACCAAAATATTTGAACTTCCAAGGCTTTTCTCGGCCATTTTCCTTACGCCAATTAGCCATGGGTGTATCACCATCAAAAGTAATATATTCTATCCATTGAGCCATTTCTTGTACAGTCCCGCTGCCAACATTACCACAAATATATGGTTCAGCTCCAATTAATTCACATAACTCCATAAACTCATGGGTACCAAAATGGTTATTTTCTACGACACCGCCCCAATGAGTATTCACCATTTTCGGACGCTGTTCTCTTGGTCCTACTCCATCTTTCCAATGATATTCATCAGCAAAACAGCCACCTGGCCACCGAAGCACTGGTACTTGCAAATCCTTTAAAGCTTGAAGCACATCATTCCGAATTCCATTAGTGTTGGGAATATCGGAATCTTCTCCTACCCAAATCCCTTCATAAATACATCTACCTAAATGTTCAGCAAAATGACCGTAAATGTTTTTATTAATTATTCCCTTGGAAATATCTCCATTAATGATAACTTTTGTCATTTCACTTCCTCCTTTATAATCGGACCCTGTTCTTGCCAATGATAAGTCGGCCCTTGATGATTATTTATTACTGGCCAACCATCTTGCCAGTCAATCCGATCAATTAGCAAGACTCGTCCTAATCGTTGATTTGTTCGATCACGAGCATGATAAATTAGCCAATCTTGTCCAGCATCATCTTGAATCACAGCATTATGCCCAGGTGCTGTAAAGCGTAAATTATGTAATAAAATAGGGTTACTCACATTTTTTTCAAAAGATCCTAAGGGCGAAAGTGAGCGGGCTACGCTAACAGCATAGCGATCAATTACTATATCATCTCCACTATAAAACAAATAGTAATAATCGCCTCGCTTAATCATCCAGGGTGCCTCAACCAGGGATTCATGAGCAGGCCGAGGAGGCAAGTCCGCATCAATCAACATTGGTCCGATTTGTGGTAAAATTACTGGAATTGGATCGCCAATCAGTGTCAGCCCATCATCAGCTAGCTGTTGACCATAAATTGGCTGGTGATTCGAACCCCAATATAAATATCTGCTGCCGTCATCATCCGTAAAAACCATTGGATCAATGTAATGAAAACCAGAACCGATCAGAAGTGGTTCTTGCGCAAATTCATAAGGCCCCTCTGGATGATTTGCCCAGGCTACCCCGATTCCATGGGGACCTTGAATAATTTGTCCACCTTTTCCTAAAGCTGCAAAATACAAAAATATTCTCCCCTGATGTTCAACTAGTTCTGGTGCCCACAAATGTGGCTCCTCAGGATCAATCCAGGCTGGTAATTGCTTGGGAAATACTTCACCACAAACTGTCCAATCAACTAAGTTAGGCGATCGCAGGATCATTAAGCGATAATCTTTCCCTTGATAGCGGTTATTAGTAACGCACGAATAAAAGAAATTTCCCCACCTAAGAATTGCTGGATCTGGTGCATCATTATTAAAGACTGGATTAATGTATGTTAACTGAACTTGACCAGGTTTAGGCTGTACAGCAAAGGAATTTGGCGGAAACTTGGCATGAACCTGGTATTCAGCTGGATCCAGCTCTTCCATAGCAAACATACTAAACTTGGCATCAATATGCCGACCACTAGCGGGACTAATGGCATATAGTCCCACTAATGGTTCTCTTAGCGTTACATAAATTGGAGTGCCGATTTGTTCCCAAAGCTTGCCATCATGGCTATAATGAAAACTATATTGACGCCCTAATTTACGAATTCTTAAATAGACCGAAGACAAGGGTTCGATTGGCAACATCTGATTATTATACAACTGGTTAACTTCTACGGCTGCTTCTAACTTATAACCCCAAGCATGAACATAGCCTAAGCGTACATAATCATCCGGCCCACTATAAACCAAAAGACCTGCTTGTTCAAAATCATGTTCAGGAAAAAATTCCACATAGGTAGTGATTTGATAATTTTCATAATCAACTGGTCTTAGAAAATAGTTACTGGGATTATCACCAGTAGAATGAATATCACTGTGTTCTGTTGTAATCGTTAAAAAACCAGGATTTTTGGTTAGTGACCAATAACGATCGTCTCGGTTTTTAGGCTCAGGTCCAATAATCCACTCATCTGATAGATATTCTTTATCAAACAGCTCTATCAAAAGAACACCCCCTTGGGTATAAATGGATCCATCTACCCTCAGTATAGCAGATCCAACCAAAGTTGATAATGGATTATTTGACAGGCCCAAGAATTCGGTCTAAAGCCGCCTCATGCTGACGGCGAGCGTCTCTAAAAATTGCATCAGTTTGCTCTTTAACAATAATCGGGAATAAATCATCATATTCAGCTAATCCCATTCGGATTTGATCCCGCGCTGGTCCTACTACACTCCATACTTCAGGAATTCCTGGAGTAGTTCGGTTAGGATCAAATAGGCCGTTGTCTAAGGTTGCCACCACATGTTTCATTCCCGGTGGAATAAATTCTAGACTTAAATATTTCTCCCAAACCTCAGGAGCATTAATGGTCGGTAAACTAAATGGAGCTGGTCTTTCAACATCCATTCGATCTAGCCAACCTTGCAAATCATAACTCATCCAGCGTAAAAAAGCATAAGCCGCCTCTTTATTTTCCGACACTGGCGAGATGCCCATGGTATCAACTATTAGAGGGGTTACTTGACGAACCGGACCTCTAGGATATGGGATTACATCATAAGGAACCGTTGCATTTTCGTAAAACCAAGTAAGCATCCAACTATGGGACACATGAAATGCTGCTTTACTTTGATCCCAGGGCGAAGCATTGCCGTAAGCTTCCACAAAACGAGGATGACTCCAAGGCGTTGGCGTAGGATTCTCTCCTAAACCTAAGCTAACTGCACTGTTTCGTCGCTCAAACTCTAAAGCCCATTTAAATCCCTCGATTACTTGAGGATCGTCAAGTAGGAATCCAGAACCATCCAAGGCTAAAGCATCCCAGGTTACTTTGTCTGAAAAAGCTGGAACCATATGTGCCCATAGTACCCACGGATCTTCCATACCAAAGTAGTTTTGGGCGGGTCGATTCATTCGCATACAAATATTCCACAAATCTTCATGGGTCCAATCAGGATCAGGCATTCTTAAACCAAAGTAATCTAAAGTCTCCAAATTTACCATAAAATATGCTGCTTGTAACTGAAAGGGCAGACCAAAGTAACGACCTCGGGCTTTGCCAGCCTCTAAAATGTTACCAAAAAACATATCTGGATCAAATGTAGGGTCATTTTCAACAAAATCAGTAATATCAGCGATCCAACCATTTCGAATATACACTGGCAAATGATTAATCCAAAATACATCTGGCAATTCTCCTGCAACAGCCATGGCAGTTAAGCGATCATCATATTCTTCATGGGGAATAAATAAGTAGTTAACTTTAATATGTGGATGAGCT
The DNA here is from genome assembly GCA_012521185.1 of Bacillota bacterium. Classification (GTDB taxonomy): domain Bacteria; phylum Bacillota; class Limnochordia; order Darwinibacteriales; family DTU012; genus JAAYMV01. The sequence continues at coordinate 12,158 of JAAYMV010000082.1, forward strand.
GCTTCAAATGCGGTGATTCGAACCTCCTGGGGCTGATTATGACTAGCATCCGCCCAACCAGCATAAGTAATCTCGATTACTTCTTGAGCCGATACCACACTGCTAGACAACAAAACGACCAACAGCAATAAACCAATCCTGCGAAACACTTTTCTCACCACTCCTTATTTTTTTATTCCACCAAACCTGTTCTCTCGATGCTTTCGGTAAACCATCTTTGAGCAACAAAATACAAGATTAAAACAGGCATAATCACTAGAAAAGCCCCTGCCATATTTACAGGTTCAGTCATGGTACTTAAACCGTAAGGATTTAAATCATAAATATCATCCAAACTTTGCTGTAAAACCTGTAACCTTCTTACTAACGACCACTTACTTTGTGATGTTACAAACATAGTTGGTAAATAAAAGTCATTCCAATGCCAAACAAAGGAGAACAAACTGACTACCAAAATAGCTGGTTTTGCTAAAGGCAGCATCACTCGAGCAAAAATACCTAAAGCACTGGCTCCATCTAGACGGGCAGCTTCTTCTAAGGAGGTGGGTAAACCAGCAAAAAATTGTCGATATATCACAATGAATAAACTTCCCTTTAACCCTAAGCCTAAAAGTTCAGGCACGAATAGTGGTAAGTTCGTATCTAACCAGCCAAATTTCCGATACAATAAGAAAAGAGGAATCACAATCGTTTGTGGCGGAATAACAAATGCCAACAATACTAAAACAAACAAGAAATTTTTACCAGGAAACTCATACCGAGCAAAACCATAGCCAGCTAGGGCACAGGAAATAGCTTGGGCTATACAGCCGATTAATGAAACCATTACTGATTGGCCAAAACCTTGCCAGTATTTCAAACCTTCATAGGCCTTTACTAAGTTATCCCAGTATAAGCTGGTAGGAATCCAGCGAATTGTTGGATCCACTAAATCTAAGGTACTCATTAGCATAGTGGAAAACATGTATAAAATCGGATACAGATAGATAAATGCTATGTCAACAAGCAAAATAAA
>JAAYMV010000083.1 GCA_012521185.1 Bacillota bacterium
AACCTGATAGCTGAATGGTTGGACTTAGCTTCAGTAGCCAACTATTAATCTGATAAATGGCTATAGTAAGCCAATGCATTAGTTGACCAATCGGCTTAACTAATGGACCCAATAAACCAACCATTAATCCACCAATTAACAGCGAAAAGATTGGTGGTACCATGATTAAAGTAGCCAATGGACCAAATAGAGATACTTCCTGAAAATAATAGATTAAAAACGGGAATAAACCTATTTGCGCTATTAGAGAAATCATTATGCTATTTAAAAGATAGCCAGTTATTCTCCCCAGTAAATTATCCTTAAATAGTTTCGTTATCCGATTTAACACTGGTACCCAAAGAATAATACTTCCACTGGCTGCAAAAGATAATTGAAAGCTGATTTGCCACAATAAATTTGGTGAAATCAGCAGCATTGTAGTGCCAATTAAGCTCCACGAATGCAAAGCATCTATTTTTTGTTTACGCATAGCTGCTGTTAAACCTAGAACAGCTCCGCCCCAAGCCCGCCAAGCTGAAGGACTTCCACCACTAATTAAGACATAAATAAGCAATAGAAAACTTACCAAAATGCACTTGGCAACATTGGAGCCAGACAGTCGCTGAGCTATAGAACCAAAAAGAATGGCTAATAATCCGATATGCATCCCAGAAACAGCCAAAAGATGGCTGGTACCTAGCTGCTGCCAAACTTGTTGTTCTTCTGGGCTTAAAGCTGTACGTTGACCCAGCACCAAGGCTACGGTTAGCTCAGCTGATTTAATGTTTGCTTGGATATTATCATAAAAATACTTTCTCAGCTTAGCTACCCAGGAGCTACTAAGCTTAGCTGGTTTTAATATTGTTATTTGTTCTGGTATTATCAAACCAGCTACTCCTTGCTTAGCCAAATAATCCTGGTAAGAAAACTCACCAGGATTTCTCGCCGACTTAGGTTCAGTAATAGTTCCAGAAAAGCTTAACCACATCCCAGGTTCAACTACCAAGTCATTTGATATATGAAGAGCTAATTTACTGTTTAGCTCAGGTGAGCGCACAATCACGCGTTGGTAGGATGTTAAAGGCCGATACTCTAAAACTTTACCGGTCAAATTAAAAGATTTTTCCGGAATTACTGGTTGATAGCTTATTAAACAACCTAGCAAATAACTACAGCCTAAGATATATAAATAAAAATAGCAGGCTGCTCTGGTTTTACCACGGTATTCTTGATACAGCCAGAAAGGCAACAGTGCTGCCAATAGCAAACTAACTCCAAAAATTGCTTGATAAAGTCTTGCCAAAGTTAATCCGAGGATTAACAGAAAAAATATAAGTAAAAATGGTCTTTGATTAGTCATCCTGCTTGGGAAATGCTAAACAAATATGTTCAGCAATTTGTTCTAATCTTGCTGGACCAATCCCGGAAACCCGAAGCAAATCTTGGAGCTGAGTAAAATATGCTTGTTGGCGAGCTTCGATGATTCTTTGAGCTAACTTCGGCCCAATTCCTGGTAATGTCTGCAATTCGGTGGCTGTAGCCCAATTTACATGCACTAATTGGCAAGTTTCCAAGTCATGTTTTTGTCCATCTTCACTCACAGCTATCGTTTCTCTTTCCTGAGCCTCAACAATCGCTGCTGATTGCTGAACAATCCTTACACACTTCTGTTGTTTTACTAATAGATTAAAACCATTGCCTAACAGGATAGCGGTTACCAACACTACAACTATTACTCGTTGTCGTGCAGTCATAATGACCCTCCTCATTCCACCATCCCTTAGACATATCTATAACTTCGCTTAATTTTCTGAATTTCCTGCTATATTCTCCTAATTACATTTGATAATCCTTCCGGTTTTACCATTAATCATTGTTTATATTTATAGTTTTACTGGAAAACATATTAACAAATAAAACTGAAAGGAGAATAAGTTAATGACCCAAGGTTCAAGCTCATCAAATGTAAAAGTAATCCCTCAAGCATATCAAGCACTAAATCAATTCAAGTATGAAGTTGCCCAAGAACTTAACATAAACCCTGAATATAAAACAGGTTACTGGGGAAACATTTCCTCTAGAGAATGTGGAGCTGTTGGTGGACATATGGTAAGAAAAATGATTGCCTCTGCTGAACAGGCTCTTGTAGAACAAGCTAACCTAGGTGTAAAAACACCTTTCAGATAACCTACTATCTAGCACCTTAAGATAGATTACTCTATCCTTAAGGTGTTTTTTTATTTTATTGAGACCTCTAGCTGATTAACTTCATAAGCTATAGTAAAGTAACCAGGAGGTGAACTGATTGGTTAACAATTATTGGGCACAACAAGCTGCACGTCAGTTAAAGGAAAAACAAAAAGAACTCAATAAAAAAGGTTCTCTAACACCCGTTGCTCGAAATACCAGTCAACGATCTACTACAAACAAAAACACTAGATACTTCTTCAGTACCAAACAAGGAGGGTGTGGCTGCGGAAAATAAAAAGAGGGGTTGCGTAACCCCTCTAATCTTTACCCAAAACAAACTGCCATCTTTCTACTGCATCTTCTGGTTCCTGCCAAGTTGGGAAAGCATAATAACCTAATAATTGCCAACCAATCTTTTCCGCCATTTCAATAATAACAGGCGGCCGCCAAAGTTTTTCAAAATGTCGTTCACTCACTCGATAATACAAACCATTTTCAGCAGGCAGAAAAAAAGTTAAATCCATTTGACAAATATTTCGTTCCTCATCATAGTAGTTGTCCCAAAAATATCCAAAATCCTGAAATAAATCAGCGTATGAATTATTTCCATAAATCTCTCTTAATTTCATTTCTGAATTAAGATCAAAAAGCATTAAGCCACCGGCTTTGGTATGATTAAAAGCGTTAGTTAAAGCTTTAAACATATGGTTTTCTTCTACCAAATAATTTAAGCCATCACAAGTGCAAAGCAATACATCAAATTGCTCGGCTAAATCAAAATCAGATAAATCATCTAAATACCACTTGATCGGTAAGCCAAGTTCGCTAGCTTTTCGTTCCGCTTCTGCCAACATTTGCTTAGATATATCCAAACCGGCAATTTGATAGCCTTTTTGCGCTAAAAGCAGAGTTAAAGTGCCTGTTCCACAAGCTAAATCCAGGATTTTTGGCTGTCTTTGTCCAAACTTTTCCCAAGTATTGATTAAATACTGAGCCCATTCCTGATAATCTAACTCCATCAGCAGATCATAAAACTTAGCTAAGTAAGTATAGGCTGATTGACGCTGTTTCTCTCTCATCAGGCTCCCTCCTACTCAAAGGGAACAACTTCTGCGTCTGCCCATAATTTTTCCAAGGAATAGTATTCACGTTCTTCAGCGGTAAATATATGAATGACTACACTACCATAGTCTAATAGCACCCATTGATTGTCATGACGCCCTTCTTGACGCAGTAATGGCACATTTAATTCTTTTAATTTATCTAAAACAGCATGAGCTATGGCATTAAGTTGAATCATTGTTTGACAGCTGCCGATTACAAAATAATCGGCATCAACCATTACATCACTCACTTTTAATACCTTAATCTCCTCGGCGAGTTTATCATCCATGGCCTGAGCTGCTGCAATAGCTATTTCTTTTGTGCTCAGATTACGCAAAACATCCCCTCCTATATCTGATAATTCTTTCCTATTATTAGGGTAATATCCGGCTGACCATTCCGCTTAGGATCCACGATAATCTCTGCTTCTAAAACTTCACTTAATCTTTTAACCTGATCTAAATCAACATTTGGCCCAACAATCAACTGACTAACCGGATAATTAAAATGATCGGCATTACTTAAACGAATAGGATCATAACCAATTTGTCTGAGAATCTCTCCTACTCGACCAGCCAAACCAGAGACACCTGCTCCATTTAAGACTTCAACTGTTAGGGGCGGTTCTTTTCCATACACCACCATATTCACAACTGTCTCTAATTTATCTCGGTCTGGTATCCAATAGGCAGCTCCATTAATAGTATCGGAATTTCCTGGTACAACTGCAGTAGTCATTTTACTAAGTTCAAATTCTTCTGCAGAGAAGGCTAATTTCAAAGCTAAATTCCAAGGTATATTAGTTTCTACTGTATCCCAAATCTGACCAACAAGCTTTGGTAACTTAGGAATTGTAGCCGGTCTTAAAGTTTGCCTAATTAAAGCCGTTACAAATTTGCGCTGACGTTCGATCCTACCACCATAGGATTGGGTGACTGGATCTACTAAAGAAACATCACCTAAACTATCACGAAACCTCACGTATTGTAAAGCTTTATCTCCATCTAAAACTTGCAACCCCTTGGTTAAGTTAATATGCAAACCTTGAGCATAATCATCATATTGCATATCCCGTTCGACATCAATTTCAATGCCGCCTAGAGTATCGACTATTTTACTAAAACCTTCGAAATCAGTCTGAATATAATAATTAATTGGTACCCCTAAAAATTCAGATACCGTTTTAGCCACTAATTGTGTACCACCATAAACATGAGCGGCATTAATCCGATCCCAACGATTTCGTTCTGGAATATAAACTCTAGTATCTCGAGGAATCGCCAAAACTCCAGCTTCCCCTGTTTTAAGGTTTAAAGAAACTAACATAATTGTGTCAGCCCGTGAACCAGAGACACTTTTCTGATCAATACCAATAAATAAAACATTAAGTCTCTGTTCGTCATTGGCTTTCATATCTACGGTAGTTAGACCCTGGTGATAGCTGTAGTATGCCGTCAACACCATTAAAAAAATACCAAATGATAACAAAATAATAGCAGAAATAATTTTCCGTTGTTTTTTTCTTCTTTTTAACGCTCTTTGTTTTTCTAATTCTTCCATTCTTCTTTGCACTTCTTCTGGCGAAAGCATACTTTGCCCCCCTTTTTAAAAAAGCTAGTGGTCCACTTTGCAACCAGGAGCCACTAGCTAAATTGTAAGATCATTCACCAAAGCCTTCGTATAATATCTATATTCTCTGGCTGCCTCAAGCTAGATATATAAATTGTTCTTATGAATATAATATTCAACTGTTTCAGGAACTAGATAACGAATTGACTTTTTAGCTCGAACTCGTTCGCGAACATCAGTGGATGATATAGCCATCGCTGGAACATTAATGACATGCAGTTTCTTACCATGCTTAGCAAACCATTCCTCAACTAAAGTAGTTTTCGCACCAAAACTAAAACCAGGTCTTGAAGCAGCAATAAATTCGGCCAATTGTAAACATTCCTCAGAATCTTTCCAAGTCATTAATTCCATTACTACATCAGCACCTGTTATAAAATATAGCTCTGTTTCCTCACCATATTCTGCTTTTAAGAGCCTCAAAGAATCAATAGTGTATGTTACGCCTTCCCGATCAATATCAATTCTCGACACTTCAAAATGTGGATTAGTCAAAGTGGCTAATACCGTCATCAAATGTCGATGCTTGGCATCTGTCACTTGGCGAGCATCTTTGTGGGGCGGAGTTCCAGAAGGCAAGAATAATACCAAATCCAAATTAAACTCGCCTAAAGCTGCCTCAGCAGTTACTAAATGACCATAATGAATAGGATCAAATGTTCCACCCATGATACCAATTCGTCGTTGAACTTGCTTTTTCACCTTTCTTAGCTCCTAACCTTAAAGGCAGTCTACCAAGAATAACGTCTTGGTAGACTCATTTTATATTTAATTCGTCAACTAGCGATTACTTCCTGTTAATCCTAATTAGCATTAATTAACTGTTAATTAAGTAATGGTTGAGAATCGCTTCTAATTCTTCTTGACGGCCAGAAGTGTTATTGATTTCCTTTAATTCTAGTGCATACGCTTCTAATTCTTTGAAACCTACTTTACCTTGAACGATTTGCTCGCCAATGCCAGAGTTAAAGCTAGCATAACGCTCAGCAATAATATCTTCTAATTCTCCGGATTCTAATAACTTATGAGCTACTTTTAAGCCATAAGCAAAAGCATCCATGCCAGCAATATGACCAATAAACAGATCATTTAATTCAAATGAGGCACGTCTAACTTTAGCATCAAAGTTCAATCCGCCAGAATGGAGACCACCATTTTTTAAGATTTCATACATAGCTAAAGTTGTGCTATACAAATCAGTTGGCATTTGGTCAGTATCCCAACCTAACAGCATATCTCCTTGGTTAGCATCTACGCTGCCTAATACACCGTTAATTCTAGCATAATGTAATTCGTGCTGAAAAGTATGACCAGCCAAAGTAGCATGGTTCGCTTCAATATTCATCTTGAAATATTGGTCAAGATCATATTTTCTTAAGAAACCAAGAACGGTAGCCACATCGAAATCATACTGATGTTTTGTTGGCTCTTTTGGTTTTGGTTCAATTAGGAACTGTCCAGTAAAGCCAATTTCTTTAGCATAATCAACAGCCATGTGTAAGAAACGGGCAAAATTGTCTAATTCTAGGCTCATATTAGTGTTTAAAAGAGTTTCGTATCCTTCACGGCCGCCCCAAAATACATAGTTCTCTCCACCAAGCTCTTTTGTAACTTCTAGAGCTTTTTTCACTTGAGCAGCTGCATAGGCAAATACATCTGCATTGTTAGATGTAGCAGCCCCATGTACATAACGAGGATGATTAAATAAGTTAGCTGTGCCCCAAAGTAATTTAATGCCGGTCTCTTTCATCAAATCCTTAGCTAAATCCACAATAGCATCTAAATATTTATTAGACTCTGCTAAAGTCGCACCTTCTGGAGCAATATCCCTGTCATGAAAACAGAAATATTTAACTCCTAATTTACTCATAAATTCAAAAGCTGCTTCCATTCTAGCCTTAGCATGACCAAGCGGGTCACTAACTTGATCCCAAGGTCTAAACATGGTCCCAGCACCAAAAGGATCTGCCCCTACCGCATTAAACGTATGCCAATAGGCTACAGAAAATCTTAAGTGTTCTTCCATAGTCTTATCGCCAACTAACTCTTGCGGATTATAATGTTTAAAAGCCAACGGATTTCTAGAAGTGCGACCTTCATATTCTATTTTATTTACTCCTTTAAATACTTCACTCATAATTACCCTCCTAGATTTTATAATTAACTTATGGCAATTCTATCCTCTTTTTCTCAACTGATTCTCGATAAAGAATAAAACTCCTGCCAATCTTTTGTACTACTTGAGCTGCTAAACCATCAGCTACCTGGTCAGCAACCTCTGCTGGCTCTTCTAAACAGTTCTTCAGTACTTTTACTTTAATTAGTTCCCGTGCTTCTAAGGCATCGTCTAATTGGGCTAATAATTCCTCGGTGATTCCGCTTTTTCCGATTTGAAAAATAGCTTCTAATTCATTGCCTAAGGAGCGTAAATACGCCCTTTGTTTGCTAGTTAACATACGCCTTCACCTACTCATAATATTCAAATTCTAATTCACCAACATGAACAATACTACCTTCAGGAATGTTCATATTTCTTAATTGGTCATATAAACCAATTTTTTGAAAAAGTCTTTGTAGGTACTCAACTACTTCAGGATTATTCAAATCCAAACGGGACATTAATCGTTCTAAACCTGCTCCCTCTACAAAATATTCATCATCATCCTGACGAATAGTAAAATCTTCAACCGGTGCGTGTTCCACCTCAGGACGATAAACAATTACCTGTTCCTCTAGAGCTTGCTCCTCAGGTTCTTGAGCTTTTAAATCTTTTAGTAAATTCCAAACTGAAATCATTAATTCCTGGGTTCCTTGCCTAGTAGCCGCAGAGATTGTGAACAGTTGCCGTCCGTCTTTAGCCACTACTGCTGCGAGGCGTTCTATGTTTTCTTGAGCGTCAGGCAAATCGATTTTGTTAGCGATTACAATTTGGGGCAATTGACTTAAGGCTTCATTAAATAAACGTAATTCTTGGTTTATCTGAAAATAGTCCTCAACCGGATCTCGGCCATCCACTCCAGCCACGTCTATTACATGCAGAATCACCCTAGTTCTTTCAATATGTCGAAGAAAATCCGTACCTAGGCCTACACCTTGATGAGCACCTTCAATTAAACCAGGTATATCTGCTATTACAAAAGATTGACCAATGTCTAAGGAGACAACCCCCAAATTTGGCGTTAAGGTAGTAAAGGGATAATTGGCAATTTTAGGTTTAGCTGCTGATACTACAGACAATAAAGTAGACTTGCCAGCATTAGGATAGCCTACTAAGCCAGCATCAGCTAATAACTTCAGTTCTAAATCCACCCAAAGTTCTCTACCTTTAACCCCTTTTTCAGCAAAAGCTGGTGCTTGACGGGTCGGAGTAGCGAACTGAGTATTGCCTCTACCTCCCCGACCACCTTCGGCTATAATTAGGCGTTGTCCTGGACGAGTTAAATCAGCAATAATCTCACCAGTTTCATGGTTTTTCACGATTGTTCCAGGAGGAACCCGCAAAATTAAATCTTCACCATCTTTACCATACATGTTTTTATTTTGTCCGTGTTCACCATTTTGTGCCTTATAATGCTTGCGGTAGCGATAATCGATTAATGTGGATAAATTATTATCTACTACAAAAATTACACTGCCACCGCGACCTCCATTGCCACCTGCTGGTCCACCGGCAGGTATGTATTTTTCCCGACGAAAGCCGACACAACCGTCGCCCCCATCTCCCGCCTTAACATAAATTGTTGCTCGATCTAAAAACATACGCCTTCCCTCTTTGATTTTTTAGTAGTATTCCATACTAATGACAAAAAAACCCTTTCGTACTCAACGTACAAAAGGGATTTTTAACTAAGCCGTAATGGTAGTATCAGTTACAACGCTCACTACAGAGCGATTCTTAGCTGTTCGTTTGAAAGAAACATAGCCATCTACCATAGCAAACAAAGTGTCATCAGAACCGCGTCCCACATTATTACCCGGCTTAATCTTAGTTCCTCTTTGACGAACTAGGATACTGCCTGCAGTAACAAATTGACCGTCATGCCTTTTTACGCCTAGTCGCTTAGCATTGGAATCTCGACCATTCCTTGTGCTACCGCCACCCTTTTTAGTTGCAAATAGCTGTAAATCTATGCGCATGACTACACCTCCTCAATTCGTAAAAAATCTTCATACTCACACACTATTCCTTGTAAACCAGCCTGTAAAACCTGAAATATTATTTGACATTCCTTCCAGGCTTCTGGTGATAATCTGTTAGGTAACATACACTTAAGATATCCGTCTTTTTTTCTCACTTTTACTTTTGGCTTAATTTGAACTACTTTTTCTAAGCCAATAACTGCAGTTTGAGTCAAAACAGAAATTGCCGCACAAACAATATCTTGTCCTGCGTCAGCAAATCCTGCATGTCCTTTAGCCTCAAACCCCGTTATTCCCTGATGATTCTTAAAAAAACGAACAACTGTCATTATGCTTCAATCTTTTCGATTACTAGCTTAGTGTAAGGTTGACGATGTCCAGATTTTTTACGATAGTTCTTTTTCGGCTTGTACTTAAAAACAATAATTTTTTTGCCTTTACCTTGTTCAACTACTTTAGCAGTAACCTTAGCTCCAGCAACTGTTGGGTTTCCAACAGATACTTTATCCCCAGTACTAACTAGTAATACGTTGTCAAAAGTAACTGTTTCACCTTCAGCAACATTTAGTTTTTCAACGAAAATGGAATCACCTTCAGTTACTCGGTATTGTTTACCACCAGTCTCAATTACAGCGTACATTACAACACCTCCTCGCTTTGACTCGCTAGCTACAGGTACACCTACGTGTTTCAAAAACCTGTTCTATGCGGTAACGATACAACGTTAATTTTAACATTCAAATTGAGCCTTGTCAATGATGACCGGCCACTTTTATTTGATCTAATTCTAGGTCACGTCGAGTATTGATAATTATTTCTTTCTTTATCTGTTTTTTAAGGGCATCTAAGTTGGAACCTTGCTCTCCAATTAACTCCACTGCCACAAAAGGATGGCAATCTACTGTAATGGTGTGGATATCCGGCTCCTTTGCCAGAGAGAAAATCCGTTGCGCAATATGAATGGCAGTGATTTCCTGTGAATAAATCTGGCCTCGTCCCTTACAGTGAGAACAAGGTACTAAGAGCAAGTTGCTGAGGCGCTGTTTGGATTTTTTACGGGTCATTTCCACCAAACCTAGCTGGGTAAAACCAAAAACATGGCTCTTAGTTTTATCTTTAGCTAAAGCTGTTTCTAAAGCCTCTAAGACTGTTTTCTTATCAGCCTCGTTGTCCATATCAATAAAATCAATGATGATAATTCCGCCGATATTCCTTAGCCGTAATTGCTTGGCTATTTCCGCTGCAGCCTCTAGATTCGTTTGTAAAACTGTATTTCGTAATTCTTTCTGGCCTACATATTTACCAGTATTCACATCAATACTTACTAAAGCTTCTGTTTGGTCAATAATCAAGTAACCACCGCTATTTAACCAAACCTGCTTACGCATCGCTTTTTCTAGTTCATGGTCTAAACCTAACTGTTCAAACAGTGAAACTTTTCCTTGAAAAAGATCAATCTTTACCGATTCTGGCAGGCCTAGACTCTTGGCCTTAGCAATAATAGAATTATAGATCCATTCTTGTTCTACTAAAACCTGCTCCGTATCCTCACTGACCAAATCCCGTAAAATCCGATGAATCAGATCATAATCATGATAGATCAATTTAGGTGCAGTACTGGCTTTAGTTTTAGCTTGTAATTCATCCCATAAGGCTACTAAATAATCCCGATCTTGAATAAGCTCTTCTTCTGAGTGACCAGCTGCTAAAGTGCGAATAATTAAGCCCATCTCCCCTGGCTTAATCCTTTCTGCAATATCTTTCAAGCGTTCCCTTTCTTCTGAATCCACAATCTGCCTCGATACTCCAATGTTATTTTCCATAGGCATCAATACTAAGTATCTACCAGGAATTGACAACTGACTGGTAACCCTAGCTCCTTTGGTACCTTCAGGCTCTTTAGTAACCTGAACTAAAATCTGCTCACCTTTACGTAGGAGTTTATTAATGGGCAAATCTGAGTCCGCTTGGTTTAAATCGCCAGCATAAAGAAAGGCATTGCGCTCTAAACCAATATCAACAAAGGCCGCTTCCATTCCAGGCAAAATATTTTCCACCTTACCAAGATAAATATTTCCAACAGTGCGGCTCTCTTCATCCTTTTCCATAAAAAACTCAACTAGTCTTCCTTTTTCTAGAATCCCTACTAAAACATGATTTAAATAGGAAGTAATCACCACTTGCTGACTCACCCAAATCACCCTCCTACAATATCGATTGGCGTGCGTCGAACTGGATCCATTTCTATCCAAAGTGCTTCCCGATGAATTAATACTTCTTCTAATTTTAGGCCTAATGGTTCTAAAATATCCATCGGACGCAGATTTCCTTGAGAACCACAAGCACATACTAAACTTAGTTCTGTTCCATCTTCATTTAATTCTAGTTGATATATCCAAGGACGAATGTTAACCTGTTTCGATCCTTTTTTCGTATGTTTATCGATATAAATAGATTTCTGAGCTAAAAGGTTTCCAATTTTATCCGGCAATTCACTAGCTTGTTCTAATAATTTAATCCTATAAGCTGCAGCCTGAATAATAGTCATTAAGGCCTCGGCTCGTGCAGGCAAATTAACTGCTTCTAACACATAAAAACCACTTGGTAAAACTTGATTTAAAGCAATTTTTAACCTTTCAGCCTCCAAATATTCAGTTAAATGAAAGTCAGCATATTCTGCATCACTTGTAACTCCTACTGGCAAAGCTTGGGCAAAGGCAAAACGTGGTCTCCGGTTAAAACCTTGCGAATAAGCAATGGGCAGTTGAGCCCGACGAATGGCCCGTTCAAAACTTCTTACTTTATCCAGATGGGAAATAAATCGACAGGTTTCTTTTACTTGAAATCGTACTCTTATACTTTTACCCATTTGAAATCATCCTCTATCCCTAATATTGCACTTTGGTAGACCACACCCTGTACAGTTAGTAAAACGACAATCAGGAGTAGTTTCTTCTTTAAAGGCTTTTTCTCGTTCCCGCCACAAATAACCTTTACTTACCCCACACTTTAGGTGATCCCATGGTAATATTTCATCCTTCGCTCTTTGCCGATTAGCAAAATAATTGCCATCAATATTGGTATCCTGTAAAGCTTGTTCCCATAACTTAAAATCAAAGCATTCATGCCAACTGTCAAATTGACAACCTAAATCTACTGCCCTAGCAATTGTTGCAGCTAACCGCCGATCACCACGAGCTAAAATGGCTTCTAAATAACTAATATGAACATTATGGTATTGAAAAGAAATACCAGGATGCGACAGATGTTTCCTTAAATAAGCTTGTTTTTCTAACAACACTTCTATACTGTCCATAGCTTCCCATTGGAAGGGAGTATGACTTTTTGGTACAAAGGAGGAAACACTGACCACTACAGTAGGCTTCCTACGACCTTTCTGATGATACTTCCAACCAATCTCCAAAGCATTTTTAGCAATGGAAACGATCCCGTCTAAGTCAGCAAACTCCTCGGTTGGCAAGCCAATCATAAAATAAAGTTTAACTTGATGCCAGCCGGCTTGAAAGGCACTTTCTACTGCATCATATAAATCAGCTTCTGTTACATTTTTATTAATTACATCTCTTAGTCTCTGAGTACCAGCTTCTGGTGCAAAGGTAATCCCTGACTTACGCACTTTTTGAATTTGCTCCGCTAATTTAACTGAAAAGGAATCAACTCTTAACGACGGCAAGGCTACCGATACCCCTTGTCCCTCATACTCTTGCACTAATTCACTAATTAATTGTTGAATACAACTATAATCCCCCGTGGATAAGGATGACAAAGATATTTCCTCATAACCAGTATTCTTTATTAACTGAGCAACTTGCTTTTTAAGTACCTCAACAGAACGTTCTCTTACTGGGCGATAAATCATTCCTGCTTGGCAAAAACGACAACCTCTAGTACAACCTCGCATTACCTCGACGACAGCCCTTTCAAAAACCACCTTTGTGTAAGGCACGATAGCTGTGTCTGGGTAAAAAGCTTGATCTAGATTTTCTACCAAATTCTTATTAATTTCTAAAGGCAGATCTTGCTTTAGTGGTTCTAGTCCCATGTAGTCACCATTATCATTATAAACAGCCCGATAAAAGCGAGGAACATAAACTCCCTCTAACTTGGCTAATTGCCTAAGCAATTCTTCTTTAGCAATATTTTGCTCCTTGGCCGCAACTGCAAGCTCTAAAATCTGTTTAAGTACTTCCTCCCCATCACCTAGAACAACACAATCTAAAAAATCCACTATTGGCTCACAATTAAAACTACACGGACCGCCAGCAATAATTAACGGATCCGTCTCCTTTCGTTCTGCACTAAACCGCGGAATATCCGCTAGATCCAACATTTTCACTACGTTTGTATAACTAGTTTCATGCTGCAAAGTAAAGCCAATTATATCAAACTCAGATAAAGGCTTACCTGATTCTAAGGCAGTTAAAGGTAATCCTGCTTTGATCATTTGTTCTTGCATATCTATCCAAGGTAAATAAGCGCGTTCACCAAGACAAGCTTGCTGTTGATTGATAATATGATATAAAATCTTAAATCCTAGATTCGCCATTCCGATGTCATAAATATCGGGGAAAGCCAAACACATTTTTAGTGTGGTTGTATCCCAATCCTTATGAATAGCATTTAATTCTCCATTCGTATACCGAGCCGGCGAACTTACCTGTGGTAATATTTGCAACAACTTCTTATCCAATTAAAACATCCTTCCAATCGTTATAAATGATACTTGATCAATTCCCCTAGCCTTGTCTGAATCCCTTTTTCCAGAAAAGCATCGATCATTTCTAATTCGGTGATCATACCTGCTAGAGTTCCATTAATATCTAAAACCCACACAATGTGGTAATATGACGGTGTCAGTTGTCGAAGTATTTCGCCAAGAGACGTTTCTTCGGTAGCAACTAATTCTTTAGCTAACATAACTCGTTTTAGTCTAACTTCTTGTTTCTTGCGAGTCAAATAGCGCATTAGAACATAGACTGCAGCGGCTTTTTCCTTATTCGCTGAAATCAACAGGAAAAAACCGATTATCAGAAAGATTAATCCATTATAGTTATAATAAAAACTCGCCATACCTATAAACAATAACAAAACACCAAAAATTTGACCGATGCTGGCAGCCTTTTCAGTAGCTTGACGATAACCATACTTTTCTGTTAATAAACTTCTTAAAAAGCGGCCGCCATCAAGAGGTAAGGCAGGTAGGACATTAAAGAGCATCATTCCAATATTAGCCTGAATAATAAATTTTAGCAACTCTGTTGGTAAAAGCAATCTTGGTTCTAAAAGCCATACCATCACTAACAATACTCCATTACTCAAAGGACCAACTATCGCTATATATCTTTCAACCCCAGGTTCTAACTGGATTAACTCATCAATCTTGGCTACGCCGCCAAAGGGTAATAGTTCAATCTCGATTACGCTTAACCCATAGTACCTTGCCATCATTACATGTGCTGATTCGTGCCATATGACAATAATAAATAAAATTACAGTTTCTAATAACTTACCAATTAAAGCGGTGGAAAAGAGTAATACGATAAAAAAGGGATTTACTAAAATCGGAATACCAAAAAAATAACCTAATTTCATTCAGTTCACCGCCTAATTGGCACTAAATCTAAAACACTTTGCACCGGAGCTAGCAGCGAATCCACTTGAAAATCAGTAGTTAACACAAAATATAGATAATCTCTTAGCTCCTGAGTGTAGGGTAAATTAACCTGAATCATCAAGCTAAGCATTACTAAAATTATTATTGCAAATACTAAGTGCCGGAGAAATTGCCAAAACATTTACCCACCTCCTTAACTGGTTAAACAATACTATTACCACTATATTAGCTTAAGGAGGTTTTCATAACTAAAAAACCTTTTCCCTGCGGAAAAGGTTTTGCCATCCATTAGCGCTTAACGTTTTTTACTGGAATGCTGGCAACTAAAGCGACTGACTGGTCTTGACTTTCCAAATTAACTTCTAGTCCTGTTACATCTAATTCCATATACTTTGAAATTACCTCGATCAAATCTTCTTGCAACGAATCAAGCAAACCAGGTGAGAGCATTGCCCGATCTTGTACCAACACTAATCGTAATCGCTCTTTAGCCATGTTCTTACTGCTATCATTATTGCCGAATAGCCTTGATAAAAACTCCAACACGACTCACCCTTTCTTAACGTTTTCCTCCTACACCTAGCATTCGCATAAATCGCTCAATCATCGTTCCATCACTAATATTCATAAATGGAACCTCTACTCCTTCAATCCGTTTGGAAATATTTCTAAAGGCTTGACCAGCTGGTGAACGTTTATCTAAAACCGCAGGTTCACCTTTGTTAGTAGAAACAATGATACCTTCATCATCAGGAACAACGCCAATCAAATTAAGAGCCAAAATATCATTCATATCGTCAATATCCATCATATCGCCTTTACGAACCATATCTGGACGTATTTTATTAATTACCAAAAACATATCATAAATCCCTTGAGAATCTAGGATACCCACAATTCGGTCAGCATCCCGGACTGCCGATACTTCGGGTGTGCTAACAATTAAAGCCATATCCACACCAGCAATAGCATTTTGGAATCCATGTTCTATTCCAGCAGGACAATCTACAATTACATAATCAAAATCATTTTTCAACTCACTAATTAGATCGCGCATTTGCTCAGGATTGACCGCATCTTTTTGTCTGGTTTGAGCCGCAGGTAGTAAAAATAAATTATCCACTCGTTTATCTTTAATCAAAGCTTGTTTTACTCGGCAATAACCTTCCACTACATCCACTATGTTATAAACAATTCGGTTTTCTAAACCCATTACTACATCTAAATTACGTAACCCAATATCTGCGTCAACCACACACACCTTTTTGCCAAGCAATGCCAGACCAGTACCAATATTAGCAGTTGTTGTGGTCTTGCCTACTCCACCTTTGCCACTAGTAACAACAATTGCTTTACCCATGCCAATCCTCCCCTTTAACCAAATGAATAAGCAGATATCTGAATCATATTATCAGTAACACGAGCTAGCTCTGGTCCAACCGGTTGAGGCAAATCTTCATCTGGGGAGCGTGAAATATAGTTAGCAATTCTTAATTGAGTTGGTTCAAGTCGCAAAGCAAATACTGTCGCTCTAACATTACCATTACAGCCAGCGTGAGCAACCCCGCGTAATGAACCAAGCACTAATATATCACCGCTACAAACAATTTCAGCCCCTGGATTCACATCACCTAAAACTACTACATTACCATCATACTGAACTCGTTGCCCAGAACGTAAGGTGCGCCGTATTAGCAGTGTGTCTTCTAGCAATTCGTTTTCGTTAACTGCGTTAACTGCTTTAGGTTCAGGCTTGTATATTCGATTATTACCCATAACCAACCCAAATTCTTCAACAGCTTTAGCGATTTCTCGCTTTTCTGCTGGTTTTAGAGCTCGATTTTCTGCTAAAACATTTACTACAGCACCTTCAAAAAAATGCTGAGTTGCATGGAGCCGTGCTCTTAATTGCTCAATTACCTCATGAATCTCTAGACTAGCTGGTATTAAAATAGATAATCCTTCACGAGTACCTTTTATAATACAAGCCTCCTTGCTCATGATAATTCTCTCCCTTAAAGCTCATGTACTTGAAAATAATTTTACCAATTATTAAATACCTTTCTATATTTCAGTCGGTAAGTCCTTCTATTTGGTCTAATCCGAAATAGTAGTCTAAAATTTTTCTAGCAATTGGTGCAGCTGAAGTACTACCTCCATAGCCATGTTCCACTACTACTACGACTACTATCTCAGGATCGTCAATTGGTGCAAAAGCCCCAAACAAACCATGAGCATCTTTACCAGGAATCTCATAACTCCCTGTTTTACCAGCTACAGAAATTGGAAAATCATTAAATACGTTGCGAGCCGTCCCCCGTGGATGAGTAATAACTGCCTCCATACCCTTGATAACTGCGTCCCAGGTTTCTGAAGACACATCTAACTTGCGTGTTATTACTGGTGTATGTTCCTGAATAACATTTCCCTCTGGCGAAAGTATTCGTTTAATAATGGTAGGCTGATAAATGGTACCCCGATTAGCAATTGCACTATAACCTACTGCCAATTGTAATGGTGTTACTGTTATAAATCCTTGTCCAATAGAAATCTGTTCGGTATCTGTTGGATACCATACTTGTTCATATACCGGAGCATTACTAAAACGCTGTCTTTTCCACTCCCGATCGGGTACTAAGCCGATAGCTTCTTGGGGGGCGGCCACTAGGCCGGTAGGTGCACCAAAACCAAATTCTCTTAACCATTTTGACAGCCGATCTATACCAACCTTTACGCCAAATTCAGCAAAGTAATGGTTACTAGAAACCGCCATTGCATCTGTTAAATTAATTAAACCAAAAGGTGCTAATCTTTGAGTAATTACCCAATCACGCACCCCATATTGACTTACACCAGTAGCATTAAACAACTCATCAGGCTCAACTACCTCTTCTTCCAGCATGGCTACAGCTATAAAAGGTTTAAATACTGATCCTGGACCATATTGGCCTTGTAAAGCACGATTAAAAAATGGCAACGAAGGATCAGTTATTAACTGAGCGTAGTAAGAACTTCTTTCAGAAGGATCTAATAAACGTCCAGGTTCATAGCCAGGCACACTAACCATGGCTAAAATTTCCCCAGTTTTTGGATTCAGAACGACAACAGCGCCTGATGAGGCATTGATTTCTCGCTCCTTTAAAGAAGCAGTATGCTCAATGAAAGTCTGTTGTACAAATTGTTGTAAATCCTTATCAATCGACATCTCAATATTATAACCGGGAATAGGCTCTAAAGAACCAATAGTCTTAATCGGTCGGCTCAATGCATTTACTTCCACAGTAACTGAGCCAAGTTTTCCACGTAAGTAGTCCTCGTATAACAACTCTATACCACTTTTACCTACCAAATCAGAACTATTATAGCTAGATCCATACTCCCTTAACTCATGTTCATTAATAATTCCTAAATAACCTACTAAATGGCTGGCCAAATCGCTATATAAATACTCACGAATCCAACCTTCTTCGATAAAAACACCAGGCAGCCTCGCTCTATTCTCTTCAATTGCAACTACTACGCTTGGATCAACGTCTTCAATTAAGCGGACTGGTTCATAAGGATAAGTCTGACCTTTTTTCATCAGTTCTTGTAATTCTTCATTGGTTAATCCTAGAATTTCTCCTAAAACCTCTAATTCTTCGGAGGACGAGGACTTATTGTACAACGCATCTGGAATTAAAGAAACTGTATAAGCAGGTCGACTACGAATCAAAACATCGCCATTGCGATCTAAGATTTCTCCCCTAGTTGGCGTTAGCCTAATGCGTCGCATACGATTACCTTCAGCCATCTGTACATAACGATTCACCTGAAAGATTTGTAGATACCATAATCTCCCAGCTAGGATTAGAATAACTAAAAACAAAATCTTGAAAAATATTCCGAGGCGTTTCTCAAATACTTTATCCTTCAAACTGGTTTGTCACCTCGCTCGTCTAAATAGTTCATCCCAGTAAAAAATCTTTTTATTTAAATAATAAAGCCTAACATAAAACAATAAACAAATAATTGCATTATAAATAATTAATGGTAATAAAACTTCTTGAATTGCAAGTAACCAAGGAGCACCTTGGTTAAAAAGAGCCACACCGGCAAAATAGATAGATGTTTCTAAGACTGTTGCGAGGATAATACAAATAAAAGGAATGACATAATTTTCTTTATAAACCCGAGATGAAACTGTACCTACACCAATACCAACTAACATTCGAGTAATTCCACGCCAGCCAATTAAATTACCTGATAATAAGTCTAAAGCTAACCCGGCACCAAAACCAAACTTAGCACCAAACTTAGGACCATTTAACAAACCAAATATCACAGTAAAAACCAATAATAGATCAGGTGCTACTCGAAGAAATGGCCACATCGAAAATATGGTTGTCTGAATTACCAGGGAAATGCTGATAATCAATGTATAAATAAATGTTCCCATAATAATTCACTTACCTTTCGTCTATAACTACGAACACAAACTCTAATTTAGCAAAATCTACGAATGGCTCTACATAAGCAGTAGCTGAGTGTTCATAACGACCTGGATGAACTGCTGTTACTTGCCCTATTGGCATTCCCTTCGGATACAAGCGAGATAAACCAGAAGTGACTAAAATGTCACCCACTTTCAATTCTACGTCTTTAGCTAGCGTCCTAGCTAAAAGCAACCCGGAATACTCTGGATCCCCTTCAACTAAAACTAGATCACCAGTACTTTGAACAAGACCACCTACCGCGCTTTGCGGATCGGTAGCTAAAATAACAGTGGCTGTACGAGCAGAAACCTGATATACTGTTCCAACAATGCCTCTACCAGACATTACTGGCATACCTGGTTCGATACCGTGTTTACTGCCTCGATTAATTGTAATCGTACTCAACCAATTTGCTGATGAACGGGCAATTACCTCTGACATCACTAGTTGATAATCTGTTTCCTGTTTAAAGATTAAAGCATGCCGTAAGATTTCATTTTCCCGTTTATACTCGGCCATTTGGTTTAACTGCTGTTCTAATTCTATAACAAGTTGCTCTAACTCTTCTTTTTCCGCTAACAGCTGCTGATAAGCTTGAATCTTTTCTAAAAGGTTATCCACAGAACGATTTATTCTTGTAACACCAGTTTGTAATGGAGCGATTAAATCACGGAAGAGCTTTTCCGCAAAGGATAGATTAGGGCGTGGAAATGAGGTGAAGTGGATTGTACTTACCAATATTATAAAAACAGCTACTAAAATAAATATTTTATTGCGATTCAACAATCCACTCACCAACCCTCAGCTCTTAAGAATTCTTTCTTGGACCAACCATAACCCGTTGTAATAAATCATAGTGTTCTAATGCCAAACCAGTTCCTAAAACTACTGCCGTAGATGGATCCTCAGTAATATGAACTGGCATTCCTGTTTCTTGCGATAGTAAAGCATCTAATCCAGTTAATAAAGCACCGCCACCAGCCATCATAATGCCGCGATCCATAATATCGGCTGCTAACTCTGGTGGAGTCCGTTCCAGAGTTACTCGCACTGCTTCCAATATAGCAGTAATCGGTTCTGACAACGCTTCACGTACTTCTTCAGAACTAACTGATACTGTCTTTGGCAAACCAGTTACTAAATCCCGACCGCGAACATCCATAATCATTTCTGACTCTTGCGGACAAGCTGTCCCGATTGTTTTCTTAATATCTTCAGCAGTTCTTTCACCAATTAATAGGTTATAGTTTCTTCGAATATGTTGAATTATTGCTTCATCCATTTCATCACCAGCAACACGAACAGAACGATGACTAACTATTCCACCAAGAGAAATTACTGCCACTTCAGTAGTCCCGCCACCGATATCTACAATCATGTTACCTGTTGGTTCTTGCACAGGCAAACCAGCTCCGATAGCAGCTGCCATTGGCTCCTCTATTACCCGGGCATCTTTTGCGCCTGCTGACAGTGTTGCATCAATTACAGCTCGTTTTTCAACTTCTGTTACCCCCGAAGGCACAGCTACAACCACTCTTGGACGCATCCAGCCCAACCGCCGATTAGCTTTAGTAATAAAGTCTCTTAATAGTTTTTCGGTTACGTCAAAGTCAGCAATTACACCATCTTTTAATGGACGAATTGCCAAAATATTACCAGGAGTTCGTCCTACCATTTCTTTGGCCTTATTTCCAACCGCATAAATCTCCTTGGTATCTCGATCGATGGCTACCACCGACGGTTCGTCAAGTAAAATTCCTCGTCCTTTCACATATGCGAGCGTATTTGCTGTACCCAGATCAATACCTATGTCTCTTGAAAAGTGCCCTAACATGCATATTTCCCCTTTCAGTTCTGCCTATCAAAATTACATGAGTCCCTTTTGTCTTAGACTAACATACTGGCGATCACCAATAATCAAGTGATCCAAAACATCTATTCCTAACAATCTACCGACTTCGCACAAACGCTTAGTAATATTGATGTCATCTCTACTAGGTGTTGGATCACCACTAGGATGATTATGCACCAGTATTACCGCAGCACTACTGCGCTTAATCACATCTTTGAATAACTCCCGCGGATGAACAAGTGTAGCATTTAAATGGCCAATCGAGATCACTTTTTTAGCGATTACTCGATTCTTAGTATTCAACATAAGAATGATAAAATGTTCTCGATCCAGTAAACATAGTTCATCCATGACAATTGCCGCTGCGTCTGCTGGGCTATTGACAACCTCGTTAGCCTGTAGATTTGAGTTACTTAGTCTTTTTGCCAATTCAAAAGCAGCCATAATCGAAGCTGCTTTGGCTGGTCCAACGCCTTTTACTATCGACATTTCTTCAAAGCTAGCACAAGCCAGCTCCCGAATACTGCCAAAATGAGCAATTAAGTGATCTGCTAAATCTAATGCTGATTGTTCTTTTGTACCAGTTTTTAATAGTACGGCCAACAATTCCCGATTCGACAAATATTCTGGACCTGTCCGTAACAACCTTTCACGAGGTCGTTCTTCTACAGGTAAATCTCTAATCATCACAGAATAATTCACAAGGTTCCTCCTTAATTACTCCCTTGTGCAAATATGTCAAATCCAAAGGCACGCAACTCCAAGATCAAGCGTGGCATTGGCAAGCCTACCACATTATAATAACATCCTACAATACTTTCGACAAAGGCACCGCCAATTCCTTGAATTCCATAAGAACCTGCTTTATCAAATGGCTCACCAGAATTAATATAACTGGTAATCTCATAATCGGCAAGTTCACGAAACTTAACCTGAGTTACCTCAGCGAAGCAAACTGGTTCCCTTGCGGAAGTACATAAGGCAACACCAGTAATCACTTGATGTTGCTTACCGCTTAAAGCTTTAAGCATTTGTCGCGCCTCTTCCTGATGAGCAGGTTTCCCTAGAATTTTATTATCATAGACAACTATGGTGTCTGCACCAATAACCAATTTACCAGGATGATCTTCAGAAATTATTCTCGCCTTCGCCAAAGCATTCTCTTGCGCTATATTTACTGGTATTCCTGTTGTTTTTTCAGGAACCTCAATGGTACAAATATCGAAGTGATATCCAAATTGCTTAAGTAAGTCCTGTCTCCTTTGGGATTTAGATGCTAACACTATTGACATTCGTGATTTCCTCCAAATGTTCGTGGGTAGTTATCACTAATAATTTCCCCATTTTTATATGTTTTCCTCTAAGTAAAATAACTAATAAAAAAAAGGGGTAGTAAAAAACTCCCCTTATTCAATGAATAATCCTGGCATACTTAAATAGCGTTCTCCAGTATCTGGTAAAACAACTACTACTTTTTTACCAGCTCCTAATTCCGCAGCCACCTTTAAAGCTGCATACATAGCAGCACCTGAGGAAATCCCAACTAAAATACCTTCATCTCTAGCAATTCTTCGAGCTGTTTCATATGCATCTTCATCGGCAACAGCTATAACTTGATCATAGACTTCGGTATTCAGTACTTTTGGTACAAATCCGGCTCCAATTCCCTGAATTCCATGAGGACCAGGTTCACCACCGGATAAAACAGGTGACTTAATCGGCTCCACTGCATAAACTTTCACATCTGGCAGTTGTTGCTTTATAACCTCACCAACACCAGTAATTGTTCCACCAGTTCCAATACCAGCAACAAAAGCATCTAATTGATTATTAGTCTGTTTTAATACTTCTTGAGCAGTTGTGTCTCGATGAATAGCTGGATTTGCATAATTCTCAAATTGTTGCGGAATAAAAAAATCAGGATTTTCTTTCAATATTTCTTCCGCTTTGGCAATCGCACCTTTCATACCCTCACTACCTGGAGTAAGCACTAATTTTGCACCATAAGCCTGTAATAAAGCACGACGCTCAAGACTCATAGTTTCTGGCATAGTAAGAATTAATCTATAACCACGAGCAGCAGCAACCATCGCCAATCCAATCCCAGTATTACCACTAGTTGGTTCTACGATAGTACTGCCAGGTTTTAATAAACCTTCAGCTTCAGCTGCTTTAATCATATTCAAAGCTATCCGATCTTTGACACTGCCTCCTGGATTAAAACTTTCCAACTTAGCCCAGATTTCAGCAGAGCCTTCCTTGGCTAGTTTATTTATCTTTACTAAAGGTGTCTCCCCAATTAATTCCAATATGTTTTCTACAGTTTTCATATGAACCCCTCCTTGGTTTTCATTGTACTGTATTCCGGTCGGAATTGTCAAGATTAAATTGTTATGTTTTCCTAGTTTTATGTGGAATGGTAGTAGGCCCAATTTCTTGCGCTAATTCCAAATTATAATGGGCTTGCAAAGAGATAATCCGCGATTTTTCCCAACCATAGTGCTCAGGGTCATAGTCCTCCCAACCGAAACCTGTCCGAATTTGTTCTTCTAATTCGTATTGGCGCCAATCGATCTTTTTCTTCAAGGTTTTTCCTCCTTTATCCCATCAATATGCCTGGTGCAGGCTAATATCCTGATAGTAGTATTGCAGTATCTGGCGATAATCATACCCTTGTTTAGCCATGCCATCAGCACCATATTGGGACATACCAACACCATGACCATAACCCCAAAGATTAAATTCCAAATTGTTATTATTCAGATCAACTGTAAACCATGTAGAACGTAAGCCTAATCTTTCTCGAACTTCACGTCCGCTAAACCATTGATTTCCAGCTTCTAACGTTTTTACTCTACCAGAAGGGTATCGTTCTACTACTTTCACCTGACCTAATTGCTCAATTCCCATTGCATTTAGAAAATTAGCTACTGAAATAGTATATTTGGTATAACTATAAGGCGAATGATTACCATAAGGATCGTTAACACTTCTTAAATAAGGTAAAGCTGTGCTCCAATAATGTTCCGAGTTTTCTGTCCGACCGCCACTTGTGGAATGATATACCGCTAAAATTGGCTGTCCTTGGTAAGTTGCAATAACACCACGGGTCTCATCAACAGCCCGGTCGACTTTATGTTTATTGAAATAATAGGTAAATAAGCCCCAACGATTTCGCAGTTGATCAGAGGAAACCCAAGCCTGTCCGGAACGGTAATCTGTTGAAAGATGAGCCTCTGGGTGGTCTGAAATACGTTCATCTTTTATAATTCTTTGATAAGCATAAGTGCGGGCTGCAACAGCCTGGGCTTTCAGTGCCTCTAAGTCAAAGTGAATCGGCATCTCTGCTGCAACTACTCCTTTGACATAGTCTTCCAGGCTCATTTTCATCAACGAATTAGTTTGAGTATTCCATACTTGAACGACAGGAATATTCGTTGTATCTTCCCAGGCAAATCGAATTCCTTTAGCAAAGAGTAATGGCAGTCCAATAAACAATACTAACAACAAAAATATCAAACGAAAATAACTTAATGCTTGCCTCCGTAACCTTCTTCTGCGCCTGCGTGACATCGTATCACCCCTACCTTCTCATAAATATGAAGATAGGTGCAGAAGTTATGCAAAGAAAAAAGCCGGAAAACCGGCTTTCATCTTATTTAGTTTTTAAACGTAAAATCGTAATTGAGTAAGCTGGAAAGGTATATTCAAACTGCTCTGCTAAACCAGTAACAGATTTAGTAACAGGGTAAACATTTTTCGGATTAGCCAAACTATTAGTAGCATCTAAACTATTGGCAGTTAGAATCGTTGCTGTTCCTTCAGGTAAAATACTAGTGTCACCTAAACCTGTTAAAGTTATGTTACTAACCATTGGCGTAGCTTTGGCATTAACAGCTTTAATAATAATATCTCCACTTACTATTTCTTTGGTAACTACATAATAAAGAGGCTGATTACCACCAGGAGCATCAGTATAATCATGAATTAGCTGATTATCTAAATAGCAGCGAATGCGACGACCCTCCACCACTATTTTGATTTGATATTCTCGGCCAATAATAATGGGTTGAGCAGCTTTAGCCACAACCGAACCGCGGGAGCCATCAACCGCTTTTTCAATGGCATGCTGAGTATTACCCCAACCGCCAATATTCCACCAATAATAATTCCGGTCATCTTTCCGACCAAACATAATTAAAAATCCTTCCTGGCCGCTAAGCTTTGTTGCCTTGAGCGTCAAAGTATAATTTGACCAATCTGCACTACCAACAATAGCTCGCCGATCTGTTCCCCCGGATCGTTGGTAATAAGCACCGTCTTGTACTAGCCAAGAACCACTTTGTGGTCGCCAATCAATGGCTGAGCCGGAGAAATCGTCAGCAAACAAAACTTCTCCCGTGAGATTATTCACCACTTTAATATCTTTAAATAAAGCTTGTGTTTCCCAAGTAGCTAGCCCAATATTTCCTGTAATTGGCTCTATTTCTCCTTGTTCACCAGCCTTACCTGTAAACTGGCTAGGAATGACAATATCACCTTTATTATGAGAAAACAGCTTTTGTACGTAGTAATTAGGCGTACCGTACACTCGACTGTTATCAAACCAAATTAGGTTTGGCGACCAGTTTACGTAATCTACATTAGCCAATAACGGGGCGTAAGCTGCTAATTCAACAATATCGGAATTTCGTTCAATACCAGTCATAAAAGCAGCTTCAGCTAAAGCATTATAAAAAGTATTTCCTTTTGATGCATACTCACCAATAAATACTTTTGGACCATGACGGTCATAATTATCATAACGATCCCAGTTATTCAAAAACCAATTCGGATCATTGTAAAAATGTTCATCTACTAAATCTGCTTGTAGTTCTTTAGAAAATCTCCAGCCATACTCAAACTCCACACCATGGGAGAATGGACCACTTGATGAAATTACTTTTATTTCTGGATACTTTTCATTGATAGCTGCTTGAAACATTTTAAAACGTTCATAATACTCCCGATTGATATCTTCGTTACCAATTCCAATATATTCCAAATCGAAAGGCTCCGGATGACCCATAGCTGCTCGCTTGGCTCCCCATTCAGTAGTAATATCGCCATTGGCAAACTCGATCAAATCAAGGGCATTATCAATCCAAGGCTGCATTTCACTTAACGGAACCGTATACCATCCCCCTCGCTCACCAGGGACTGGATGTGGATCGATTCCAGCAGTTACATGGGGAATTGGTTTGGCGCCTAGATCCTCTGCAAAAACAAAATACTCATAAAAACCTAAACCAAAAGACTGGTTATTGCCCTGCCACATACTGGCACTTACTGGCCGCTCTGCTACATCAGCAATAGTGTCTTTCCAGCGATAGACCCGGTAAGGAGCATCCTCTTGGTAAGAACCAGCGTGGACAATGCAACCTCCTGGAAAACGGAAGAAAGCTGGTTTTAAATCAACCAACATCTCAGCAATATCTTTGCGCATTCCATTAGGCCGATTTAAAAATGTCTCTTGTGGAAATAAGGATATCATATCAAAATATACCATTCCTCGTCCAGTTGTTATAATAACTAAGCGAGCATTAGTTGCACTACCGGTTGCTGTAATAGTGGTAGTATACTTTGTCCATTCGTTTGATGCTATTGTAACTTGTGCTTCTCCATAAACTCTTCCTGTCGGGCTTTCCAATATAATTCTTACTGGATGGTCAAAACTTTCTGTACGACGGGCATAAACTGAAAAATCATACTTTTTTCCGGCTTCAATATTAAACCCGGTATTATACCCGGTATTCATAATTCCTACACCGCTACCACTATTAGTAATTCTTAAAGCTAAATAATTCTTGTTTTTAGAGTTCAAAGGCTCTTCGTTTTCGACACGAATTGCAGCACTAGCTCCTGAACCACGTTGTACTAAGCGCCAAGCTGTTAAACTATGCATATTAGGACCATCAGCATTGCTAAACTCAAAGGACCGATTTTGCACCATTTCTGCATAAAGTCCACCATCTGCACCATGATTAATGTCTTCAAAGAAAATACCATATAAATTTTCGCTCATAACTATTCCAGGTTGATCATAATGAATCGTTAGTTCCCCGTGTCCCACATTAGGCTTAGCCTCAACAAATCCTTGATTAAAACAAAGAACCATCGTAATAGTTAGAAGTATGGTTAGCAACACATCAAACATTGATTTCCTCCTCTACGTAAACGTTTACAGTTATTTCAACATTCTTTACAATAACTCCTTTTAAACCCAAACATTTTTTAACAAAAAAAGATGGCTGTTAACCATCTTCATACAAAAACTATTTGCAAATAAAAATAGGAAAACTTAGCTAACGTTAACAATCTAACAGCAGCAAGTTTTCCTGAAATAAGTACCAAATATTAATTGTTATTCTGCGCTAATAGCTTCTACTGGGCAAACGTCTACACAAGCGCTGCAATCGATACAAGTGTCAGCATCAATTACGTATTGGTCTTCACCTTCACTAATTGCTTCTGTAGGACATTCTCCAGCACAAGCAGCACACATAATGCACTCTTCACTAATAACGTGAGCCATTGATAACCCTCCTCCATAAAAATATAAGTCCCTTGCCTAAACTAACATAATTCACCAAGCGTGTCAAGGGTTATCAGGACGAACAATGGTAACTTCAAATCCCCGTTTGATCAACTCATCAGCGTACCGTTGGGCGCTTTCACTACTAGAAAATGCTCCAGTTTGAACCCGATATGGCGGCCCATCAGTAATGAAAGCTTCATATCCTAATTCTCGTAAACTATTGACTAGTCTTTGAGCATTCGCCCGTTGGGAAAATGCTCCCACCTGCACCCTGTATAATGCCGATCCAGCAGCAACAGTTGATGATTGTTGTTGACTGCTGCTACTTGTGTTAGCACTACTAGATGTTGCCGTAGCTGCCTGTTCATTAGCAGATAATTCTTCTAATCTTTTTTCAATCTGCTGATTAATACTAGCTGATTGTTGGGGAACACTCGATGTAACCGGTGACTTTTGCTCCAACATTTGTAAACCATATTGTCCCATCAGGTAACCTAAAAAAATAAAAACAATACTAACAGAGATTAAAGACAAAATAAATGAAAAACTCTCTTTCTCCCAAATCCTAAGCTTTTTGCGACTATCGTTTTGTCCCATGGTGAACCCCCCTATCAAATCTGAGAGCAGGCCTGCCTTTAACATTATCTATTTTAATTCTTTCAATAAGCAGCTACTTTTTCCTCCCTTTTTTCCGACAAATAAGCCTTGACTTCACCAATTAGATACAGAGAGCCACAAATACAAACTATATCCTGCTGATTAATTGCGGCTAATGCTTCTGGAATGCTTTCTTTAACTTCTGCCAATATGTTTTTACTGATAGCATAATGATAAAGTTCGCTTGGGTCCTTACCAGGCAATCTACCAGCAACAGCTTTAGTAAAAATCATTCGCTTAGCTAAAGGTAACAAAGGATATAAAATCTGGGCTGGCCGATCCTCAGATAATCCAATAATAAATGTAATTTTAGCTTGCTCACCAAGAACTCGTGGTAAATTAGTAGCTAAAGCATTTATCCCAGCTTGATTGTGTGCTCCATCCATGATTATCAGTGGATTTGCCGCTGATATTAGCTCTAATCGACCTGGCCAAGCAGCAGTGCTTAAACCAATTTTTATTGCATCTACTGATAATTCCCAACCTTTTTTATCTAAAATTTTTAAAGCAAGCAAAGCTGCAGCTGCATTTTCTAGCTGATGATAACCTAACAAAGAAATCGATAGAGCGTCATTGGAAAAGTAAGGAAATAATAATTGTCCGCCTCGAGCATCTGCTGATAAAGGACTCCAGTCCTCCTGTTCTAAATCATAGAAATCTGCACCTAAATTAGCTGCTGTTTCTCTCAATACTTTAGCAGCTTCCTCTGGTTGATGCCCACTAACAACAGGCACTCCAGCTTTTATAATTCCGGCTTTTTCCGCCGCAATTTTAGCTAGCGAATCACCTAAACGATCCATATGATCATAACTAATCGGTGTTATAATACTTAGTTCTGGTGTGATCACATTAGTTGAATCTAATCGACCACCTAATCCAACCTCAATAACAGCACAGTCTACATTCTGCTCCGCAAAGTATAAAAAGCCCACTAGCGTAGCTGCTTCAAACTCAGTTACCGGACCATATTCTGGGAATTCTCTTTCTACCTTTTCAATAGCTGCTTGAGCCTTTTCAGAAAAATAGGCAAGCTCTCCTTCAGAAATCATTTGACCATTAATCTGAAACCGTTCTCTATAATCAATCAAATGGGGTGAAGTAAACTGACCTATCCGATAACCGCAATTAATTAAAACATTGCTAAGAATCGCAGAAACAGAACCTTTTCCATTGGTCCCTGCGATATGAATAGATTTAAACTGAGTTTGCGGATCACCCAACTCTTTACACAGTTGGGTGATTCGCTCTAGACCTAAATGGCTGCCAAAACGAAGCCGATCATTAAATAGATTAAACTCTTTCACCTGTTGCCTCCTGTAACAATCTCCGTAATTTTTCAACAGTATCTGCCATTAATCTAGCTTTTTCCCGTTCTTTTTCAACGACAGCAGTAGGCGCTTTATTAACAAATCCGGGATTTGCCAACTTTTGCTCTGCTCTGGCTAATTCTTCTTCTGCTTTATTTAGCTCTTTTTCCAGACGCTTTATTTCTTCTTCAATATCCACTAATCCTTCTAATGGAAGATAAATTTGCACTCCATTGGCAATTGCTCCAACAGCTCGTTCTGGTTTAATGCCTGGTAAGCTTATTTCTAAGCTTTCTAGTCCAGCTAACACTTTTAGATACTCACTATTATCTTTGAGAATCTGACCTGCTTCTGCTTCTGCTTGCAAGATAGCAATAATTTTTCGACCCGGTGATACTTGTTTTTCACTACGAATAGTACGGATTTCAGTAATCACATTCATGAGCAACTCCATGGTTTTTTCTGCATCTAGATTACGCAAACCTTGTTCTGTTGGCCATGAAGCATACATAATCGTGTTTCCTGTTCCAGGCAGCTTTTGCCAGATTTCTTCCGTAATAAATGGCATGTATGGATGGAGTAATTCCATTGTATGTCGGAAAACAAACCATAACACATATTGAGCTGTGTAGCGTTCTTCTTCACCTTGACGACCGTACAAGCGTGGTTTAATCCATTCGATATACCAGTCGCAAAGCTCACTCCAGATAAAATCATAAAGGACTTTGGCACCTTCACCAATATCATAACGTTCTAACAAACGAGTTACTTCTGAAGCAGTGTATTCAAAGCGGCTTAAAATCCACTGATCAGCTACAGATAGATTTTCCGGTAAACCTTGATCGCCAGGCTCAAAGTTCTCGAGATTCATCAATGTAAATCTAGCTGCGTTCCAAATCTTATTGGCGAAGTTACGATATGCTTCAACTTTCTCTGGAATAAAACGCAAATCATTTCCAGGTGCTACACCAATTACTAAGTTAAAGCGCAAGGCGTCCGCACCATACTGTTCAATCACTTCTAAAGGATCAATTCCATTGCCAAGAGATTTACTCATTTTCCGGCCATGTTCATCACGCACTAAACCATGAATCAGAACATCTTTAAATGGACGCTGACCCATAAATTCCAAGCCCATAAAGATCATGCGGGCTACCCAGAAAGGAATAATATCAAAACCGGTTACTAATACACTAGTTGGATACAAATGGTTTAATTCTGCTGTTTTCTCTGGCCAACCCATGGTAGAAAAGGGCCATAAAGCGGATGAAAACCAAGTGTCCAATACGTCTGGATCCTGTTCAATATTGCTAGAATTACATTTTGTACAATGAGTTGGATCTTCTACTGCGGCAAATGCTTCACCACAGTCTTGGCAATACCAAACAGGAATCCGATGTCCCCACCAAAGCTGTCTAGAGATGCACCAATCCCGAATGTTCTCCATCCAATGCAAATACTGTTTACTAAAGCGTTCGGGGATAAATCGGATATCACCATTTTGTACAGCCTCAATAGCAG
>JAAYMV010000013.1 GCA_012521185.1 Bacillota bacterium
GAGATCTTAGTTAAACAAATTATCACACCAGAACATTGGAAAGTTTTAGACGACAAAGGTGAAGTCGATTTTTCCTATGGTGTTCGCGGCTTAGCTCGTTTTCGCTGTTTTAGATTTTCAGCTTACCGAAAAGCTAGAGGGTGTGGTCTTGACTTTTCAGATTAAAGGTTCAGACAGCAAAAACGAATTCAAAATAAAAAGTTCAGTCTTATTAAATAACGTAACTGAACTAACTGAACTTATACCTGCAGATGGTAGAACAGCTATCAGATATAAGAAACCAGATTAATAACCTAGTTTACGACTAGGTTATTATCTTTTGCTTGCTCTTGAAGTAAATATAGAGATAAGCTAATAGTCCACTTAAACCAAGTGATAGTATGAGAAAAACATAATCATAAATTTGTAGAACAGGTAAGTATTGATTTAGTAAAACCTGTTGGCCAAAAGCGACTAAGCCATAGACTAAAATTTGGATACTGGACACTAAGAAAAACAGAAACCAAGCTTTATGTTGATAAGCATGTTGGATATAGAGAAAGAAAGCCACAGTGAATACGCCAATAACTAAAACAAAGAATTTATCAATAACGTTTATCGTATGCTTGTTCCAACCGACAGCTTCCATTAGTAAAACGACAAATTCATTTAAGACAAAAACTAGGTAAAAACTAAATAATGTACTAATTCCCCATAATATGTGACACCGGATTGTCTTGCTTAAGTTTCTCATATTGCCCTCCGAAGAATGTTATAAGAGTATCTTTAATATATTTTAAGAATATCATAACAAACCTGGCAAGTCTATTTCGCTTTAGTTTTTTTCTTTGCACTGTCGTAAAATCTATGTTAAAATTATAAAAGGATACAAAATGTTAAGTGTTTCTAAGGAGGTTACTTAATGAGCGACAGGAGTGTCCAAGAACCTCGCCGGCTAACCTATGGATTTGTTGCTCCTTATATATGGGGTGATTTAAGTTTAAATTACCTTAAAGGTACAGTAAAAGGAGCAGAAACACATGATATAAATTTAATTTGTGTTATCGGCCAAACTCCTAAGGATCCGGAGGACCATAATGCTAGCGCCAATATTGCCTATGAGCTGATTAATAAACGCTTACGAGACGGTTTGATTATTTGGGCGTCTCATATTGGACAGTATTTAACAGAGGAAGAACTAGATCAATTTTACAAGAAGTTTGAAGGAATTCCGATTGTATCATTAGGTGAAGTAATTGGAGATTATCCTGCTGTAGCCATGGACAACCATGATGGAATCGTTAAACTAATTGACCATTTAGTTGAGGTTCATGGTTACCAAAAGATTGGCTTCATTCGTGGACCTGAATATCATGAGGCTAGTGAAGAACGTTATGCTGGGTATTTAGCAGGTATAAAAAAGCATAATTTGCCGTTTGAGCCTCGTTTAGTATCTCAGCCGCGGTTAATCTCTGAAGGAAATGGTGTAAAAGCACTAGCTGATTTCTTGGATGATTTACAGTTAAAACCCAAAGATGATATAGAAGCATTGGTTTGTGTTAGTGATGGGGTTGCTTTAGGTGCTATAAAAGAATTAATGCGTCGGGGTATCAAAGTTCCTGATCAGATTGGAGTTGTAGGCTTTAATAATAAAAACGAAAGTCGGATGACTAATCCTTCTATTACTACTATTGATCCACAATTACCTTTTTATGGTCAAATTGCAGTAGAGCTTTTACGGGAAGTGAAAAAGGGTAAGAGAATTTCCGGCAAACATTATGTGGAAAGTAAATTAGTGATTAGAGGTTCTTGTGGTTGCCGGTCTCATATTTATGATTACCAACCTAGAAATTCTAAACAGGGCGGATTCATAAGCAAGGCAGATTTAGAGCGGATTATCAGTAAGATAGAAATAATAGCCACTGATTTTATCCGTTTACCAAATACTCAATGGGTTTCGAAGTTAGTCGAATGCTTTTTTATAAATATTAAAGATCCTACATCTAGCATCTTTATTAATTACTTAAATGAATTACTAGAGGAGTTAAAATACATAGATGCTGATAGTGTAGGTAATTTTAATATGTTGATAACAGAAATGCGTTACCAGGTCTTGCCTTATTTGGCTACAGCTGAGCTAATGAATCGAGGCTGTGAGCTTTGGGATCAAGCCCGTTTATTAGTAACTCAAACAATAGAGTTTTTAGATGCTGATTATAAAACAAAGATTGATGGACTATTAATTTCTCTTTATACAACTAATCAGACTTTAATGACTAGTTATGATTTAGATGAACTTAAATCAGTGATCGAAGAGTTATTGAAAAAATTAAGAATCCCTAGCTGTTATTTATCTTTGTACGAGGATCCGGAGAATCCTTTGGAAGCTGCTAGGCTAGTTTTTGCGGTAACGGATAATCAACGCATTAACCTTGATAATATGGATACCAGATTTGTTCCAGCAGATTTGGTACCAGATGGAATTCTTCCAACGGATCGTCGTTACACCATGATTTTACATCCTTTATATTATAAGGATTCCCAGTTAGGTTTTGCCTTATTTGAAACAGGCCCTTTGGATAAAGCGATTTATCAGATTCTTTGTAGTGAAATTAGTAATGCTTTACATCGAGTGATGATTTTTCAAGAACTAAAAGAATCAGAAAAAGAACGGACTAAGTTGCTAAAGTCATTAAGTGAGAAGAATATAGAATTAGAACAGAAGATTCAAGAGCGAACAGCAGATATTCAAAAAGTCAATCAGCAATTGCGGATTGCTATTGAGCAAGCAAATGCTGCTAATGTTGCAAAAACAAGGTTTTTAGCTAATATTAGTCATGAAATTCGCACACCTTTAAATAGTATTATTGGCTTTGCTGAGGTATTAAGTTCTACAATTGATGCCGAGCAACACGATAATTACGTAAGTTTAATTATTAAGGAGAGCGAAAAGTTAGTAGAATTAATCAATCAAATCTTAGATCTTTCTAAAATTGAGGCGAATAAGTTTTCGTTAACTCTCGAGCCCTTTGATATTTATGATTTACTAGAATCCTTAACATCGGTGTATTCTGCTACTGCACAGAAAAAAGGCTTAGATTATTATTGTAAAATTGATGATAAAATCCCAGCTAGGTTAATTGGGGATCCTTTGCGCTTACGCCAAGTCTTGGTAAACTTAATAGGCAATGCCATTAAGTTTACTGCTAAAGGCCAAGTAAAGGTGACAACTGAATTAGCCAATGAGACTTGGGATAAAGTAACTTTGCTGTTTAAGATTATTGATACTGGAATAGGCATTCCTAAGGATCGACAAAAGAGTATTTTTGATGTTTTTGTGCAGGCTGAAGATAGTATAACTCGGCGTTATGGCGGTACAGGCTTAGGCGTTTCCATTTCCAAACAGCTAGTCCAATTAATGGGTGGAGAAATTGGTTTAGAAAGTGAAGTTGATCAAGGAAGTACCTTCTGGTTTACTGCGGTTTTTGAAAAAGCAGCTCCTGAAGAACAAATTAAGGAAATTGCTGTCAACTATGATGAGTTTAATATTCCTGAATCAATTCAGGATTGCCATATTCTTTTGGTAGAAGACTATCCAATTAATCGTACCTTGGTAAAATCACATTTAAGAACTTTAGGTTGTAAGATTAGTGTAGCTGAAAATGGACAAAAAGCTGTTGAAATGTTTAAGACTGGTAAATATGACTTAATTTTAATGGATGTGCAAATGCCGAAGATGGATGGTTGTGAAGCTACTAAGATTATTCGCAGCTTGCCATTTGGACTAGATGTCCCAATTATTGGATTAACCGCTAATGCCTTTGAGTATGATATTGCTCATTATATGCATGTAGGGATGAACGATGTACTGACTAAGCCCTTCCGGAAGCATCAACTATTAAATAAGGTTTGTCATTGGTTAACTAATAATACACTGGAGCTGCCAACAGACGAAGATAACAATACAATGGATTTGGCCTATTTATTGGAAGAATTCAATTATGATACAGAGTTTGTCCTCAATCTAATAGACGAATTTATCAAAAGCGCTAAAGATCATATTCAGGTATTAGAAGCTGCAATTATGGCACAGGACTCAACTAGACTAGTAGAAAATGCCCATCGGATTAAAGGAGCAGCCTTGAATCTATCTGCTAATGATTTTGCTGAAGTGGCAGCAATTTTGGAAGAACAAGGTAAAAAAAATGACATTACTAATGCAAAAGTTACTTTAGGATTATTAATCCAGCAATTGGACAAGTTCGAGCGCTTTGTTGAAGCAAAAGCCAAGACATTGACCTTGAAGTTGGCAGAAGGAGGGGAAGAAGCTAATGAAAGTACTCGTCGTCGATGACGATGTTGTTAGTCGGCAAAAATTACAATGGTTTGTTAAATCATTTGGTTATGAAACCATTGAAGCCGAAAATGGTCTGGTAGCTTTAGAAATTTGGAAAAATGAACGGCCGCGGATTGTGATCACCGACTGGATGATGCCGGTTATGGATGGCCTAGAATTATGTAGAGAAATTCGTAAACTTGAGGGAACTCAGTATACCTACATCATTATTGTCACATCGCGTACTAATACCGAAGATATTGTAATGGGTATAGATTCAGGAGCTGATAATTATATCACTAAGCCCTATTCTAAAGATGAATTAGCCGCTAAAATACGGTCTGGCCGGCGGATCATTGATATTGAATCTCGTGACTTAGTGATCTTTGCTATTTCCAAATTAGTTGAATCGCGAGATTATTCCACAGGTAATCACTTGGATAAAATGCGTCATTATTCAAAAATTTTAGCGGAATACTTCTATGAAAATGGCTACCATCGTGATATAATAAATGCAGTATTTATTGATAATATCTTCTTAACTAGTCCCTTGCATGATATTGGGAAAATAGGAATTCCTGATCACATTTTATTAAAAGCAGACCGATTAGATGATCAAGAATTTGAAATTATGAAGACCCATACTATAATTGGCTATGAAACACTTATGGCAGCAGCAACTAAAGGTATTAAGGCAGATTATTTGCAAATGAGTGCTGAAATAGCCTTATCTCATCATGAAAAGTGGGATGGTACAGGTTATCCTCAAGGCTTAAAGGGGGATGAGATTCCCATTTCAGCCAGAATTGTAGCTCTTGCTGATGTTTATGAAGCCTTAGTGAGTAAACGTATTTATAAGAATGCTTTTCCCCATGATACAGCACGCTCCATAATTTTAAGAGAAAGTGGTACACATTTTGATCCTATGGTGGTGAAAGCATTTTTGGCGAAAGAGGAACAGTTTATAGAAATAGGTAATCGTTTTAAAACAGACTAGAGTTTTAGGAGGTAAGACCGTTGTTAGACTATACAGTGCATAATTACATGGAAGATATCATTAAAAATTTAGTTAAGGAAATGCTAAGAGAAAGACCAGATGTGTGTGATTGCGATACTTGTTATTGGGATATTTGTGCTTTAGTTTTAAATAGGATTAAACCGCAATATTTAGAAATTGAAACCAATATCCAAAAATTAAGCCCCTTTATGTTGAATCGCTTACGTAACTTGGTTTTAGATGCCATGGTTTTAGTAGCTAACAATGCTAGACCCTATCATGGTAAAGATCAAACTGTCACAATTCAGCTGCAAAACTTAAGCGAACCTTTAGTTCGGAGAATATTAACTGAAATGAGCGAGACTAATGAGTTCTTAAGAGAAAATAAGGAGAGTCTTCCGGTAATCGCTGCTATGATTTTAAATCAGTTAGAACCACGCTATGCTGTGACAGATCGTGGTGGTGCTTATCTACGAGCCCGTGAACTTGAACTCCAGTTTTTACCGAGTATTATGTCTAAAGTATACAATGTGGTTAAGCAGTTTCAAGGTTAGGTGGAACTAATGCTTATAATCTTTACTGTTTTATTGTTTGTGTTAGGCTTAGTTTTTGGCAGTTTCTTTAATGTGCTAATCTGGCGGTTGCCGCGAAAACAATCGATAGTCGCACCTAGATCCCATTGTCCAAAATGTAAAAGCCAACTTTCTTTGTTTGAATTAATCCCTGTAATAAGTTTTTTATTACAAAAAGGTAGATGCCGACATTGTAAAGCAAAGATTAGTTTGGCGTATCCTGTTGTTGAACTTTTAACAGCAATAGGATTTGTTTTTTTTGGTTTGGTTACCACTACCTGGCTGCAGTTGCTAGCTAACTTATTTTTCTTTTCTTGTTTATTAGTAAGTGCAGTAATTGATTTACACCACAAGTTGATTTTAGATGTAATTACAATACCAGGAATAGCTTTGGCACTTGTTTTTTCCCTTTTAGAAGTAACAGTTCCAATTAATCTTAGCTTACTGGGAATCTTAATAGGTGGCGGTCTTTTGTTAGCCATGGCTGTGATTAGTAAGGGCGGAATGGGTATGGGAGACGTTAAATTTCTCGCTATGATTGGTGGATTCTTAGGCCCTTATGGCGCTATGTTATCATTGGTGATTGCTTCATTTTTAGGAGCAGTAATTGGTATGATCTATCTTGTGGTAACAAAACAAAGCAGAAAAACACCAATTCCTTTCGGACCTTTTTTGGCGCTTGGGGCAGTTGCTGCATTTGTCTATCTTAATTTGTACATATAAAACCAGCATTTTTGCTGGTTTTTTTATTTTAAGCACACCTTCCTAGGAAATTACATAGGATATGGAGCAGGAAATTAAAGTAATGGGGGAGAGCGCCATGAATAAAAAACTATGGGTAATCTTAGTTTGTTTATCCATTAGTATTGGTTTATTGCTTGGAGGATTGGCTTCTGCCAGCCAGTTGGAAGATGTTCGGCTAAGTGAAGTTGTTCGTTCAGTATTCTATGCCCCTCATTATGCAGCAATTGAAAAAGGATTTTTTGCTGAGGAAGGCATCAACATTATTTTAGAAACTGCATGGGGAGCAGATAAAGGTGCAGCAGCATTAATTTCAGGTTCAGTTGATATAGGTTTCTTCGGCCCAGAAGCTGCTTTATATATTTATCAACATGGTGCTACAGACGCTATTGTTGGTTTTGCTCAGTTGACTGCTCGTGATGGCTCGTTTTTCATGGCTAGGGATTTAAATGAAGAATTCCGCTGGGAGAATGTTAAGGGTAAGACGATTGTGGGCGCTAGAAAAGGTGGAGTACCACAAATGGTTTTGGAATGGGTATTAAAACAAAATGGTATTCAACCTTTTGTAGATGTTAATATCATTACAAATTTAGCTTTTGAGGCAGCAGTTGGTGCATATCAAGCTGGTGTTGGCGATTATATTGCGCAATTTGAACCTGCCATGAGTCAAGTTGAACAATTAGGCGGTGGTAAAATAGTAGCTTCCTTAGGTGAAGAAGCTGGTCCAATTACTTATACAGTATATCATGTACGCCGAAGAACTTTACAAGAAAGACCAGATTTATTGATTGGTTTTACGAGAGCTATCATTCGCGGCCAACAATGGGTTCACGAAAACACTGCTGAAACAATTGCAGCAGTGGTTACACCATATTTTCCTGATATTGCTTTAGAAATTTTGGCGAAGACTATTGAACGCTATAAATCGATTAATGCTTGGCCATTAAATCCAATTTTATCTGAGGAAGAATTTATGAACTTGCAAAAGGTGATGATTGAGGCTGGGGAGTTAGAAAGAATAATTCCCTTTGAAGAACTTATGGATAATACTATCGTTCTACAAGCTTTAGACTCCTAATTCTCCTTTAGGAGGTGAAGTATGCGAGCAATTTTAGAGTTAGAAAATGTCAGCCTTAGTTACCACACTTTAGAAGGTGAGATTTTAGCATTACAAGATATTAATTTGCAGGTCATGCCAGAAGAGTTTATCAGTATTGTTGGCCCCAGTGGTTGTGGCAAAAGCACTTTGTTATCTTTAATTGCGGGATTATTAAAACCATCGAAAGGTACTATTAGATTAGACGGGGTACCAATTACTGGTACAACTCAGCAGGTAGGATATATGCTGCAACAAGATTATCTGTTTGAATGGCGAACCATTTTAGATAACGCTTTACTTGGTTTAGAAGTTTTAAGAAAACGGACGCCAGAAAATATTGAGAAAGTAAAACAGATGTTAGTCGATTATGGTTTAGGTGGTTTTGAAAAATATTATCCCCAGCAATTAAGTGGTGGAATGCGCCAAAGAGTAGCACTAATTCGTACTTTGGCGATGGAACCAAAAGTTTTTCTCTTAGACGAACCATTTTCCGCCTTAGATTACCAAAATCGTTTAGCAGTTGGGGCAGAAGTAGTAAAAATATTACGAGAACAGAAAAAGACTGTGATTATGGTTACCCATGACATTCCAGAGGCAATCAGTATGGCTAATCGAGTGTTAGTTTTTACCAAACGACCAGGTCGTATTAAATCAGAGCATATCGTTACTTTGAACGCAAATGGTTGTAATCCATTAGCTTGTCGCGAATCACCAGAGTTTAGTCGCTATTATACAAAGATTTGGAAGGAGCTGAATAGTGATGAATAACAGTTCGCCAGAGCATCAAGCTTATTTGCGGGGATTAAAGCGACAGGCTAGACTAAAACGTCTATTACAAGTGATAATTTTAATCGGACTGTTTGCTCTATGGGAAATAGCGGCCGTAAATAAGTGGATAAATCCCTTTATTTTTTCGCAGCCTACTAAGGCCTGGGAAGCTACTGTTCGTTTGGCTCAGCGTGGTGAATTATGGGTGCATCTAGGTTATACAGTAGGAGAGACAGTCGCCGGTTTTACTTTAGGAACTTTAATTGGAATTGTGTTTGCAATTATGTTATGGTGGTCGGATTTTATGTCGAAAGTGTTAGATCCCTATATAGTTGTTTTAAATAGTATTCCGAAAGTTGCCTTAGGTCCACTGTTTATTGTTTGGCTAGGTACTGGTCTTAAAGCAGTTATTGCTATGGCCATAGCAGTCTCTGTTATCGTGACGATTATGATGATGCATAATGGGTTTAAGGAAATTGATCCGAACAAAATTAAGTTGTTAAGAACCTTTGGAGCTAGCAAAACTCAAACACTTCTTAAAGTTATTATTCCGGCTAGTGTACCAACGATGATTGCTGCTCTGAAGGTTAGTGTTGGTTTATCTTTAGTTGGAACGATTGTGGGAGAATTTCTCGGCTCCAAAGCAGGATTAGGTTATTTAATAATCTATGGGGGACAAATTTTCAATATGTCCCTGGTAATGGCTGCAGTAATTCTATTGTCTTTGGTTTCAGTAGTATTATACTATCTGGTATCTGTTCTTGAGGAACGGATTATTCACCATCAATAACAAGCGCAGTGAAAACTGTGCTTGTTTTCTTTTAAAAATAATTAACATATGGCAGGATATTTTATTCTAATGATGAAATCATAATATACGGGGAGGTGTTTGTATGAATGTAATGTATTCAGTAGAGGATTTTTTTGTAAGAATTCGGCAAGACGCAGGGAAATTGAAGGTTACTGTATGGAATTCTGTTGGTGACAAAGTAGTAAGTGATTATGTAAGTGCAGCATCTCTTGACAAAGTATGGAATAATATTAGTAAAGCAAGCTCTGAAGCTGTTGTTGAAAGTATTAAGGAGCGCATGAAATAGTATTAAATAGTTTTAAAGGTAGTAGTATGGAGGGAATTTAATGGACAACTTTCGATTTTTATGTGCTACAGAAGTAATTTTTGGCAAAGATTCGGAGAATCAAGTCGGTACCTATACCAAACAATATGCCAATCGTGTTCTGCTGCATTATGGTGGAGGAAGTATTAAAAGAACTGGTCTGTATGATCGGGTAATGAAATCCCTAAAAGAAGCAGACATTGAAGTTTTTGAACTCGGTGGAGTGCAACCTAATCCACGTTTAGGTCTTGTAAAGGAAGGTATTGAGTTATGCCGTCGGGAAGAAATTGAGTTTATCTTAGCTGTTGGCGGCGGGAGTGTAATTGATTCGGCTAAGGCAATTGCCCTTGGCGTTTGCTACGATGGTGATGTTTGGGATTTCTTTAGCGGTAAAGCACTTCCTGAAGAAACCCTTGGAGTAGGTGTAGTGTTAACATTGCCAGCTGCAGGTAGCGAAACTAGTATTAGTACAGTGATTACCAATGAAGACGGTTGGTACAAACGAGGTTTAAACCATGAATTAAACCGTCCATTATTTGCAATTATGAATCCTGAGTTAACTTATACATTGCCACCGGAACAAACAGCTAATGGTGTAGCAGATATGATGGCGCATATTATGGAACGCTACTTCACTACTACTAAAGATGTAGACTTAACTGATCGGCTCTGCGAGGCAACTTTAAAGACCATTATTCGCAATGCCCGAATTGTAAAAGATAATCCGCAGGATTATGCAGCTCGTGCTGAGTTGATGTTAGCAGGCAGTTTAGCTCACAATGGATTATTAAGTGTTGGTCGAGTGGGAGATTGGTCTTCCCATCAAATTGAGCATGAATTAAGCGCAATTTATGATGTTGCTCACGGAGCAGGCTTAGCGGTCATTTATCCAGCGTGGATGAAATATGTATATAAAAATGATTTACCCAGATTTGCTCAGTTTGCTCATCGGGTTTGGAATGTGGAACTGAACCTAGAGAACTTAGAAGAAACTGCTCTAGAAGGAATTAGGCAGTTAGAGCTGTTCTTTAAGGAAATTGGTTTACCTACTACTTTAACTGAGTTAGGTATTGATGACCAGCGCCTTGAGGAAATGGCTAATAAATGTAAAATGACAAACGGTGATTCTTTAGGTGTGGTTATGAAGCTAACACCAAAGGATGTATTAAACATTTACAAACTAGCCCTATAAGAAAACTCCCTAGCGCCTGCTAGGGAGTTATTTTTTATTGACCACGATCAGCCATTCGCTGTTCGTCTGGTATTTGAGAAATCTCTAACCCAGACATTGGTTCGCCTAGGTCTTCAGAAATTTTGGCAAGTATTTCAGGATTGTTATAATTTGCAGTAGCTTGAACAATGGCTTTAGCCCGTTTTACTGGATCACCGCTTTGGAAAATACCTGACCCAACGAAGATACCGTCACAGCCAAGTTGCATCATTAAAGCCGCGTCAGCAGGTGTAGCAATACCGCCAGCAGCGAAATTGACAACAGGAAGTTTACCATGTTCAGAAACCCATTTTACTAAATCGTAAGGGGC
Organism: Bacillota bacterium; assembly: GCA_012521185.1. GTDB lineage: Bacteria > Bacillota > Limnochordia > Darwinibacteriales > DTU012 > JAAYMV01. Next base: position 11,149 of record JAAYMV010000013.1, read on the forward strand.
TTGTAAGTTTTTCGCTTCAGTCATTAATTCTTGCTCACTTAAGGTTGTTAAGCGCCTAATTTGAGCATTTACAGTACGAATATGGCGGACTGCTTCCACTACGTTACCAGTACCTGGCTCACCTTTAGTTCGGATCATCGAGGCACCTTCGCCAATTCTGCGTAAGGCTTCTCCTAAATCTTTCGCACCACATACAAAAGGTGTTTTAAAATCTCGTTTATTAATGTGGAAATCTTCATCAGCAGGTGTCAGTACTTCACTTTCGTCTATGTAATCTATACCAATTGCTTCTAAAATTTGGGCTTCAACAAAATGTCCAATTCTAACTTTAGCCATTACCGGAATGGAGACAGCATTGATAATATCTTTAATCATTTTTGGATCAGACGTGCGAGCAACTCCACCGTGGCGTCTAATTTCAGCTGGAACTCTTTCAAGAGCCATTACAGCCACTGCCCCAGCTTCTTCTGCAATTTTAGCTTGTTCAACATTTGTTACATCCATGATAACTCCGCCGCGAAACTGTTCGGCTAAGTTATTAGTAAGTCCATATCGTTCTCTAATACCCATTATCAAGTTCATCCTTTCGCCAAGAAAATCCTTTGTTATTGTATTGTTACACAAACAAAGGTCAATGTCAACTGTCCTTCTGGAGAATAAGTCTTTAAGATTTGGTGCAAAATGGTAGTGGAGGGATGGCTATGATTATTGGTGATAAATTTGACCGCTATGTAATTCAGGCTAAGTTAGGGGAAGGCGGATTTGGGCAGGTTTTTAAAGCTTATGACGAAAAACTTGGGCGAGAAGTGGCTATTAAAGTTTTGCCGCGGAATCAAGTATCCATATTAGAAGCTCAGATATTGGCGAAATTAGATAATCCTCATATTGTTAAAATCCATGACTTATTGGAAGGACCTCAATCAATCTATTTGGTTATGGAATACATACCTCATTCCTCGATTATGCAGCAAAAGTTAAATTTAGAGGAAATTCTTGATTTAGCCATTCAAGTTTGCACTGGCTTAGCCGAAATTCATCGTCATGGTTTTGTGCATCAAGATATTAAACCCGGTAATATTCTGCGGGATGCTAAAACTGGGAAATGTAAAATCACTGATTTTGGTATTGCGGCCAAGACAAAGAGTGGAAAACCTGAGATAATTGGAACCCCTAGATTTATGGCTCCGGAACAAAGACGAGGTGGGATTGTTGATCAACGAACAGATATCTATGGTTTGGCCAAGGTGATATCAGCATTAATTCAGCACAATCAAATACAAGTAGTACCGGCTAGACTTGGACAAATTTTAAGAAAAGCCACCGAGTATAATTCCCGTCAGCGATTTAAAGATGTGGAAGAATTTAAAACGGCTCTAATCAAATTACGTATGTCTTTAGGCAGTTGGCAGTTGATGGAGCAAGTTTTGCCTGAATTTGGTGATTTGGTAAAGCGGAAACGACTGCTTAAAAATGTCGTTAACGTAGTTTTGGCGATGATCACCACTTTAATTGTGATGCGCTTACCTTTAATTGAAACAGTACGTTTTTATCAATCGAGCTTTCAATTATATCTAGCACCATTATTAGTTGGGTTGGTAGCTGCTTATTCTTTGTCATTAGCCGTCTTTTTTATTTTTGTGTTAATTTTTCCGCCATTAATGGTCAGCTGGGCAAGTTTAGCTGTGTTAATTGGATTGTCTGTATTGCTATTAGGTCCATGGATATTTCGTTATCCTTTGATCTTTATTAGCCTAGTGCTAGCTATGTTATGGCCCAGCCCAAAATTATTATTGGTTTTGCCGATCTTAGCCGGTTATTATTTTGGCTTTCCTGGCAGCTTGCTTACAGGAAGTCTGTTACCTTTTTGTTATTACCTAGTAGATGAGATAGAAATAATAAACCTTCCAGTACCGATTAGAAATGGGAATTGGTTAATTACAGGTCTCAGTCAAATTTCAATTGATGAAATGTGGGAGATCGTTAGTATGGTTAGACATTGGTCTAGCCACTTAAGTTTTGATTATGGTGTTTTAGGTTTAATAATGGGAATTGGAGCGGCTATATTAGCTACTCGAGGCAAATTAGGTCTGTGGCTATTTATTGGAGTTACCGGATTAGGTTTCCTCATAGTATTACCGCAGTTGTTAAGTTACTGGTTAATTACATCTACAACATTATTAGTTAGTATTTTTTTAAAAAATAAAATTTCCAAAAGGGAGCAAAGCCAGGAGCAAAGCCAGTTTTGGAATAAACCGACCTTGGCTTGCAAGTAATTTTATAATTTAACACGAACATTTTTCGTTTTTTAGAAGGGAGTGGCCGGATTAAGTCGAATACTTACTCATGAAATAATCATAACTATTTTTTTAAATTCAAAGGAGGAAAAATCTACATGAGTAAGGCTTTAGGCTCTACTGATGGTTTTCTCGAGCGTCGCTTTAAGCTAAGAGAAAACAACACAAATGTAAGAACGGAGATTGTTGCGGGGGTTACTACCTTTTTGACGATGGTTTACATTATTTTTGTAAACCCTGACATCCTTAGCGCAGCGGGTATGCCAAAGGATGGAGTATTTATTGCTACAATTTTAGCAAGTGTTATCGCAACTGTTGCAATGGCTTTAATGTCCAACTATCCATTTGCACTAGCGCCAGGAATGGGTTTGAATGCCTTCTTTGCCTACACTGTTGCTGTTCAAGTAGGTTGGCAAGGAGCATTGGCTCTTGTATTTTTAGAAGGTATTTTGTTTATCATTCTTAGTGCGACCAAGTTCCGTACATTATTAATTGACAGTATTCCAATGACTTTGAAAGCAGCTATTAGTGCTGGTATTGGTTTATTCATAGCATTGTTAGGTTTAATTAATGGAGGAATTGTAGTAGATGATCCTGCTACCTTAATAAGTTTAGGTGATTTAACTTCGCCTGTTGCATTAACCACGATTTTCGGTTTATTGGTTGCTGCAATTCTTCATGCCATGAAAGTAAAAGGAGCTTTATTGTTTAGCATTATCGCTGCTACCTTGTTTGGTATGCTGCCAGGAATTGGAGTAAGTGGAGAGTTTACTGGAATCGTTTCGCTTCCAACTTGGTCTGCCTTTACTAGTACAGCTTTTAAACTTGATTTTACTCAGGCATTTCAACTTGGATCTATTGGTTTGATGTTGTCTTTGTTCATGGTTGACTTATTTGATACTGCTGGAACTTTAGTTGGAGTTTCTACTCAAGCCGGTTACTTAGATGAAAAAGGAAACTTACCACGAGCTGGTAGTGCCTTTATGGCAGACGCTGTAGGAACAGTTGCCGGTTCTTTACTTGGTACTAGTACTGTAACTACATTTGTAGAAAGTGCTTCAGGTGTAGCGGCTGGTGGTCGTACTGGTTTAACTGGTATTGTTGTGTCCATCTTGTTCCTAGTTTCCTTGTTCTTTACACCTTTAGTAGGTTTAATTCCATCAGCAGCTACTGCTCCTGCTTTAATCGTAGTTGGAGTTTTAATGATGCAAAACGTATTGAAAATCGATTGGTCTGATTTTACAGAAGCTTTTCCAGCTTTCTTAACAATCGTGATGATGCCATTTTCTTATAGTATTGCTAACGGAATTGGTTTCGGCTTTATTTCTTATGCTGTAATCAACAGCATTGTAGGTCTTGTGAATAAAGATAAAAAATCTAATTGGATTATTAATCTATTAGCTGTAGTATTTGCTCTTTACTTTATCTTTGGCTAATAGCAAGTTTTTCTCAAA